>JAGNQK010000124.1:1695-6676 GCA_017989115.1 Dermatophilaceae bacterium | reverse complement strand
TGACCGAGAGGGCTACCGTGTCGCCATGAGTGACGTGACGATCCTGCACAACCGGAACTGCTCGACCTCGCGGTTCGCGACGGAGGCCGCGGCCTCAGCCGGCGTGGCCGCCGACGTCGTCGAGTACCTCAAGCAGCCTCTGGACGCCGCCGCACTGGCCGACCTGCTCGACAAGCTCGAGGACCCCCCAACCGATCTCGTGCGCCGCGACGCGTTCTTCACCCAGAGCGGGCTCACCGACGCCGACGTGCAGACCCGCGAGCAGATCATCGCGGTGCTCGTGGAGCACCCACGACTGCTTCAGCGGCCCGTGCTGGTCAAGGGCGATCGGGCGATCATCGGCCGACCCAAGGACCGCGTGGCCGACTTCCTTCAGTCCTGACCGGCCACCAATATCAGTGCCCGCGACTCACCAGAGGACGGCGATCGCGGTGTTGAGCAGCGCCAAGGCACCCGCTGCCGTCACGAGCTGCGGACGCGCGTCACCCTTCTTCCCCTTCGCGGCCGCGATCTCGGCGCAGGCCGCGACGGCGATCGCGACGACCAGCTTGACCCCGATCTTGGCGTGGTTGACGTCGCCGTCATCCATTTCGGCCAGACCGACGAGGATCAGGCCCGTGACCAGCTGGGCCCGTGCACCCCAGACCAGGGCGGGCGTCACCGTCCCGCGGGCGACGAACACGGCGCTGCCGACGATCGCGGCCATGCCGAGCAGGTGGACGAGGACGAGCAGGTGTTCGACGATCTCCATGGGAGCAGCCTAGGAGACCCGGAACTCAGAGCAGGCGCCGCCCCATGGCCCACGCCGTCAGCTCGTGGCGCGAGGACAGCTGGAGCTTGCGCAGCACCGACGACACGTGGGTCTCGACGGTCTTCACGGAGATGAACAGCTCCTTGGCGACCTCCTTGTACTGGTAGCCGCGGGCGATGAGGCGCATGACCTCACGTTCGCGTGCCGAGAGCCGGTCGAGCTCCTCGTCGACCTCGGCGATCTCACCGGCGGCCGCCCCGAAGGCGTCGAGGACGAAGCCGGCCAGCCGGGGCGAGAACACGGCATCCCCGTCCGCGACCCGCCGGATGGCGGTGATGAGGTCGCGGGCCCCGATGGTCTTGGTCACGTACCCCCGCGCCCCGGCGCGGATGACGGCGATGACGTCCTCCGCGGCATCCGAGACCGAGAGCGCGAGGAAGCGCACCGGCGCCCCCGCGTCGGTCTCGACCCCGTAGGAGCCGCGGATGACGTCGGCGCCGCCGTTGCCCGAGCCACCGGGCAGGTGCACGTCGAGGAGCACGACGTCCGGACGCTCGGCCCGGATGACCGCGATCGCGGTGTCGACATCGGGTGCCTCCCCGACGAACTCACACGCGGCTGCCCCTCCGGCAGCGGCCATCGCCTCGGTGAGCTCGGCACGAACCCCGGCGCGGAACATCCGGTGGTCGTCGACGAGCACCACCCTCACCGCGGGACGGGGAGAGGTGCCGGAGGGTGCTCGGGTCGTGGTCATGGCTGATCTCCTTGAAGGGGTGGCAGCCGCAGCTCCACCTCGGTTCCGTCGTCGCGGCGGCGCACGCGGGCGCTGCCACCGTGCCGTTCCATCCGCCCGAGGATCGACTGTCGCACGCCGAGCCGGTCGGCGGGAACGTCGTCGAGGTCGAAGCCGGTCCCGCGGTCGCGCACGAAGGCCTCGACCCCGGAGGGCCCGATCTCGACGTAGGCCGTCACGGGGGCACGACCGTGGCGCACCGCGTTGAGCAGGGCCTCGCGCAGCGCCTGGGTGAGCGCCGCCCCGTGGGGTTCGTAGGGCCGGTCCCCGGTGACGACGAGGTCGACGACCTGCCCGTGGAGGTCCTCGACCTCGTGGGCGACCTCGGTGACCGCGGCAGCCAGGGTCGACTGTGACCCCTGGGGCCCGTCGTAGAGCCAGGTCCGAAGCTCGCGCTCCTGGGCCCGGGCGAGACGGGTGACGGCCGCGGCGTCGCCTGACTGGCGCTGGATCAGGGCCAGGGTCTGGAGCACCGAGTCGTGCAGGTGTGCCGCGATGTCAGCCCGCTCGGTTGCCCGCGCCGCAGCCACCTGTTCCCGCCGCAGATCACCCCACAGGCGCATAGCCCACGGTGCCGCGATGATCAGGGCGCCGACGAGCACGGCGATCGCCGCGAGCAGCGCGTCCCACACGGCCGAGAAGGACTGGCCACGAGTCACGAGCACGAGGATGCCGGTGACGGTGAGACCCACGCCGAGGGCCACGCGCATCCAGCCGAAGCGGTTCGGCCCGGTACCGGACTCCAGCCAACGCGAACGCTGGGCCTCGTCGAGGTTGGACCACGCGACGATCGCCCCGACGGCGATGGTGAACAGCGGCAGCAGGACCGACCCGATGAGCGAGCCCCCGAGGATCGGCAGGACGAGCACGCCGCCGACGAGCACCAGCGCCGCGCCGATGAGGATGAGCGAACCCCACTGGCGCCGATCGGAGGCGACCGCGACCTGGCCGGTTCCGTCATCCACGACATCACCCTCCGGGGTGAGCGCCCACAGGAAGGCATACGCGACGACTCCTGCGCCACCGAAGGCAGTGAGGATGACGAAGCTCCACCGCACCGCCTTGGGTGACAGGCCGAGGTGGCGGGCGATCGCCGCACACACTCCGGGGGTCCAGCCCCGGCCCCGGGCCCTGACCAGCGGCGGCCGAGGCGGGCCGCTCACCTCCGGGCGCGGCGGCATCCCGGCGCGCGGATGCGCGGCTGCGGGTTCGTACGGTGTGGGCACGCCCCCATCCTGACGTACCGGGAGCCGCACGGGGCCCCCGACAGGGGTCGCTCAGGGGTGCGGTCAGGGGGGCCTCAGGGTCGACCCTCATGGCGGCAGCAGCTGCTGGCGGGCGAGGCTGGGGCCATGACGCAGAACCCGCCCTCGACCGAACCCGGTGCAGGCGCTCCCCCGCCCCCATCGAGCTCCTCATTCCTCGACGACTCCTTCGCCCGGCTGCGAGGTCTGGGCCCCGTTCGTGACACCGAGCGCCGCTGGTTCGGCGGCGTGTGCTCGGGGCTGGCCGGCCGGCTGGGCGTCGACCCGATCCTCATCAGGGCGGCGGCGATCATCCTGGCCTTCGTCGGAGGCATCGGAATCACCGCGTACGTCCTGCTGTGGCTCCTCCTGCCCGACCTGCGCGGCGAGATCCTCGCCGAGCGCGCCATCAGGCACGGCGACGTCGGGGCCATCGTGCTGCTCGTCGTCGCCGGCCTCCTCGTCTTCGGCGGCATCGCGTCGGCCGGGTCCGGGGACGGGTGGATCGTCCCCCTGTGGCTGATCCCCGTCGCGCTGGTCGCGTGGTTCGTGCTGAACCGGCGCGGCACCTTCGGCGGCTCGCCACCACCCCCCATGCCCATGCCCCCAGGAGGAACCATGTCCGCACCTGCCCCCACGTCCGCCACGGCCCCCACGGCCTCCACGTCTCCGACGGACACGACCGCCCCCTACGGCGGGTACACCCCGTCGGCCCCTCACCAGTACGCGGCACCCTACGGCGGCTACCAGGCTCCCTACGGTGGCTACCCCGCACCGCCGGCGCCCCCGCGGCCGGTGGCCCCGCCCCCGCCGCCGCGACCGCGCCGACGCCGGCCCAGCGCCTTCATCGGGTTGGTGTCCCTCGGCATCGCCATCGCGGGCATCGGCCTGGGGGTCGCCCTCCACGACCCGACAGGTTTCCCCGGGAGTGCATCGACCCTGGGCTTTCTCATCGCTCTCACCGGCGTGAGCCTCGTCGTGCTCGCGCTCGGCCTGCGCGGTCGCGCCTCCGGCTTCAGCGGCTTCCTCGCCTTCTGCCTGGCCGGACTGCTCGCCATCTCGCTCATCGACGCGAGGGTGCAGACGAGCAACGGGGTCGGCGAGCGCACGTGGAGCCCGGTTCCCGCAACCGGCGTGACGGCGTTCGAGCTGGGGGCCGGGGACGCCGTCCTCGACCTCGGCTCGATGATCACTCCCGACCCCCGCATCACCCCCCAGACCATCGAGGTCAACATGGGCGCAGGTGAACTGACCATCCTCGTGCCGGACGGGCTCGACGCCCGGGTCGACGCCAGCGTCGGGTTCGGCGAGATCAGGCACATCGGAGGGACGGGAACCAGCACCGACACCTCCGGGAACTCCGGCGGCCAGGACCAGAAGAAGACCGTGCGGGTCGGCGACACCCCCGTCCAGGTCATCGTCGATGCCGAGCTCGGACTCGGCCAGATCACCATCCAGGAGCAGTGATGAGCATCCCCACCACCCCGAGCACACCCGCCACCCCGGGCACGCCCGACGACAGCCTTGCCACCAGCGCCTCCCACGCACCCGCCACCCAGGCACCCGCGCTCCCCGAACCCGTGTACCTCGAGGGGCCTGCCCCGTTCGCGGTGGTGCTCGGGCTGCTCGGGCTGCTGTTCGCGTCAACGACGCTGTTCACGCAGCTGACGGACGTCGCCGTGCCGTGGACCCAGCTCGGCCCGTGGACCGTCGTCGCGGCGGGCCTGCTCGTCGTCGTGATCGGCGCGATCGGACTGCGCAGCAGCCGTACCCGCGGCTGAGCCGCGGCAGAAGCGTGACTGAGCCGTGGCCTCAGGCGAGCCCGGCGGCACGGAGCGCGACCGGCACGCTCGCCACGAGCTCGACCGACGTCAGGTCGTCCAGGGCGACCCAGCGCGCGTCACTCGTCGACCCACCCACGTCATGCACGACGGGGTGGGTCGGCGTGGCGCACCGGGCCGTGTGCAGCACCCGCACCGCGTGGTAGTCCTCCAACCCCCGCGCGGACCGGCCCACCCAGTGCTGGGTCATGACGTCGATCAGCCGGACGTCGTCGACGACCTGGCTGGTCTCCTCGGCCACCTCGCGCACGACCGCGTCGACCGGGGACTCGCCGGGATCGACGCCGCCGCCGGGCAGGTTCCACCGCCCGGCAGCACCGGTCCGTGGAGCCAGTTGCGTGAGCAGCAGGCG
>JAGNQK010000124.1:0-1595 GCA_017989115.1 Dermatophilaceae bacterium | reverse complement strand
TCCTTGTCCACCCGACCGGGCATCTGGACCCAGGTGAGCCCGCGAGCGCGCAGCCGGTGCTCCATGACCCGACGCTGCGGCCCCTCACCGACGATCGTCGCGCGCAGCGCGACCGCAGGATCCAGCACGGCGCGCGCCTGCTCGAGCACCCGCAGCATCGCGAGCGGTCGCTTTCGCGACACCAACCGCATCGCGGAGACGACGTGCACGGAGCCGTCGTGGTGCGCGGATGCCGTGGCGGCACCACCCGGGTGCCACCACGCGGCATCCACGCCGTTGGGCACCACCTCGACGCGGGCTCCGCGGGCAGCGGCGGACACCCGCTGGGCAGCCATCGTCGACACGGCACTGAGCGCCACGCCACGCCGGGCCCAGCGATCAAGGTGCCCGATCGCCCGGAACACCACCGCGGACCGCTCCATGACGCAGTGGAACGTGGCCGCGACCGGAAGACCGACCTCCAGCGCGACCGGCACGAGATCGGTCGCGAAGGGGCTCACGACGCCCAGGTGGGCGTGCGCGACGTCGAAACCCCCGGCATCCAGCCGTCGGCGGATCTCCGGCGGGGCGAACGGGTTGACGGGGATGCCGCCCGGCACACCCCACGCGTGCCGGTGCACGGTCACGCCGTCGTCACCGCGCTCGGTCGCGCCGCCGCGCTCGCCACCAGGTCCGGGGGTGGCCGTGAAGACCTCGACCTCGTGTCCGGCGGCCACGAGGTGGCGGGAGAGGTCGCGGACCTGGCTCTCGATCCCGCCGAGGCGCGGAGGGTAGCAGTCAGAGAGCATGGCGACCTTCACGAGCGGACAGCCTGCCATGCGCGAGGATGGGCGGCGATGTCCGCAACGATCGTGGCGTTCCATGCCCACCCCGACGACGAGGCCCTGCTGACGGCCGGCACGATGGCGCGCCTTGCCAGCGAGGGCCACCGTGTCGTCCTCGTGCTCGCCACCGATGGCGGGGCCGGGCTGGCAGCGGCCGAGCTGCGCGCCGACGGGCAGCTCGGCGGTCGGCGTCTGACCGAGGCGCGAGAATCGGCGGAGGTGCTCGGCGTGGCCCGCGTCGAGTGGCTCGGTTATGCGGACAGCGGCAGCGGCCCGCAGCCGGAACCTGACGTGCCGGGGCAGGTGCGCTTCACCCGGGCCCCGCTCGAGGAGGCCGCCGAGCGACTCGCGGCGATCCTGCGCACCGAACGCGCCGACCTGCTCATCTCCTACGACGCCAACGGCGGCTACGGCCACCGCGACCACGTGCGCGTGCACGAGGTGGGTGCGCGGGCTGCCGTGATCGCCGGCACCCCCCGCGTGCTCGAGGCGACCGTTCCGCGCGACACGATCGCCCGGGCCATCCGTGCGGTCGCCCGGGTCTACCGGTTCCCGGCCGAGTTCGACCCGACGTCGTTCGAGCGGGCCTTCACCGCCCGCGCCGACATCACCCACCGCATCGACGTGCGCAAGCACATCGTGGCCAAGCGGGCGTCGATGCGCGCCCACGCCTCGCAGGCGACCGGTGGGGGTGCGGTCGCGGTCGGCGACGGTGGCCAGACCGGCGACCGGACCCTGGCCGCGTTCCTGCGCATTCCGCGGCCTCTCTAC
>JAGNQK010000123.1 GCA_017989115.1 Dermatophilaceae bacterium | reverse complement strand
GCTACAACGGGTCGGTGGCCCGGGTCACCCTCGGCCCCGCCACGTCCACCCGGGTCAGCCGCTGGCTCGAGGCCGGGAACTTCGACGTGCTCCACCTGCACGAACCCCTGAACCCCTCGGTGTCCCTCGTGGCGCTGTGGGCCTCGACCGAACCCGTCGTCGCGACGTTCCACTCCGCGATGATCCGCTCCCGGGCGCTGCACGCGGCGCACCCCCTGCTGCGGCCCTCGCTGGAGAAGATCCGCGGGCGGATCGCCGTGTCCGAGGACGCCCTCGGCACCGTGCAGCGCCACCTCGGGGGAATGGCCTTCATCATCCCCAACGGGGTGCACGTCGACTCGTTCGCCCTGGCACCGGTGCGGCCGGAGTGGGCTGGAACCCCCGAGGCGCCCACGCTGGCCTTCCTCGGACGGGTCGATGAACCCCGCAAGGGCTTGGCGATCGCCTTCCAGGCGATGCCGGCGCTGCTCGAGGTGCACCCCGGCATCCGCCTGCTCGTCGCGGGGCCCGGGGACGCCTCCGACCTGCTGAAGGTCGCGGACCCGAGGGCGGCTGCGGCGACGGTGATGCTCGGCATGGTCACCGACGACGACAAGGCCTCGCTGCTGAGGTCGGTCGACGCGTACGTCGCCCCGCACCTCGGGGGTGAGAGCTTCGGCATCGTCCTCGTCGAGGCGATGGCCGCGGGGGCGCCGGTCGTCGCGTCCGACCTGCCCGCGTTCGCGGCCGTCCTCGACGTCGGTGCGACGCCGGCGCACGGTGACGCCAACGGCATCCTCTTCGAGACCGGGTCCCCGCAGGGCCTGGCGCAGGCGCTGCTGGCGCTGCTCGCGGACCCGGCCCGGCGTGAGGCGCTGCGAGTCGCCGGGCGGGCGAGGTCGAGGGTCTTCGACTGGGACGTCGTCGCCGCGAAGGTGATGGCCGTCTACGAGACCGTGATCGCCGGCGCCGACGCCGAACCCGATGAACCCGCACCCCAGGGGTTGTGGGGCCGGCTCGTACGCGGCGTCCCGGGAGGCGGCAACTGATGAACGACACCCTGCAGATCGCGACCTTCGTCGTCATCGTCCTGCTCGTGGCCGCCTGGTACCTGTCGTACTCCGCCGCGCGGCTCGACCGGCTGCACGCCAAGGTCGAAGGGGCGATGTCCGCGCTGGACGCACAGCTGATCCGGCGGGCCGAGGCCGCGCTCGAGCTCGCGAACAGCGGCGTCCTCGACCCGGCCAGTGCCCTGCTCATCGCCGACGCCGCGACCGAGTCGCTCGAGCGAACCACGGAGCAGCCGGTGACCGACGACCTGCTCGACGGCCAGCACTTCGGGGGTCGCGAACACGTCGAGAGCGACCTCACGGCGGCGCTGGCGGCGGCCCTGCCGGGTGAGGTGGTGGTGGAGCTGCGGGCCGCCGGCGACGAGTTCGTGATCGACGAGCTCGACCGGGTCGCGGCCAGCGTGCTGCGG
The DNA here is from genome assembly GCA_017989115.1 of Dermatophilaceae bacterium. Lineage (GTDB taxonomy): Bacteria > Actinomycetota > Actinomycetes > Actinomycetales > Dermatophilaceae > Fodinibacter. The sequence continues at coordinate 5,233 of JAGNQK010000123.1, read as the reverse complement.
GTCCAGCTGGCCCGGCGCTTCCACAACGACGCCGTGCGCGACGTGCGCCGCGTGCGGGCCAAGCGCACCGTGCGCTGGTTCGGCCTGGCCGGTCACGCCGCCCTTCCGGAGCTCGTCGTCTTCGACGACGACGTCCCGCTGGCCCTGCCCGCCTGAGCCCGGGCTGAGGGTGTCCGGACAGCGGTTCGAGCACCGTCGCCGCGGACCTACACTTGGCGCCATGACTGAGCAGCAGAGCGCCCCCGGCACCGGCACCACCCGCGTCAAGCGCGGCATGGCCGAGATGCTCAAGGGTGGCGTCATCATGGACGTCGTCAACGCCGAGCAGGCCAAGATCGCCGAGGATGCCGGTGCCGTCGCCGTCATGGCCCTCGAGCGGGTGCCCGCCGACATCAGGGCCCAGGGTGGCGTGTCGCGGATGAGCGACCCCGACATGATCGACGGCATCGTCGCCGCCGTCTCGATCCCCGTCATGGCCAAGGCCCGCATCGGCCACTTCGTCGAGGCGCAGGTGCTGCAGAGCCTGGGGGTCGACTACATCGACGAGTCCGAGGTGCTGACCCCGGCGGACTACGCCAACCACATCGACAAGTGGGCCTTCACGGTGCCCTTCGTCTGCGGTGCGACCAACCTCGGCGAGGCGCTGCGCCGCATCACCGAGGGTGCGGCGATGATCCGCTCCAAGGGTGAGGCCGGCACCGGCGACGTCTCGAACGCGACGACGCACATGCGCCAGATCCGCCAGGAGATCCGTCGGTTGCAGAACCTGCCCGAGGACGAGCTCTACGTCGCGGCCAAGGAGCTGCAGGCCCCGTACGAGCTCGTCAAGGAGGTCGCCGCCGCGGGCAAGCTCCCGGTGGTGCTCTTCACCGCCGGTGGCATCGCCACCCCGGCCGACGCCGCGATGATGATGCAGCTCGGCGCCGAGGGCGTCTTCGTCGGCTCCGGCATCTTCAAGTCGGGCAACCCGGCGCAGCGGGCCGAGGCGATCGTCAAGGCGACGACCTTCTTCGACGACCCCGACGTCATCGCCAAGGTCTCCCGTGGCCTGGGTGAGGCCATGGTCGGCATCAACGTCGACGAGATCCCGCAGCCGCACCGCCTCGCCGAGCGCGGCTGGTAGTCGCTCGTCGGCTTCGCACGGCAAGCCTGAGGTTCACCGGGGAAGGCTTCCCCTGCGAACCTCGGGCTTTCCTCATGGGGAGGGAAAGCCGGGGTCAGGTGACGGTGGCGCGGGTGGCGAACTCCTCGCGCTCGAACTCGCGGCCCTCGATGACGTCGCGCAGGTGCTCCGCAGCGGCGAGCGCGTCGGCGTGGGTGAGGTAGAGCGGCGCGAAGCCCAGACGCACGATGTCACTCTCGCGGAAGTCGCCCACGACGCCGCGGGCGATGAGCGCCTGGACGACGGCATACGCCTGTGGATGCCGCACGCTCACCTGCGAGCCGCGGTGCGCGTCCTCGCGGGGAGTCGCCACCTCGAGTCCGGGCACGAGGTCGTCCAGGCACTCGAGGAAGAAGCCGGTGAGCGAGAGCGAGCGCTCGCGCGCCACCGCCGGGTCGACCCCGTCGTAGGCCCGCAACGCAGCCTCGAGGGCCAGCATCCCCATGAGGGGCGGGGTGCCGACCCTGGCCCGGGTGATGCCGGGCGCGGGAACGAAGTCAGGGGCCATCGCGAAGGGGGTGGCGTGTCCGTTCCAGCCCGACAGCGGCTGGTCGAAGTCGTCCTGGTGGCGGTGCGCGACGTAGATGAACGCCGGCGCGCCCGGGCCGCCGTTGAGGTACTTGTACCCGCAGCCGACGGCCAGGTCGGCGCCGTGCTCGTCGAGGCCGACGTCGAGCACCCCGGCGGAGTGGCACAGGTCCCAGCAGGCCAGGGCGCCGACCTCGTGGGCAGCCCGGGTGATCTCCGCGAGGTCCCACAGTTCGCCGGTTCGGTAGTCCACCGACGAGTAGGAGGCGAGCACCAGGTCGTCGCCGACCTGCGCGATCCGGGCCACGGCATCCGCGGGGGAGACCCGCTCGACGACCAGCCCGGCATCGCGCGCCGCGGCATCCGTGACGTAGAGGTCGGTGGGGAAGGAGTCGGGATCGGTGAGCACGACCCGGCGGCCCGGGCGCATCCGCGCGGCCGCGACCACGGCCTTGTAGAGGTTCACCGAGGTCGAGTCGGTGCAGACGACCTGGCCGGGTGCCGCGCCGATGAGGGCGCCGATGGCATCGCCGACCCGGGCGGGTGCCTCCCACCAGCCCGCATCGTTCCAGCTCGCGATGAGGTCGTTGCCCCACTGGCGGTGCACGACGTCGGCCACGGCCTCGGCGACACCCTGGGGCAGTGCTCCCAGCGAGTTGCCGTCGAGGTAGATGACCCCGGCGGGAAGGCGGAACCGGCCGCGCAGGTCGGTGGCGGCGTGCAGGACATCGAGCTCGCGGGCTCGTTCGGTCAGCGCTGACGACATGACCTGACGGTATCGGCTTGCGTCCGGCATCTTGGCTGTTCCAGCGACCGCAACGCCGGACGCTGGCAGCAGACACGCGAGGCGAGGACGTACGCTCATCGGTCGTGACCGGCATCCCCCTCATCGGCGTCCTCGCAGTCCAAGGTGACGTGCGTGAGCACGTCGTGGCCCTGCGCATCAGCGGCGCCCGCACCATCACGGTCCGGCGGCCCGAGGAGGTGGCCCAGGTCGACGGCCTCGTCATCCCCGGCGGGGAGTCGACGACGATGGACAAGCTCGTGCGCGCCTTCGGCCTCCAAGGGCCGTTGCGCGAGCGGATCGCCGCCGGGATGCCGGTGTACGGGTCGTGCGCCGGGATGATCATGCTCGCGGACCGGATCGCCGACGCCCGCCCCGACCAGCAGACCCTCGGCGGGTTGGACATCACCGTGCGGCGCAACGCCTTCGGGCGCCAGGTCGACTCCTTCGAGGAGGACCTGCACATCCGCGAGCTCGGCGGCGAGCCGGTGCGCGCCGTCTTCATCCGGGCACCCTGGGTCGAGGACGCGGGCGAGTCGGTGCAGGTGCTGGCCCGGGTCGAGCACGGACCGGCCGCGGGTAGGATCGTCGCCGCGCGGCAGGGTGACCTGCTCGTCACCTCGTTCCACCCGGAGGTGACCGGCGACCACCGCGTCCACCAGTTCTTCGTCGACATCGTTCGGCAGCACACCGCCACGGCGCACGGGGCCACCACGGGCCCCGCCGCGCCAGACCAGAGGGAGCGTTCATGAGCGGCCACTCCAAGTGGGCGACCACCAAGCACAAGAAGGCGGCGATCGACGCCAAGCGCGGCAAGCTCTTCGCCAAGCTCATCAAGAACATCGAGGTGGCCGCGCGCACCGGTGGCGGTGACCCTGCGGGCAACCCGACCCTCTACGACGCGATCCAGAAGGCCAAGAAGTCCTCCGTCCCCAACAGCAACATCGACAACGCGGTCAAGCGCGGGTCGGGCGCCACCGCGGGTGGGGCCAACTGGGAGACCATCACCTACGAGGGATACGCCCCCGGCGGCGTCGCGGTGCTCATCGAGTGCCTCACCGACAACCGCAACCGGGCGGCTGCCGAGGTCCGCACCGCCCTGACCCGCAACGGCGGCCAGCTCGCCGATCCGGGATCGGTGAGCTACGTGTTCGACCGCAAGGGGGTCGTCATCGTGCCCAAGGGGGACAAGACCGAGGACGACATCCTCGAGATCGTCCTCGAGGCCGGGGCCGACGAGGTCAACGACCTCGGGGAGTCCTTCGAGGTCATCTCCGAGGCCAGTGACTTCGTCGCCGTGCGCACGGCGCTGCAGGAGGCCGGGGTCGACTACGACTCGGCCGAGGCCTCGTGGGTGCCGAACCTCCAGGTGCCGCTCGACCTCGACGGGGCCACGAAGATGATCCGCGTCATCGAGGCCCTCGAGGACTCCGACGACGTGCAGGACGTCTTCGCCAACGGTGACATCCCGGACGACGTGCTCGCCCAGCTCGACGAGGAGTGAGCAAGGCGGGCTGCGCGTGTTGCTGCACACCCCGCGGGCCTTCGCTGTGTAGCGTGTCGTCCCGAACAGGTGTTCTAAACCGCCGCCCACCGTCGAAGGGACCCCGCTCGTGCGCGTGCTCGGAGTCGACCCCGGCCTGACCCGCTGTGGTCTCGGCGTCGTCGACGGTCGCCCCGGCAAGGCCGCGATGGTCGCCGTCGGTGTCGTACGGACCCCGAGCGACGGCGACCCGGGGGAGCGGCTGGTCTACCTCGAGCGCGAGCTCGACACCTGGCTGGGCCGCTACGAACCCGACGTCGTGGCCGTCGAGCGGGTCTTCGCCGACACCAACATCACCACCGTCATGACCACGGCCCACGCCACCGCGGTCGCGCTGCTCACGGCGACCAAGCGCGGCATCCCCGTCGTCTTCCACACCCCGACCGAGGTCAAGGCCGCCGTGACGGGCTCCGGCCGCGCAGGCAAGGCTCAGGTCACCGCCATGGTCACCCGCATCCTCGGCCTCGAGGTCGCGCCGCGCCCCGCGGATGCCGCGGACGCCCTGGCCCTCGCGATCTGCCACGCGTGGCGCGGCGCCCAGCTCGCCCGCCTCGACGCCCTCGCGGCGGCGCAGGGGCGGCGATGATCGCCTCGGTGCGTGGTGAGGTCACCCACGTCGGTCTCGACCACGTCGTCGTCGAGGTGGGCGGCGTCGGCATGTTCGTGCACACCACGCCCACCACGGCATCCGGATGCCGTCGGGGCGCCGAGGTCTCCCTCGCGACGACGCTCGTCGTGCGCGAGGACTCCCTGACGCTCTTCGGCTTCGCCTCGCCCGCAGAGCGCGACATGTTCGTCACCGTCCAGACCGTCTCCGGGGTCGGGCCCCGGCTGGCGCTGGCGATGCTGTCGGTCATGGGCCCGAGCGAGCTGGCCGCAGCCCTGGCCAGCGGCGACAGCAAGGCGCTGACGTCGATCCCCGGCATCGGCGTGAAGTCGGCGCAGCGGCTCGTGCTCGAACTGCGCGACAAGGTCGGCGCCATCCCAGGTGCCGCACCAGCCGCAGGCGCGGGCTCGGCGGTGACCCGCCCCGGTGAGGAGCCCTGGAGGGCACCGGTGACCGAGGCCCTGGTCGGGCTGGGCTGGTCTGCCAAGCAGTCCTCGGATGCCGTGGAGCGGGTTGCCGCGTCCGCGCCGGCTGACGCCGACATCGCCGCCTACCTGCGGCTGGCCCTGCGGGAGCTGCGGCCGTGAGCGGCGGGGCGCGCGAGCGCGG
>JAGNQK010000122.1 GCA_017989115.1 Dermatophilaceae bacterium | reverse complement strand
CACGGTCATCGTCGACATCACCGCTGCCGAGGGCCGCCGCCGCCGGGGCGGCACCCACGACCGGCTCGAGTCCGAGGCCGACCCCTTCCACGAGGCCATTCGCCACCACTTCCTCACGATGGCGGCCGAGCACCCGGACCGCTACCTCGTCCTCGACGGCACGCAGCCCCCGGAGCGCCTGCACGAGCAGGTGCTCGCCCGACTCGAGGCGACGGGCCTCGTGGCCGCAGACCCGGGTGCTGCGCCGTGAGCGTCTGGCGCGACGTGATCGGTCAGGAGGTGGCCGTCGCGACGCTGGAGCACGCGGTGACAACCCCCGCGGCGATGACCCACGCCTGGCTGTTCACCGGCCCGCCCGGGTCGGGTCGCTCGGTGGCGGCCCGCGCCTTCGCTGCCGCCCTGCTCTGCCCGGACGGTGGCTGCGGCACCTGTCGCGAGTGCCGCACGGCGCTGGAGGCCACCCACGCCGACGTCGACGTCATCGCGACCGAAGGGTTGACGATCAAGGTCGAGCAGGCGCGCGACCTCGTGCAGCTCGCCGCCAGGAGCCCGTCCGTCGGCCGCTACCGGATCATCATCGTCGAGGATGCCGACCGCCTCACCGAGCGCGCGGCCGACGCACTGCTCAAGGCTCTCGAGGAGCCCACTCCCCGGTCGGTGTGGATGCTGTGCGCTCCCTCCGTCGAGGACGTCATCATCACGATCCGTTCGCGCTCGCGGCACGTTCGCCTGCGCACCCCGTCGGTCGAGGCCGTCGCCGACCTGCTCACCCGGCGCGACGGGGTCGACCCGCCGATGGCGCTGTACGCCGCGCGGGCGGCCCAGTCGCACGTCGGTCTGGCCCGCAGGCTCGCCCGTGACGAGCACGCGCGCATCCGTCGCCACGACGTCGTGGCTCTTGCAGCGAAGATCTCGAGCGTCGGGGATGCCGTGGGGGCGGCCGGCGACCTCGTCACCATCGCGACGGAGGAGTCGGCCGCGGCCTCCAGCGAGCGGGACGCCGCAGAGCGGGTCCGGCTGATGGAGGTGCTCGGGGCCGACCCGTCGGCACGCACCCAGCCGCCGCACATCCGCTCGCAGCTGTCGTCGCTGGAGAAGGAGCAGAAGACCCGGGCCACGCGCTTCACCCGCGACGTCATCGACCGCTCGCTGGTCGACCTGCTGTCGGTGTACCGCGACGCGCTCGTGCTGCGCACCGGCGCCGGGACGCCGCTCATCAACGAGGACAGTCGTCAGGTGGTGCAGCGAGTCAGCGAGGTCTTCGAGGCCGAGGCCCTGCTGCGGGCCATGGACGCGATCGGCACGGCCCGCGAGCGCATCGGCGCCAACGTCAACCCGCTCCTGGCCCTCGAGGCGATGTCCCTGCAGCTGCGGCTGCCCCGCTGAGGCGACCCGCCGGCATCCGACCCCCTGCCAGCAGGACTCGATGGCGGTCACCCGACGTGCCGCCGCGACCGGATCGTGACCTGCTCGATTCCGCCCTGCGCAGCTTGCTCGCTTATCGTGCGAGCCATGAGACGCCGTCGGTTCGCTGCCCTTGCCGGTGTCACGGCCGCCGCCCTGATGGCGTCCGGCTGCACGATCCCCGGGATCGGCGGCTCCGGCGACGAGCGCACCTCGGTGGCGCCGCAGACCCCACCGCCCGGTGCCGAAGGGCTCTCCTCCTTCTACAGCCAGCAGCTCGCGTGGAGCGACTGCGAAGGGGCGCAGTGCGCCACGCTCACGGTTCCGCTCGACTACGCGCAGCCGCAGGGCGACACCATCGAGGTCTCGGTCATCAAGGTCCCGGCAGCGCGTGAGTCGAGGCGGATCGGTTCGCTCGTCGTCAACCCGGGTGGCCCCGGCGGATCCGGGGTGGACTACGCGCGGGCGGCTGACTTCATCGTCGGCAAGGGAGTGCGCGACGCCTACGACGTCGTCGGCTTCGACCCGCGCGGGGTCGGCCGGTCGGCTCCGATCGACTGCCTCACCGACGCCGAGCTCGACACCTTCCTCGGGTCGGACCCCACCCCGGACGACCCGGCAGAGGAGCAGGCGTTCGCCAAGACCGCCGAGGGCCTGGGCCAGAGCTGCGCCAACACTGCGGGGCCGCTGCTGGGGCACGTGTCCACGCAGGACGCCGCACGCGACATGGACATCCTGCGAGCGACGCTCGGCGAGGAGAAGCTCACCTACCTCGGCAAGTCCTACGGCACCTACCTCGGCACCATCTACGCCGACCTCTTCCCGGAGCAGGTCGGCCGGATGGTGCTCGACGGTGTCGTCGCCCCGGACCTCACGGCTGAGGAGATCAACCTCGGTCAGGCCAAGGGCTTCGAACGAGCCACCCGCGAGTGGGCTGCGTACTGCGTCGAGGAGGGGGACTGCCCGCTCGGGACCTCCGTCGACGAGGTCATGGAGGGGTTGCGCGCCTTCCTGCTCGCGGTGGACAGCAACCCGCTGCCGCGCACCGGCGACAACGCCGTTCCCCAGCTCACCGAGGGCTGGGCCTCGCTGGGCATCGCTGCCGCCATGTACGACCAGGGGCAGTGGCGAACCCTCGTGGACTCGATGTCCGAGGCGCTCAAGGGCGACGGCACCTCGCTCATGCAGCTCGCGAACCAGTACGCGGACCGCAACCCCGGGGGCCAGTACGCCGGCAACATCATGGAGGTCATCTACGCGGTCAACTGCCTCGACAAGCCGGAGACGAACGACGTGGCCGAGCGGGCCCGCCTGGCTCAGGAGTCGGTGGCGGACGCGCCCACGTGGGGGCCGTTCCTCATGTGGAGTTCGCTGCCGTGCGGGTTCTGGCCGATCGAGCCCACCGGTGAGCCGAAGACCGTCGCGGCGCAGGGTGCGGCGCCGATCGTCGTCATCGGCACGACCCGTGACCCCGCCACCCCCTACGAGTGGTCGGTGCGGCTGCGCGACCAGCTCGCCGACGCCTCGCTCATCACCTTCGACGGTGACGGGCACACGGCCTACACGCGCTCGAACGACTGTGTCGACAAGGCGGTCGATGCCTACTACCTCAAGGGCACCGTGCCCGAGGACGGCTTGTCCTGCTGACGAGGTGGGATGCGTCCGGGCTGGTTGGTCCTCCCTCGCGCCCTGAGCAGGGGCGGGATTCGCGCCGACCGCGGTCGACTCGTATACTCGTGCGGCGTGCCTGAGCCTGCTCGGGCGCACGCCGCCTTAGCTCAGTCGGCCAGAGCGATTCACTCGTAATGAATAGGTCATCGGTTCGATTCCGATAGGCGGCTCAGATGATGCCCTCGACTCCGGTCGGGGGCATTTCTGCTGCTCGGGGTGAACCGGCGAAACCGCCCGCGCATGAAGGATCCCTCATGAAGCACTCACGCTGCGCTCACCCGGACGAGGCACGATGGTCCCCATGCGCACGACCCGAGCTGCCACCGCCCGTGGAGCGAGCACTCCCGCCGGGCAGCCTGCTGCGCGAGCCCCTCGACGCGCCGCATCGGTGGCCCTCGTGGCCGTCGTGGCGCTCGCGGTCAGCGCCTGCGGCAACGACCCCGAGCCCGAGGTCATCGGTGCCCCCATCGTGTTGTCCGGCTCGCCAGCGAACGACGACGCAACGGCATCCGGCACCCCGTCGCCCACGCCGACGGCCTCCGCGCAGTCCGGAGGCGCTGCCCCGGTCGTGGCTGTCGTGCGAGACGACGACGCCGAGGTGGGCGTCGACGACCAGCGCGGCGACGGCACCACGGTTCTCGTCCGGGAGGTACGCCTGCGCACCACCGACGGGCACGTCGTCGTCATCGACCCCCGGAGTCGAGCGGTGCTCGGCAGCGCCCTGGTGAGGGCCGGCACCACGCGCCCCGTCACGATCGACCTGACCACCCCCGTGCAGGTGAGCGGTGAGCTGGTCGCCCTCCTGTACGCCGATGACGGTGACGGCCGGTTCGACCCGACCACCGACGCCGGGGTCGTCGATGACGACGGCGACGCGGTCGACGACGACTTCGAGTTCACCGTTGGCTGAGTCAGCCGCGCGGTCCTGGCGCCCTCGCGACTCGGCCAGGGCCCGGCTGTTGCTCGTCCAGCTGGCCCTGGTCGCGCTGGCCCTGCTCGTCAGCCTCGTCATCACCCGCCAGTACCTCATGGCGCGCGTCGACGACCGCATCGACGCCACCCTGACGCAGGAGGTCGACGAGTTCCGCGCGCTGGCCCAGACCGGCATCGACCCCGTGACCCGGGCACCGTTCGACGACCCCCGACGGCTCCTCCAGCTGCACCTCCAGCGCAGCATCCCCCAGACGAACGAGACCCTCATCGGGCTGGTGGACGGGGTGCCGGTCAGCCGCGTCGCGCAGGAGCCGCCGGCCCGTCTGGACCTCGATCCGGATGCCGTGGCCGCCTTCGCCGCCGCCCAGGACACCCGCACCGGTCAGGTCCGGACCGAGCGCGGCGTGGTCACCTACCGCGTCGTCCCGGTGCTCGTCGAGGGCTCGACGACGCGTGGGGCGCTGGTGGTGGGCGTGTTCCGCGACCTGGAGCGGCGCGAGGTCGACGTCGTCACGTACGTGCTCCTCGGTGCGGGTGCCGTCGGACTCCTCATCGCCAGCGCACTGGCCTGGGTGGCCGCGGGCCGGGTGCTGCGACCGGTGGATGACGTGCGCCGCGCGGCCGAGGAGATCGGTGCCTCCGACCTGTCGCGGCGCCTGGAGGTTCGCGGGACCGACGAGGTCGCCCAGCTCGCGGGCACGTTCAACGGCATGCTCGACCGGCTCGAGCACGCCTTCGCCGACCAGCGGCAGTTCCTCGACGACGCCAGCCACGAGCTGCGCACGCCCATCACCATCGTGCGGGGCAACCTCGAGACCCTGAGCGAGGTGCCAGCCGAGCGCGCGGCATCCATGGCCGTGGTCCTCGACGAGCTCGACCGCATGGGGCGCCTCGTCGAGGACCTGCTCACCCTCGCCCGTTCGGACGGCCCGGACTTCGTCGTCCTCGGGTCGGTCGAGCTGAGCGAGCTCACCCTCGGCGTGCTCACCCGCGCGCGATCGCTCGCCGACCGCGACTGGCAGCTCGACGAGGTCGGTGCCGGGTTCTTCAGTGCCGACGAGCAGCGCGTGCTCCAGGCCATGCTCCAGCTCGCCGAGAACGCCGTGGCCCACACCGAGCCCGGCGACCTCATCCGGATCGGCAGCGCGATCAGCGGCGACTCGGTCGACCTGTGGGTGCACGACAGCGGCCCGGGCATCGCCCCCGAGCAGCGGGCCCGGGTGCTCGAGCGCTTCGTGCGGGCCGGCACGTCACGCGCCGACGGAGCGGGCCTGGGTCTCGCGATCGTCGCGGGTATCGCCCGGGCCCACCACGGTGAGGTCGTCATCGACGACACGGATGCCGGGGCGCGGGTTCGCCTGCACCTCCCGGTGAGAGGGTGATCCGGTGGCACGCATCCTGATCGTCGAGGACGAGACGCGCATCTCCGACTTCCTCGACCGCGGCCTGCGCGCGGCCGGGCACACGACCTCGGTCGCTGCGGACGGCACCACGGGCCTGCACCTGGCCCTGGCCGGCGACATCGACCTGGTCGTGCTGGACCTCGGCCTTCCGGACCGCGACGGGCTCGAGGTCCTGGCCGACCTGCGGGGGAGCGGCAGTGACGTCCCCGTCATCGTGCTGACGGCCCGGGGAGGGGTGCGCGACACCGTCGCGGGCCTCACCACCGGCGCCACGGACTACGTCGTGAAGCCGTTCCACTTCGCCGAGCTCGAGGCCAGGGTGGCGCTGCGCCTGGCCGAGTCGCGGCGGGTGGGCGCTGGCTCCCCGCGGGCCGACGACACGCGGCTGACGGCCGGTGACGTCGAGCTCGACCTGCTCGAGCGGCGGCTGACGGTGGCGGGCGCGGATCACGACCTGACCGAGCGCGAGTTCCAGCTGCTCGAGACCCTGATGCGCCACGCCGGCCAGGTGCTCTCGCGCGAGCAGCTGCTGGACCTCGTGTGGGGCTTCGACTTCGCCCCGGGGTCGAACGTCGTCGACGTCTACGTCGCCCAGCTGCGCTCCAAGGTCGGCCGCGACCGGATCGAGACGGTGCGGGGCGCGGGCTACCGCTTGCGACGCTGACCGCACCCACGGCATCCGCCCTGCTGAGCGGGGTTTGTCGAAGCCTGAACGGGCCGCAGGGCGCTGCGGATTAGCGTTGGGCCATGTCAGCGCACGTGGTCGAGGCCGTCGGGGTGTACGCCGCCGACGGCGGGGTCGTCGGTGAGCTCACCTACGTCGTCGGGCACCTGCTCGGCCGCACCGAGTGCTCGCTGTGCGACGTCACGCACGGCCCCGTGCGGCGCAAGCGGGCCTGGGACGAGATGGCCGCGGTCCTGCCCGTGCACGTTCGCCTGGTCCACCGCAACGAGACGACGCCCGACGAGGCCGCTGCGTGCGCGGTCAGCGGCCTACCCGTGGTGCTCGGGGTGCGGGCCGACGGCAGCCACACGACCCTGCTCGGACCCCGTGAGCTCAAGGCCCTCGACGGCTCGGTCGACGCGTTCGGGACCGCCATGCGGGCCGCGCTGGCCCGGGTGGAGACGTCATGAGCCACCCGAGGCCGTACCCGGTCGGGCCGGGGCAGGAGTCCGTGTGGGACTACCCGCGCCCACCCCGGGTCGAGGCCAGCGCCGAGCACGTGCAGGTCTGGTTCGGCGGAGTACTCATCGCCGACACCACGGCGTCGCTGCGCGTGCTCGAGACCAGCCACCCGCCGACCTACTACCTGCCCGAGGGAGCGTTCGTGGCGGGG
>JAGNQK010000022.1:10525-25766 GCA_017989115.1 Dermatophilaceae bacterium | reverse complement strand
TGGCTACACCCTGGCCCGGGTCGACACCTCACCCGACTCGCGCCCGATCCTGCTCAGGCTCGGTCTGCACCCGGTCGCCGACACCCGCCCCTACGTGCTCTCGGACTCGTAGGGGCCCGGCCGGTGTGCCGGACGCCGCCCTACCGCCGGGTACGGACGTCCCTGTGTGGGGCGACGGCATCCGTGGAAGGATCGGTCTCGTACCGGCCCCGTCACAACCCCCTGAGGAGATCGCCGTGCCCATCGCAACGCCCGAGATCTACGCCGACATGCTCGACCGCGCCAAGGCTGGCTCGTTCGCGTACCCGGCCATCAACATCACGTCGAGCCAGACGGTGACCGCGGCGATCCGTGGCTTCGCCGAGGCCGGCTCCGACGGCATCATCCAGGTCTCCACGGGCGGCGCCGAGTACGCCTCCGGGTCGACGATCAAGAACATGGTGGCCGGTTCGCTCGCCCTCGCGGCGTACGCCGAGGAGGTCGCCAAGCACTACCCGGTGAACATCGCCCTGCACACCGACCACTGCCCCAAGGACAAGCTCGACGGCTTCGTCCGCCCGCTCATCGCGGCCTCCACCGAGCGCGTCAAGGCCGGCGGCCTGCCGATCTTCCAGAGCCACATGTGGGACGGCTCGGCCGTGCCACTCGAGGAGAACCTCCAGATCGCCCAGGAGCTGCTCGCCCTCACGGCCGCCGCCAACATCATCCTCGAGGTCGAGATCGGCGTCGTCGGTGGCGAGGAGGACGGTGTCGCCAACGAGATCAACGACCAGCTCTACACGACCACCGAGGACGCCCTGAAGACCGTCGAGGCCCTCGGGCTCGGTGAGAAGGGTCGCTACATGGCGGCGCTGACCTTCGGCAACGTGCACGGCGTCTACAAGCCGGGCAACGTCAAGCTGCGCCCCGAGATCCTCAAGGAGTGCCAGGACGCCATCATCGCCGCCCACGGCAGCGCGGCCGGCTCCAAGCCCCTCGACCTCGTCTTCCACGGCGGGTCCGGCTCGCTGCCCGAGGAGATCTCGGCCGCGGTCGACTACGGCGTCGTGAAGATGAACGTCGACACCGACACCCAGTACGCCTTCACCCGCCCGGTCGCCGACTGGATGCTGAAGAACTACACCGGCGTCCTGAAGATCGACGGCGAGGTCGGCAACAAGAAGCAGTACGACCCCCGCGCCTGGGGCAAGGAGGCCGAGGCCGGCATGGCTGCTCGCGTCGTCGAGGCCTGCCAGAACCTGCGGTCGGCGGGCACCCACCAGGCCTGACCCTCTGGCCCTGACCACCAGTCGAGAGTAGACAACACGCCGTCCCGGGTACGCCCGAGACGGCGTGTTGTCTACTCTCGACCGCAGCCCCACCTACCGAAGGATGCCCCCACCCATGAGTTCCGACCTGCTGGGAATCCCGCCGACGCACCTGCCTGACGACCCGGCATCCCACGCCCTGGAGATGGGGGTGGCGCCCGACCAGGTGGCTGCGGCCAACCCGACGTCGTCCCTGGCGTGGGCGGTGCTCGCCGAGGACGCGTTCGCCGACGGGCAGGTCATCGAGTCGTACGCCTACGCCCGCACCGGCTACCACCGCGGCCTCGACGCGCTGCGCCGCTCGGGCTGGCGCGGCCAGGGCCCGGTGCCGTGGGAGCACGAGCCGAACCGCGGGTTCCTGCGCGCCCTCGCGGCCCTGTCGCGGGCGGCCGAGGCCATCGGCGAGGAGGAGGAGCGCCACCGGTGCGCCGAGTTCCTGCGCGCCTCGAGTGCCACCGGCGCCCGAGAGCTGGGGCTCTGACGCCTTGACCCCCGACCCGGCGGCGAGCGACGGGGGGCTGCTCCTCGTCCTGGAGGAGCAGCTGCGGCGCGAGCACGAGCGGATCGAGGCGCGCCGGGCCGACCTCGCGACGACCCGCGACCTGCTCTCGCGGGTCACGAGCCGGGCGCTCGGTGCCCGCGCACGAGCCGTCGAGGTCATCGAGGACGCCCACGCGCCCTCGGTCGTCAGCGCCCTGCTGGCCGACACAACGGGCCTGCTGCGCAACTACGTGCTGACCGTCGCGGAGGGGCCGGCGCTGGACGCGGCGACGATGCAGGCCAACGTCGACCGCATCCGGCGGGGGTCGCCGCAGCGGGCGCTGTACCCGGCGACGGTGCTGGATGCCGCGGACGGGGGGCGCTGGATGGCCCAGTGGGCCGAGGTCGGGGAGGAGCAGCGGGTGCTGCCCACGACCGAGACCGAGTTCGCCGTGTTCGGCTCGACCGCGGTCGTGGCGCTCGCAGCCTGGGACGACCCGTCGCGGGGGTACGCGATCATCCGTGACCCGCTCGTCATCCGGCTCTACAGCGCCTACTTCGACCTCGCGTGGGCCTCGGCGGTGCCGGTCGCCACGCTGTCGGGGGAGGCGGGTGTGGGGGGCGTGGGGGGCGCCGGGGACGCACCGCTCGTCGAGCTGCTCGAGCTCGGCCTGAAGGACGAGGCGATCGCGCGCCACCTGGGGGTGAGCCTGCGCACCGTGCGCCGGCACATCGCCGCGCTCATGGAGGTCAACGGGGTGGACACGCGCTTCCAGCTCGGAGCGGCCCTGGCTCGGCAGCAGCGGGGAGTGTCGCGGTAGGCTGCGGTGTACGAGGCCCCGAAGCGTAGGCGCGAGGGGCCTTCCGCGCGTCGAGGGCACCTGGCTCCGGCGCACGTCCGGAAGGAGTCGGCATGCCGGCGATCGTGCTGGTCGGAGCCCAGTGGGGCGATGAGGGCAAGGGCAAGGCCACCGACCTGATGGGCGGTGACGTCGACTACGTCGTGAAGTTCAACGGTGGCAACAACGCCGGTCACACCGTCGTCATCGAGGGGCCGGACGGCACGCGTGAGAAGTACGCGCTGCACCTGCTGCCCAGCGGCATCCTCACGCCGACGGTGACGCCGGTCATCGGCAACGGCGTCGTCGTCGACCTCGAGGTGCTCTTCCAGGAGCTCGACGGGCTCGAGGCCCGCGGTGTCGACACCTCACGCCTGGTCGTCTCGGCCAACGCGCACGTCATCGCGCCGTACAACCGCACGCTCGACAAGGTGACCGAACGCTTTCTCGGCGCCCGCCGGATCGGCACGACCGGCCGGGGGATCGGCCCGACCTACGCCGACAAGATGAACCGCATCGGCATCCGCGTCCAGGACATCTTCGACGAGGGGATCCTGCGCCAGAAGGTCGAGGCGGCGCTGGCGTTCAAGAACCAGGTGCTCGCGAAGATCTACAACACCCGCTCGGTCGAGGCCGACCGCGTCGTCCAGGAGCTGCTCGGCTACCGCGAGCGGCTGTACCCCATGGTCTGCGACACCTCCCTGGTGCTGGAGAAGGCGCTGGATGCCGGTGCGAACGTGTTGCTGGAGGCCGGCCAGGCGACCCTGCTCGACGTCGACCACGGCACGTACCCGTTCGTCACGTCGTCGTCAGCCACCTCGGGTGGGGCGTGCACCGGGTCCGGCATCCCGCCGACCCGGGTGTCGCGGGTCATCGCGATCCTCAAGGCGTACACGACCCGCGTCGGTGAGGGGCCGTTCCCGACCGAGCTCTTCGACGACGACGGCGAGACGCTGCGCACGGTCGGCGCCGAGTACGGCACGACCACCGGCCGCCCGCGACGCTGCGGCTGGCTCGACGTCGTCATCGGCCGCTATGCCAACCGGATCAACGGCGTCACCGACTTCGTCATCACCAAGCTCGACGTGCTCACCGGGTTCGACAAGCTGCCGATCTGTGTCGCTTACGAGGTCGACGGCGTCCGGCACGACGAGATGCCGGTCAACCAGAGCGACTTCCACCACGCCAAGCCGGTCTACGAGGTGCTCGACGGCTGGTCGGAGGACATCTCGGGGTGCCGCACCTTCGAGGAGCTTCCCGCGAACGCGCAGGCCTACGTGCTGCGGGTCGAGGAGCTCATCGGTGCTCGGGTCTCGGCGATCGGGGTCGGCCCGGGCCGGCACGAGATCATCCAGCGCCACGCCCTCCTGGACTGAGCCCCAGTTCAGGCGGGGCGCAGGACGTGCATCCGGTGCGCGGCGCGGGTCAGCACGACATAGAGCACCCGCACCCCTCCGGGTGACTCGGCGGTGATGCCGTCGGGGTCGACCACGACGGTGGCGTCCCACTCCAGGCCCTTGGTCGACAGCGGGTCGATGACCTGCACCCGGCCGCCGCCGCTGCCGTCGAGCGCGGCGACCTGCTCCATCCAGCGCCCCGCCGCGATGACCGCGATCGAGCCGTCGACCTCCGCGAGAAGCTGCTCCACGGCATCCGACGTCGCCTGCGCCATCGAGCCGTCGACCAGCCGGTCGACGGGGTCGACGTCGGTCTCGCGCACGGCATCCGGGATGTCGGCGTCGGGCACGAGGGGGAGGATGACGTCGCGGGCGTAGTCGAAGATCTCGCGGGCGTTGCGGTAGTTGGTGTCCATGTGGAAGGCCTGGCGCGCCTGCCCGGAGAAGGCCTCGTCGCGGGCCCGGCCGGCCTCGGCGAGGTCGCCCCACGAGGCCTGGGCAGCATCGCCGACCACGGTCCACGATGCCGAGCGACCACGACGCGCGAGCATCCGCCACTGCATGGGGGAGAGGTCCTGCGCCTCGTCGACGAGCACGTGCGCGTACCAGGACGACCGCTCGATGCGGCCCATCATGAGGCGCTCCCGGGCATCGGCCGGCGTGACGATGCCGACCTGCGAGTTCGTCGTGACCCGGCGGTCGATCCCGGCGCGCACGTCCTGCACGCCGTAGGCCGTGAGGTTGTCGAGCTCCTCGATGTCGTAGAAGCCGACGTCCTCGCGCTCGACGACCTGCACCGCGGCCAGCCGGGCCACGAGGTCGTCGACGAGGGCTGCGTCGGCCACCGACCACGAGCCGTGCGCCAGGGCGTCACGGTACGACGCGGCGAGGGCGGCCGCCTCCTCCTGCTCGAGCACACCACGGCTGACCTCGTAGGCGTACTCGGTGTCGGCGAGGCCGAGCAGCAGCTCGCGCGGGTCGAGCGGGCGCCACCACGCGGCGACGAAGTCGTCGACGTCGCGCGAGCCCTCGAACGCCTCGAGGAAGGCATCACGCTCACCGACCCGCACCGAGCGCCAGGCGGCCTCCGCGAGAGCCGTGCGCGCGGCATCCGCCGCGAGGTTGTGCTGGTGGCCGCGAAGCACGTCGGAGCGGACCCGGCGCAGGACGGGCTCGTCGAGGCGGACGGCATGGCCGGCGATGAAGGCCCGGAACGTCGTGGGCGACCCGGCGGGCGCCCGGGACGCGAGGCGCGCGAGCAGGCGGCGGATGCGCAGCGAGCCCTTGATGGCGGCGACCTCGGGGCTGTCGAGGCGGGTGGCGGTCATGCCGTCGACGACGTCGCCGAGGGCCCGCAGCGCCACCGACTCCTCACCCAGGCTCGGCAGGACGCGCTCGATGTAGGCGGTGTAGGCGGCCGAGGGGCCCACGACGAGGATGCCGCCGCTCTCGAACCGGCGCCGCTCGGAGTACAGCAGGTACGCGGCACGGTGCAGCGCCACGACGGTCTTGCCGGTGCCGGGGCCGCCGGTGATCTCGGTGACGCCGCGCGAAGGGGCCCGGATGGCCTCGTCCTGGTGACGCTGGATGGTCGCGACGATGTCGCGCATCTGGCGGCCGCGGGTGCGCGTCAGGGCCGCCATGAGGGCACCGTCACCGAGGACGACGAGGTCGTCGGGGGCGGCGGGCACCATGAGGTCGTCCTCGGCGCCGACCACCGTGGCGCCGGAGCAGCGCAGCACGCGCCGGCGCACGACGCCCATCGGGTCGACGGGGGTGGCGCGGTAGAAGGCGGATGCCGCGGGGGCGCGCCAGTCGACGACGAGCGGTTCGTAGTCGTCGTCGCGAACCCCGAGGCGGCCGATGTAGCGCACCTCGCGCTCGGCGGCGGTGGACTGCTCGGTGCCGAGGTCGAGCCGGCCGAAGACCAGGCCCTCGTACTGCTTGTCGATCATCGAGCGCCGGCGGGCCGCGGCGTACACCAGCGCGTCGCGCTCGAACAGGCCGGTCATCTCCTCGTCGCGCACGTCACCGGTGCGCGAGGTGCGACCGCGGGCCAGGCCGTCGGCCTCGACGTCGGCCGCGCGTCGGCTGGCCTTCTCGAGCTCGGCGTAGACCCGGTCGACGTGGGCCTGCTCGAGGGCGAGCTCGGCCGCGACGTCGGGAACGGCAGCCGCGTCGGGGACGTCGGGCGTGGTCTCGGACGTGCTGTCGGGCGCCGTGGGTCGGGCGGTCACGAGGTGAGCTCTCCTGGCTGGGCTGCTGGTGCTGCTGGTGCACGTGGCGCGAGCCACGGAACTCACCAGTCTAGCCGCGCGGACCGGGCAGGGCCTCCGGGTGGTCCTACCTCTAGATTGGGCGCGTGAAGGTTCTCGTCGTCGGGTCCGGGGCCCGCGAACACGCCATCGTCCGCTCCCTCTGCCTCGACCCGTCGGTCGACGAGGTCGTCGCCGCCCCGGGGAACCCCGGCATCGCCGACCTTGCGCGCTGTGTGGCCCTGCCCGGTGGGGTCACCGACGCCGACTCCGTGGTGTCGCTGGCCTTGGATGCCGGTGTCGACCTCGTCGTCATCGGGCCGGAGGCGCCTTTGGTCGCGGGCGTGGCGGATGCCGTTCGAGCCGCCGGCGTCGCGTGCTTCGGGCCGTCGGCGGACGCCGCCATGCTCGAGGGGAGCAAGGCCTTCGCCAAGTCGGTCATGTCGTCGGCGGAGGTGCCGACCGGCCTGGCTCACGTCTGCACGACCATGGAGGAGGTCGCTGACGCCCTCGATGCCCTCGGCGCCCCGCACGTCGTCAAGGACGACGGGCTCGCGGCCGGCAAGGGGGTCGTCGTCACCGATGACCGGGCCGAGGCCTTGGAGCACGCCCGCGAGTGCCTGGCCAAGCCTGACGGCGCCGTGGTCATCGAGGAGTACCTCTCCGGCCCCGAGGTCTCGCTGTTCTGCCTGTGCGACGGCTCGACGGTGGTTCCGCTCACCCCCGCGCAGGACTTCAAGCGGGTCGGCGACGGGGATGCCGGGCCCAACACCGGGGGGATGGGCGCCTACAGCCCGCTCGGCTGGGCCCCGGACGGGCTCGTCGACGACGTCGTGCGCCGCGTGGCCCAGCCGGTCATCGACGAGATGGCGCGCCGAGGCACGCCCTTCGTCGGGGTGCTCTTCATCGGCTTGGCCCTGACCCCACGCGGTCCGCGGGTCATCGAGTTCAACGCGCGGTTCGGCGACCCCGAGACCCAGGTCGTGCTGACCAGGCTGCTGACCCCGCTCGGTGGCCTGCTGCTGGCTGCGGCGACGGGCCGGCTCGAGGAGGTGCCGCCGCTGCGGTGGTCGGCCGAGCACGCCGTCACCGTGGTCGTGGCTGCGCAGAGCTACCCGGCGACGCCGCGCACCGGTGACCCGATCACCGGGTTGCCCGCGGGTGACGGGGCGTACGTCCTGCACGCCGGCACGGCGCTGGACGCCTCGGGGCAGCTGGTCTCCGCCGGTGGGCGGGTGCTCTCGGTCGTCGCCACCGGTGACACGTTGGCCTCTGCGCGCGAGCGGGCCTACGCGGCCGTCTCCGGGATCGACCTGCCCGGCTCGCACCACCGCACCGACATCGCCCTGCTCGCCGAGCGCGGCGAGATCACCATCTGATCCGGGCCGTACCCGAACTGACCAATAGGTCGCTGTGGGTACGCACTGTGTGGGTCGGGCCGCTCGCCCGCCGCGACGGCCTGCGCGACCGCGCGAACGGCATCCGGGAGGGGTTCGAGCTGGTCCTCGAGGTCGGCGGTCACCGGCAGGTCGAGGGAAGCTAGGCGGGGACCGGGGGTGCGGCCAGCGCGGCGTGCACGTCGGCGAGGTGGTCGAGGTCGGCGAGGTCGAGCACCTGCAGGTACACCCGCGTCGTGCCGACCTCGGCGAGCCGGCCGAGGCGGTCGCGTGCCTGCTCGAAGCTGCCGGCGACGCCGTTCTCCACGAGCTCGTCGACGTCGCGCCCGATGGCCTGCGCCCGGCGGCGAACGGTGGCGTCGTCACGACCGACGCACACGACCTGGGCGGCCGAGTGCGTGAGCGTGGCAGGGTCGCGCCCCACGTCGCGGCACGCCGCGTCGACGCGCTCGAAGAGCCGACCGGTCTGCGCCACCGGGGCGAACGGCGCGTTGAACTCGGCGGCGAAGCGTGCGGCGAGCGCAGGCGTGCGGCGCCGACCGCCACCGCCGACGATGATCGGCACCCCTCCGCTCTGCTCGGGCGCCACGAGGCCGGGGTTGGCGCGCACCGGGTGGTGCGGCCCGTCGTGCTCGAAGGTGGACCCGGGGGGTGTCGACCACAGGCCGGTGATGACGGCGAGCTGCTCCTCGAGCCGGTCGAAGCGCTCACCCAGGGGTGGGAAGGGGATGCCGTACGCGGCGTGCTCGGCCTCGAACCACCCGGCGCCGAGGCCCAGCTCGACCCGGCCGCCGCTCATCCGGTCGACGTCGGCGACCATCACCGCCAGCGGACCCGGCAGCCGGAAGGTCGCGGACGTGACGAGCGTGCCGAGCCGGATGCGGTCGGTGTCCCGGGCCAGGCCAGCCAGGGTGGTCCATGCGTCGGTGGGGCCCGGCAGGCCGTCTCCCGACATGTGCAGGTAGTGGTCGGAGCGGAAGAAGGCGTCGAAGCCGAGCTCCTCGGAAGCCCGGGCCACGGCGAGGAGGTCGTCGTACGTCGCGCCCTGCTGGGGCTCGGTGAAGATGCGAAGGTCCATGCCCCCACGCTAGGCGGATCGTGGTGCAGCGTCCGGCGATGGGGTCGCTCGAGCAGCCAAGATGCCGGACGTCCTGCGCGCAGGGGCGGTGCGACGGCGAAGGTCCTGGCACCGGGCGAGAACGTTCCGCGGGGGGGCTGGAAGAATCAGCGCCATGCCCGATGCGCCCGCGCCCCTGCCCCTGCCCGGCTACGCCCACGTGTACTCCGGCAAGGTGCGCGACCTCTACGCGCCGGTCGACCCGGCATCCGGCGAGCCGCGCCCCGACCAGCTGCTGCTCGTCGCGTCCGACCGCATCTCGGCGTTCGACTTCATCCTCGACAGCCCCATCCCCGACAAGGGTGAGGTGCTGACCCGCCTGTCGCTGTGGTGGTTCGCCCAGCTCGAGGACCTCGTGCCCAACCACGTCATCTCCACCGACGTCCCGGATGCCGTGCGCGGCCGGGCCGTGCTCGTCGAGCGTCTCGAGATGCTCCCCGTCGAGTGCGTCGCCCGCGCGTACCTCACCGGTGGGGGGCTGGGGGAGTACGCCGCGACCGGTGCCGTCAGCGGCATCGCCCTGCCGGCGGGGCTCGTCGACGGTGATCGGCTGCCCGAGCCGATCTTCACCCCGTCGACCAAGGCGCCCATGGGCGAGCACGACGAGCCGATCCCGTTCTCAGCCGTCGAGGCCGAGATCGGGTCCGACCTCGCGGCGCGGGTGCGCGACCTCACCGTCGCGATCCTGGCGCGCGGCAACGAGATCGCTGCGGGGCGCGGCATCCTGCTCGCCGACACCAAGGTCGAGTTCGGCCTGCGCGGTGACGAGATCGTGCTCGCCGACGAGGTGCTCACCCCCGACTCTTCCCGCTTCTGGCCGGCCGACCAGTGGGAGCCGGGCCACCCGCAGCCCAGCTTCGACAAGCAGTTCGTGCGCGAGTGGCTGACGTCGCCGGCATCCGGGTGGTCGAAGAGCTCGGGCGAGGCGCCTCCGCCGCTGCCCGAGGACGTCGTCGCCCAGACGCGCGCGAAGTACGTCGAGGCCTACGAGCGGCTCACCGGCGAGACCTTCTGACGCTCGGCCGCCACTCGCGGCGGTTCAGGCCTGGGTCAGCCACTCCTCGAATGTGCGCTGGTCCTGCGGGACGCCGGGTTCCGGCAACAGGGCCTCGCGCAGCCCTCGCACCGGGATGGGCAACCGCGTGACCCGCACGCCCGGATGCCGTGCGCTCGCCACTGCGCGCGCCATCACTGCCGCGTCCATCACCTGCGGGCCCGCGAGCTGAGGCACGGTCGGTCCCGTGCTGGTCGGTCCCGTGCTGGTCGGTCCGGCGTGTGTCGGTCCGGCGTGTGTCGGTGAGGTGCTCGGGGGTGAGGTGGGCGCGGGGCCGGACTCGACGGCATCCGCGACGAAGGTTGCCGCGGCGAGCGGGTGCACGGGTTGCAGCGCCAGCCCGGGAACGAGGGCGAGTGGGCCGAGCCTGATCTGTGACAGGAACGTCTCGGCCAGGCTGAACCACGCCGTCGTGCGCGCCAGGGTGAGTGGCACCGGGCCCGCCGCGTACGCCTGCTCCTGGGCGGCCTTGCCGGCGTAGTACCCGGTGAGGCGGCGCACCGTCGGGTCGGTGACGTTGACGATCGACAGGCAGACGATGTGGCCGACCCCCGCCGTGGCGGCTGCGTCGGAGACCCGGGTGGCGGCCCCGGCGAAGAACGACACCGCGGTACGGCGAGACATCGTCACGACGTTGAGGCAGTCGACGACGGTGTCAGCGCCGGACAGGGCGGCCTCGAGCCCGGCGCCGGTGCACACATCGACCCCGGTGGCGCGTGAGGCTGCGAGGACGTCGTTGCCGCGCTCGCGCAAGAGCCTGCACACCTGGGCGCCCATCGCACCGGATCCGCCCAGAACCACCACTCGACTCATGCGCACTCCTTCAGCCGCAGACACTGCGGGGCCAGCCTTCCACGAAAGGTCCGGGCTCAAGGCGGAGGCAGCCTCGGGCCGATGGCGGGTGGAACGCGGCAGGTGAGCCGCCCCGGTAACCTTGGACACGGCATCCGCCCTCGCGCCCAGCTCCGGGAGAGACCTGCTCATGGCTTCGTCGCACGACCTCGTGCTGACCACCGTCCCGGGCGGCAACGCCCTCTCGCCGTTCCGTGCGGCAGCGCTGCTCGAACGCCTGCACCGCGCCGTCCCGACGGTCACCGGTGTCAGCGCGCGGCACGTGCACTGGGTCGCCAGTGAGCAGCCCCTCGACGAGGCGACCGCGGCCACGGTCACGAAGCTGCTGACCTACGGGCCGCCGGATGCCGGTGCCGCCTCGGGTGCCCACCTCGCCACCGTGGTCGTCGCACCGCGCCTGGGGACGCTGTCGCCGTGGGCGAGCAAGGCCACCGACATCGCGCACAACTGCGGCGTCGACATCCGCCGGGTGGAGCGCGTCACCGAGTACCTCGTCGCCACCGACGAGCCGCTCACCGAGGAGCAGTGGGGCGCCCTCGCAGACCTCCTCCACGACCGGATGACCGAAGCTGCCCTGCCCACCCGGGCCGACGCCGCCGCCCTGTTCGACGAGCGCGAGGCCGAGCCGATGGAGCGCGTCGACGTGCTCGGCCGCGGCCGCGAGGCGATCGTCGAGGCCGACACGGCCTACGGCCTGGCCCTGTCCGACGACGAGGTCGACTACCTCGTCGACGCGTTCACCGGGCTCGGGCGCAACCCCAGCGACGTCGAGCTGATGATGTTCGCGCAGGCCAACTCCGAGCACTGCCGCCACAAGATCTTCAACGCCGACTTCGTCGTCGACGGGGTCGTCCAGACCCGGTCGCTGTTCGGGATGATCCGGCACACCGAGGCCGTCGCCGGTGAGGGCACGGTCGTCGCCTACAAGGACAACGCCTCGGTCATGGTCGGCGGACGTCGCGTGCGCTGGATGCCGGAGGCCGCCGACGGGCCGAGCCGCTACGCCGGGCGCGAGGGCGACGTGCACGTGCTCATGAAGGTCGAGACGCACAACCACCCGACCGCGATCAGCCCGTTCCCGGGTGCGGCCACGGGTGCCGGCGGTGAGATCCGCGACGAGGGCGCCACCGGCCGTGGCTCGGCGCCGAAGGCCGGTCTCACCGGGTTCGCCGTGTCCAACCTGCACCTGCCGGGGCTCGAGGAGCCCTGGGAGAGTGAGAAGTACGGCGCCCCGGCGCACATCGCGAGCCCGCTCGAGATCATGCTCGACGGCCCGATCGGGGCGGCCGCGTTCAACAACGAGTTCGGCCGGCCCGGGCTGGGCGGGTTCTTCCGGGTCTACGAGCAGACCGTCGACGGGGTGCGCCGCGGCTTCCACAAGCCGATCATGAGCGCCGGCGGGCTCGGCACGATCAGCGCAGACATGACCGAGAAGATCGTCTTCCCCGCGGGCACACTGCTCGTGCAGATCGGCGGACCCGGCATGCGCATCGGCATGGGCGGCGGGGCCGCGTCGTCGATGGCGGCCGGGGCCAACGCGGCCGAGCTTGACTTCGACTCGGTGCAGCGCGGCAACCCCGAGATCGAGCGCCGCGCCCAGGAGGTCATCAACCACTGCTGGGGCCTCGGGGACGACAACCCCGTGCTCGCCATCCACGACGTCGGCGCCGGGGGCCTGTCCAACGCCTTCCCCGAGCTCGTCGACGGGGCCGGGCTCGGGGCCCGCTTCGACCTGTCGGCCGTGCCGCTCGAGGAGTCGGGGCTCGCCCCGAAGGAGGCCTGGTGCAACGAGTCGCAGGAGCGCTATGTGCTGGCGCTCGCGCCCGATTCGTTGCCGCTGTTCGCGTCGCTGTGCGAGCGTGAGCGCTGCCCCTACGCCGTCGTCGGGGTCGCTCGCGACGACGGCCGCCTCGTGCTCGCCGACGGCCCGGACGACCTCGCCGACGAGGACCGCGCCATCGACATGCCGATGGAGGTGCTGCTCGGCAAGCCCCCGAAGATGGTGCGCGACGTCACCCGCGTGGAGCGCGACCCGGGCACCCTGGACCTCACCGGGCTGGACCTGAAGGACGCCGCGTATGCCGTGCTGCGGCATCCGACCGTGGCGTCCAAGCGGTTCCTCGTGACGATCGCCGACCGCACCGTCGGCGGGTTGACCCACCGCGACCAGATGGTCGGGCCGTGGCAGGTGCCCGTCGCCGACGTCGCCGTGACCTTGGCCGACCACGTCGGCTTCGCGGGTGAGGCGATGGCCACGGGCGAGCGGATGCCGGTGGCCTCGGTCGACGCTCCCGCGTCGGGTCGGATGGCGGTCGGGGAGGCGCTCACCAACCTGCTCGCAGCGCCGCTGTCGTCGTTGACCGGGGTCAAGTTGTCGTGCAACTGGATGGCCGCGTGCGGTGAGGACGGCGAGGACGCTGCGCTGTTCGACACCGTCGAGGCCGTCGCGATGCAGCTGCTCCCCGAGCTCGGGGTGTCGGTGCCGGTCGGCAAGGACTCGCTGTCGATGCGCACCCGCTGGACGGATGCCGCGACCGGGGAGGCGCGTCAGGTCACCTCGCCGGTGTCGCTCGTCGTCACGGCGTTCGCGTCGCTGCCCGACGTGCGTGGCTCGTGGACCCCGCAGCTGCGCCCGGGCGACGTGCTCGTGCTCGTCGACCTCGGTGCTGGTCGCGACCGGCTGGGCGGGTCGATCCTGGGGCAGGTGCAGGGTGAGTTCGGCGGCCCGGTGCCGGACCTCGATGACCCGCAGCGGCTGCTCTCGCTCGTGGCGGCGCTGGCCGACCTGCGGTCCCGCTCGGTCGAGGTGGCGTACCACGACCGTTCCGACGGGGGCCTGTGGGCCGCGGTGTGCGAGATGGCCTTCGCCGGTGCGGTCGGGGTCGAGCTCGACGTGCCGTCGGTGGCTGCGCTGTTCGCCGAGGAGCTCGGCGCCGTGCTGGGGGTGCCAGCCGCTCGCACCGCGGAGGTGCTCCAGGTGTTCGCCAGCCACGGCCTCGGTGACGTGGTCACGGTGGTCGGCGGGACGGCATCCGGTCGTGTCGTTCGGGTGTCGGTGGCCGGGGACGGTGTGCTGGAGGAGCCGGTGCGTGACCTGGCGCAGGCCTGGGACGAGGTGTCGTGGCGCATCGCGACGCTGCGCGACAACCCGGAGTGCGCCGCGCAGGAGCACGAGGCGTTCGGGGCCGATGGCGACCCCGGGCTCGTCGTCGCGCCGACCTTCGACCCCACCGACGACGTGGCGGCGCGCTATGTGAACCTCGGGGCGCGGCCGAAGGTGGCCATCCTGCGCGAGCAGGGCGTGAACAGCCACGTCGAGACCGCGTTCGCGTTCGACCGCGCCGGGTTCGACACCTACGACGTGCACATGACCGACCTCCAGGCGGGGCGGTTCGACCTCGCCGACGTCGTCGGGCTGGTGGCGTGCGGCGGGTTCTCGTACGGCGACACCCTCGGCGCCGGTGAGGGCTGGGCGCGCTCGGTGCTGTTCAACGAGGCGTTGACGCAGGGCTTCCACGACTTCTTCCACCGCGGCGACACCTTCGGGCTCGGCATCTGCAACGGCTGCCAGATGTTCGCGGCGCTGGCCGACCTGATCCCGGGCGCCGACGCGTGGCCGCGGTTCACCCGCAATGCCTCCGAGCAGTACGAGGCGCGGCTGTCGATGGTCGAGGTCGTGGAGTCGCCGTCGATCTTCACCGCCGGCATGGCGGGCAGCCGGTTGCCGATCGCCGTCGCCCACGGTGAGGGCTTCGCCGACTTCTCGTCACGCGGTGACGCGGATGCCGTGGCGCGCGTCGCGCGGTTCGTCGACTCGCACGGTGCGGTCGCTTCGCGGTACCCGGCCAACCCCAACGGGTCGCCCGACGGGTTGACCGCGGTGACGACGCCCGACGGCCGGTTCACCGCGATGATGCCGCACCCCGAGCGCGTCGCCCGGAACGCGCAGCTGTCGTGGACTTCGGAGCCGGTCGAGGCCGAGAGCCCGTGGCTGCGGATGTTCCGCAACGCCCGAGTGTGGGTGGACTGATGCCCAGGATCCTGCGAGGGGACGACGTCCTCAACACCACCTTCACCCAGACGCAGTTCCGGCGGGGGTACGACGAGCGGGAGGTCGATGACTTCCTCGATCGGGCGGTCGTCGCCCTGCGGCACCACGAGTCGGGCCTGCCCGTCGCTGAGGCGCCGATGTCATCCCGCGACGTGGAGGGTGTGCGGTTCACCCAGACGCAGCTCCGCAGGGGTTATGACGAGGAGGAGGTCGACACGCTGCTCGCCGACCTCGCGGGGACGCTTGCACAGCATGAGGCCGGTGGCTCAGCAGCTGGCTCGGCGACAGCGGCTGCGGCTGCGGTGGATGGATCGGCCGTGCCCGGTTCGTTGGCGGGCTCAGGGGCCGCTGGGAGTGCACGCCCTGTGGGCATCCCCTACAGGGGCGGCATCCTGATCGAGAACGATTCCTTGGGCTCCAAGCTGCTGCGAAAGTTGCGCGGCGACAAGGGCTGACCCCCAAGCCCTTTCGGCTTGCGTCCGGCAGGTTGGT
>JAGNQK010000022.1:0-10425 GCA_017989115.1 Dermatophilaceae bacterium | reverse complement strand
GTGGGCATCCCCTACAGGGGCGGCATCCTGATCGAGAACGATTCCTTGGGCTCCAAGCTGCTGCGAAAGTTGCGCGGCGACAAGGGCTGACCCCCAAGCCCTTTCGGCTTGCGTCCGGCAGGTTGGTGCCCCAGGCAGCCAAAGTGCCGGACGTTGGCCAAGCGTGATTTCTTGCGTCCGGCAGGTTGGTTCCTCTGACAGCCAACCTGCCGGACGCAAAACGCTGGATGCCGTTGTCCACAGGGCGGGCGGACAGCTCACGTTGTCCACAGCCCCCTCCCGCTGGCTGTGCCGGATCGACCCGGGGTCTGACCATCGAGCCATGGACCATCAGTCGCGCCGCCTTCGAGACGTCGGCGAGCTCCCCGAGGCCATCGACCGTGTCGTGTCCTTGGCGCGTCTCCGAGAGGCCGGGGTGACCCGGGGACGCCGACGCGCTCATGTCACCGCCGAGCGTTGGCGGCACCTGCCGCACCGTGGTGTAGTGCTCGACCACGGCCCACTCGTTGGTGATGCCGCGTGGCGCGCGGCCCTGCTCCACGTCGGTACGTCGGCCCGGCTGGGTGGGGTCACTGCACTCCAGGCGTCCGGGCTGACCGGTTTCGAGGAGACCGCCATCCACATCTGGGTCACGAAGTCCACCCGCAAGGGGCGTCCAGCCGGCGTCGTCCTGCATGAGAGCCGACGGTGGGGCGACGACGACGCGGCGCCTCACGGCATCCCGCGCGCCCGTCCCGCGGTGGCTGCGGTGCAGGCGGCATTGTGGGCACGAACCCCTCGGCAGGCGGCGTACCTGCTGGTGTTGCCGGTTCAGCAGCGGCTGGTGAGTGTGGAAGATCTGGGAGTCGAGATGTCTCGCGTTCGGCGCCACGCCTACCGGGGGGTCCTCTCCGGAGTCGTCGCTGACATCGGGGATGGCGTGCGCTCCATGAACGAACTCGACTTTGCCCGGCTGTGTCGCGCACGTGGTCTCCCGGAGCCAAGCCGGCAGACCCTGCGTGAGTCGGCCCATGGGCGCAGGTACCTCGATGTCGAGTGGGTGGCGCACGGCGTTCGTCTTGAGGTTCAGGGCGCCGGGCATGCACGACTGCTCAACGTCCTCAGTGATGACGTCCGCCTCATGGACCTCGCTGCCGAGGACGGTGCGGCCGTGAGTGTGTCCGTGCTGTCGCTGCGGGTCGACCCTGAGCCGCTGTTCGCGAGCTTGGCGCGCCTGTTGCAGTCACGTGGCTGGCGAGGGGCCTACCGTCCGCCCAGCCCGTAGCGTCCGGCAGGTTGGTGCCTCTGGCAGCCAAGGTGCCGGACGTCCGCCGGGTGCAGGGTGCAACGTCCGGCAAGTTGGTGCCTCTGGCAGCCAAGGTGCCGGACGCAGTGCGGTCAGCGGCGGCGCCAGGCCCCTCGCGCAGGCGGCGGGGGTGAGGATGCCGTGTCACCGCCGGCCGCGCTGAACGGCCGGGCCCCGGGGCGCCGCCGGAGGATCTCGTCCCAGCCCATGACCCCGGTGGGCAATGGGGCGGATGCCGTGGAACGCCTCAGCGTGTAGAGGTCGAGTGGGTGGGTGGTGGCGACGAGGACGAGGTTGCCGAAGCGCTTGCCCTTGAGCACCTCGTGCAGCCCGAGGAACGCGACGTGGCCCAGAGCTTCACGAGCGCCGGCAGCCACCCGAGCGGCGTACGCCATGCCCGGCTCGTCGGCGACGTTGGCGAGCACGAGCCCGCCGGGGGCCAGCACTCGGCGGAGCTCACCGAACCACTCGAGCGTGCCCAGCTCGGGCGGCACCTGGCCACCGGCGTAGGCGTCCAGCACGACGACGTCGGCGCTGGCGTCGCGCAGGGCAGCGACCCCGGTCAGACCGTCGACCGGCCGCACCCTGATCCGGTGCCCGCGCGGGAGCGGTAGCTCACGGCGCACGGCGTCGGTGAGCGCGGCATCCGGCTCGAGGACGATCTGGGGTGAACCATCCCGGGAATGGTTCAGCCAGCGAGCCAGCGTGAGCCCCGCCCCGCCGACGTGCGTGACGCGCAGCGGGCCGTCCGCCGCCAACGCCTCGATGGCGAGGGCGAAGTGCTGCACGTACTCGAAGTCCAGACGGGTCGGGTCGTCGACGTCGACCGCCGACTGCGGCTGCCCGTCAAGCACGACGGTGACCAGAGACCCGTCCCGCTCGAACAGTGCCTCACCCATGTCCGAAGGCTACGGGTCGGCCGGACACCCAGTCCGACGCCGGCCCGACCTCCGACCCCGACCGCCAGCACCGATCCGACCGTCACCGCGCCTCGGTACCCTCGCTCCATGCCTCCCCGCCGCCGCACCGACCCCGTCGCGGGTGAGTCGGCACTCACCACGTGGCTCGCAGATCCGGATGCCGTCGACCGCCCCACGCTCGCCACCGCCGTGCGCTTCACCCTCGAAGAACTCGGCGCGCGCGCCCCGGGTCGCAGTGTCGAGGTGCGCGTGCCCCCGTTCGGTGCGGTCCAGTGCATCGAGGGCCCGACCCACACCCGCGGCACCCCACCGAACGTCGTCGAGACGGATGCCGTCACCTGGCTTGCGCTCGCGACCGGCCGTCGGGAGTGGGCCGAGGCCGAAGCGGCCGGTGACCTGCGGGTCAGCGGCATCCGCGCAGACCTCGGTGATCTGGTACCGCTCACCGGCATTGGCGACCAGACGCGGGTGGCGCGATGACCACGGCGGCGAGCACCGGCATCCGCGGTCGTGACGTGATCGGCATCCGGCACGGCATCACGATCCTGCCCGAACTGCCGTGGCGCGAGTCGGCCCCGATGTGGCGGGCGGCCGAGGACATGGGGTTCGACCACGCCTGGACCTACGACCACCTCGTGTGGGGCGGGCTGCCCGACGCGTCGTGGTTCGCGGCGGTGCCGACGCTGGCCGCGGCGGCCGGTGTGACCTCGGCGATCGGCCTCGGCACCTTCGTGTCGTCGCCGAACTACCGGCATCCGTACACGTTCGCCCGTGACGTGCTGACCCTCGACGACGTGTCGGGCGGGCGGTTCCTCTGCGGGCTCGGCACCGGGGGCGACCTCGACGCGCGCATCCTCGGCGAGGAGCGCACGCTCAAGCAGCGGGTCGACCGGTTCCACGAGTTCGTGCCGTTGCTCGACCGGCTGCTGCGCGAGGATCGCGTCGACCACGAGGGGGCCTGGTACTCGGCGCGCGGGGCTCGCACCCTGCCCGGCCCGGTGCGCCACCGGGTGCCGCTGCTCGTCGCGGCGAACGGTCCGCGCTCGATCCGGCTCGCGGCCACGCTCGGCGACGGCTGGATCACCTACGGCGGCCGCGGTGACACCCTCGACGAATGGTTCGCCCACGTCGGTGAGCTCGTGCGGCGGTTCGATGACGCGGTGGATGCCGTGGGGCGCGGCCCGCTCGACCGCCTCCTCTCGCTCGACTCCTCACCCCGGTTCTCGCTGGAGTCGGTCGAGCTCTACGCCGAGATGGCCGGGCGCGCCGCGGAGCTGGGGTTCACCGACGTCGTCACCCACTGGCCGCGCGCGGACGGGCCGTACACCGGGGACGTCGCCGTGCTCGACGCGGTCGCGGCGCAGGTCGTGCACGCCGGCTGAGGCTGCTGATCGTGGTGTCGGCAGCGTGCCGCGCCACTGAAGCGGATCAATCTAATGACTGACATGTCAGTCCCTAGATGTCATGATGGGTGCTCTAGCCGTCATTATCAGTCAGTGAGAGGTCGCGATGCCAGCCAAGCCGACCCCGGTGCGGGTCCAGCGCGCCGCCACGGAGGTCGGTGAGCACCTGGGCGCTTGGCGGCGCATGCTGAACCTCACGGCCGTGCAGGTGGCTGAGCGGGCGAACATCTCGCGCGACACACTGCGCCGCCTGGAGCACGGTGACCCGGCGGTGTCGTTCGGCACGGTCCTGGCGGTGGCGCGGGCGTTGGGTGCCCTTGACCGGGTGGTCGATGCGCTCGACCCGTTCGAGACCGACCTCGGCCGTGCGAGGGCGTCGGCCGCGCTCCCGAAGCGGGTGCGCCATTGAACGAGGTCAGGGTCCACGTCGACATCGATGGACGTCCGGTGCTCGCGGGGACGGCCTTCTTCACCACGCGTCGATCGAACGTGACCACCACCGTCGTGTACGACGTCGCCTATCTCGCTGACCGATCCGGGTACGACCTCGAGCCCGCGCTCCCTCGGCAGGCAGGGCAGCAGTACGTCGATGGATTGCCGGGGTCGTTCGCCGACTGCTCTCCCGACCGGTGGGGGCGCAACCTGCTCGACAAGCGCCGCCGAGCGGAGCAGCGGCACGCATCCCAGCGGCTCCCCGCAGCAACTGAGACCGACTACCTGCTCGGCGTCAGCGACATCACCCGGCAAGGCAACCTGCGCTTCCGGGACGGTGACGGTCCGTTCCTGGGCCCGCACGAGGACGTGCCCCGGCTGGTCTCGCTTCCACAGTTGCTGGCATCCGCGGACCGGGTCGGGTCGGATGCCGATCTCGACGACTTCTCAGCGGTGAAGGCTTTGCTGGATGCCGGTTCGGGATCGTTGGGCGGGGCCCGCCCCAAGGCGTCCGTGCGTGGTGATGACGGCACACTGATGATCGCGAAGTTCCCGCATGCCGCTGACGAGTGGGATGTCATGGCGTGGGAGAAGACCATGCTCGACCTGGCTCAAGCCGCTGGGTTGAGAGTTCCCTGCAACCGGTTGACCACCGTGGGGTCTCGATCCGTGCTGCTCGTGAGCCGGTTCGACCGCGAGGTCGGTGGTGTGCGGCTGGGCTACATCAGTGCCATGACGCTGGTGGGGGCACGCGATGGCGACGATCGCGACTACGTCGACATCATTGACGCCTTGAGTGAATCCGGCGCGATGGTGAACGAGGACCTCAAGGAACTCTTTGCCAGGGTCGTCTTCTCCGTCGCGGTGCACAACACCGACGACCACCTGCGCAACCACGGGTTCCTTCGCCGCCGCGGGGGATGGGCGCTGAGCCCGCTGTTCGACGTCAACCCCAACCCCGATCTGCGGGCTCGCAGGATGACCGGCATCCTCGGGGCCGTCGATTCCCATGAGGAGGTCGCCGCGCTGTGCGACCTCGCTCAGGCGTGTCGGCTGTCCCCGGCCGAGTCGGCTGACGTCGTGCGCAAGGTCGTCCAAGCGGTGAGGACCTGGCGGCGGGCCGCAGCGGTCAACGGCATCGCCCCAGGCGAAGTGCGCCGGTTCGCAGAGGCCATTGACGCCCGAGTGGCGGAACTGGAGGCGACCGCGTGACGCGGCGGTTTTCGTGGCGGTCACTGTGCGCGATCTGGTCGAGTTCCGCCCCCGACCCTGACATGCGCGCCAAGGTTGCCGCTGCTGAGCAGGCCGCTGAGGATGCGGCGGCGCAGGAGGAGTCGATCGACCGCAAGGTGGACGCCTATGTCAGGGTGATGAAGGCTCACGGCCTGACGGTCAAGGATCCTGCCGCGCTCCGGCGGCGGCTCCAGGCCGGTGGGGGCGCCAATCGCACGGGAGGGCCTTGCCCAGCTCGCACCGTCGTGGGTGACCGGGCGACGCCCAACCTGGCATCGCGCGACTTCGCGGCGACCTCGGCCTTCTACGCTCGGCTGGGCTTCGTGGAGCAGTACCGCGACCAGGGGTGGATGATCCTCGCCCGGGGGCCGGTGGTGCTCGAGTTCTTCCCGTTCCCCGATCTCGACCCGGCGACGAGCGCGTTCAGCTCCTGCCTGCGCCTCGACGACGTCGATTCGTTCGTCCAGGTGTGTGCGGATGCCGGGGTGCCGGTGGGTGAGCAGGGGTGGCCGCGGCTTCACCTCCCCAAGCTGGAGGCCTCGGGCCTGCGCATCGGAGGGCTGCTCGACCCCGACGCGAACCTGCTGCGCCTCATCGCCAACGGGTGAGCCCTGTCCGGCTGGCCCTGGTGATGCCTGTCGGCCCGACTGACTACGGTGGGCGCCAGACGTAACTGACGCCACGCGCACCGCTGCGCAGGAGAGAAGCCGATGGCCCCGAGCACCAAAGAGTCCCAGCGCGCCGAACTGCACAAGATGATCTGGCGCATCGCCAACGATCTGAGGGGCAGCGTCGATGGGTGGGACTTCAAGCAGTACGTGCTCGGGTTCCTCTTCTACCGGTTCATCTCCGAGAACCTCACGGCCTACCTGAACTCTCAGGAGCGCGAGGCGGGTGATCCCGACTTCGACTACGCGCAGCTGTCTGACGCGAAGGCGCAGGCCGCGTGGGAGGGCATCGTCGCGGAGAAGGGCTACTTCATCTTTCCGCGAGAGCTCTTCGTCAACGTCCGGGCCCGGGCGGCCGCGGACGAGAACCTCAACGAGACCCTGCAGCGCGTCTTCACCAACATCGAGGGCTCAGCCGTCGGCACCGAGAGCGAGGGCGACCTCAAGGGCCTGTTCGACGACCTCGACGTCAACAGCTCCAAGCTCGGCCCGACGGTTGCCAAGCGCAACGAGAAGCTCGTCAAGCTGCTCGACGCCATCGGGGACCTGCCGCTGGGCAGTTTCAGCGACAACACGATCGACCTGTTCGGCGACGCCTACGAGTACCTCATGCAGATGTACGCCTCGCAGGCCGGCAAGTCCGGGGGTGAGTACTACACGCCCCAGGAGGTCTCCGAGCTGTTGGCTCGCATCACGGTGCTCGGCAAGACCGAGGTCAACAAGGTCTACGACCCGGCCGCCGGGTCCGGGTCGCTGCTGCTGAAGTTCGCCAAGGTGCTCGGCAAGGAGAACGTCCGTCAGGGCTTCTACGGGCAGGAGATCAACCTGACCACGTACAACCTGGCGCGGATCAACATGTTCCTGCACGACGTGAACTTCGAGCAGTTCCACATCGCCCACGGCGACACCCTGATCGACCCGGCGCACTGGGACGACGAGCCGTTCGAGGCGATCGTGTCCAACCCGCCGTACTCGATCAAGTGGGACGGCGACGCGAACCCGCTGCTCATCAACGACCCGCGGTACGCGCCGGCCGGAGTGCTCGCGCCGAAGTCGAAGGCCGACCTCGCCTTCACGATGCACATCCTGTCGTGGCTGGCCGTCGACGGCACCGCGGCGATCGTCGAGTTCCCCGGGGTCCTCTACCGCGGCGGGGCCGAGCGCAAGATTCGCCAGTACCTCATCGACAACAACTATGTGGATGCCGTGATCCAGCTTCCGTCGGATCTCTTCTTCGGCACGACGATCGCCACGTGCATCATCGTGCTGAAGAAGTCGAAGGCCGACAACGCGGTGTTGTTCATCGACGCGTCGGGCGAGTTCACGAGGTTCGGCAACAAGAACAAGCTCACGGAGGCGCACCAGCAAGTGGTGCTCGACCGGTTTGCCGCCCGCGAGGATGCCGCGCACCTGGCTCGGCTCGTGCCCAACGCCGACATCGCCGCGAACGACTACAACATCGCGGTCTCGTCGTACGTCGAGGCGCAGGACACCCGCGAGGTCGTCGACATCACCGAGCTGAACGCCGAGATCGCCCGCATCGTCGCCCGGCAGGCTGAGCTGCGCACGTCCATCGACGCCATCGTCGCGGACCTCGAGGGGAGTGACGCGTGACGGGGGATGAGCCGTCGGGGGAGGTGATCGTCTACCAGCGCGAGGACGGTGCCCCGGCCCTCGAGGTGCGGCTGGAGGGCGAGACCGTCTGGCTGAGCCAGCAGCAGCTCGCTGAGCTCTTCCAGACGTCGCGAACCAACGTGGTGGAGCACATCGGAAACATCTATGCCGAGGGTGAGCTCGACGAGGGGGCAACCTGTCGGGATTTCCGACAGGTTCGAGTTGAGGGCTCGCGCGAGGTCACCCGGACGATTCCGCACTACAACCTCGACCTCATCATCTCGCTGGGCTACCGGGTGCGCTCCGGGGTGGCGACGCGCTTCCGGATCTGGGCCACGGAACGACTGCGGGAGTACCTGATCAAGGGCTTCACGATGGACGACGCCAAGCTGAAGAACCTCGGTGGCGGCACGTACTGGCGTGAGCTGCTCGAGCGGATCCGCGACATCCGCAGCAGCGAGAAGGTGCTCTACCGCCAGGTGCTGGACCTCTACGCCACGAGCGTCGACTACGACCCCAGGGCGGAGGCCACGGCGGAGTTCTTCAAGGTCGTCCAGAACAAGCTGCACTTCGCCGCTCACGGCCACACCGCCGCTGAGGTCGTTGCGCAGCGGGCCGATGCCAACCAGCCGAACATGGGGCTGACGACGTTCGCCGGGGCCCGGCCGGTCAAGGCCGAGGTGTCGATAGCGAAGAACTACCTGGACGAGGGCGAGCTGAAGAAGCTCAACACCCTGGTCTCGGCGTACTTCGACGCGGCCGAGTTCCGGGCGCAGAACCACGAGCTGACGTACATGGCCGACTGGCTCAGCCACCTCGACCGGCTCATCGCGGCGATGGATGCGCCGGTACTCAGCGGCGCCGGCACGGTCAGCCACGACACGGCGAAGGCGAAGGCGGAGGGCGAGTACGCCACGTACCGCGCCAACCAGTCGGCACGGCCGAGCGAGGTCGAGGCGGCCTACCTGGAGAGCATCAAGAGCGCCCAGCGAGACCTCGAGGGGAAGAAGCCATGAGCCGTATCGACGACTTGCTGTCAACCCACTGCCCCAATGGCGTCAAATGCAAGTCGGTCGGGTCTGCCTTTGCTGTCGTGGCCACTGCGCGCGGCGTGCCGCGCACGGACTACGCGAAAGGGTCCGCGATTCCAGTCGTAGATCAAGGGCAAAGTGCGATCGCCGGGTTTACTGATGATCTATCACTTGCGGTGCCGCTCGGAGAGTACGTCGTTTTTGGTGACCACACCCGCGCAGTCAAGTGGGTTGACTTCCAGTTTGCCCCCGGGGCGGACGGCACCAAGGTTCTTCAGGCGCGAGGTGATCTGTTGCCGAAGTTCGGGTTCTACGCGCTCGACCGCTTGGACATTCCGAGTCGGGGCTACAACCGGCACTGGACGATTCTGCGAGACCTCCGCATCCCAGTGCCGCCTCTCGAGGTTCAGCGCGAGATCGTGAGAATCTTGGACCAGTTCTCTCAGCTGGAAGCGGAGCTGGAAGCGGAGCTGGAAGCCCGCCGCGCCCAGTACGAGCACTATGCCGGATTGCTGCTCGCCAACAAAGAGCAGGTCCCGCGAGTCAGGTTTGGCGAATTGGCGACCATCGTTCGCGGCGCATCCCCGCGCCCGATCCAGAAGTTCATCACGAACGACCCCGGTGGTGTTCCTTGGATCAAGATCGGCGACGTTCCTGCGCGGGGCAAGTTCATCACTGGCACAGGACAGCGGGTCACCCCGGAAGGGGCCGCCAAGTCGCGGCGCGTTCGACCAGGTGACTTCGTACTGTCCAACTCGATGAGCTTCGGTCGGCCGTACATCTCGAAGATTGACGGCTACATTCATGACGGGTGGCTCGCCGTCAGTGGCTTCGAGGCGTCCTTCATCCCTGACTACCTTTACTACCTATTGCGATCCAGTCCCATGCAGGAGGAGTTTGCTCGTCGGGCAGGTGCTGGGACGGTCAAGAACCTAAACGCCGAGATTGTTCGCTCGGTCGAGGTCCCCGTTCCAACCAAGGAAACGCAGAAGCGAGTTGTAGACCTCCTCGACAGGTTCGACGCGCTCGTGAACGACCTCAGCGTCGGGCTGCCTGCTGAGCTGGCTGCTCGCCGGAAGCAGTACGAGCACTACCGCGACCGGCTGCTCACCTTCACAGAGGCCTCGTGATCCCGCACTTCTACACCTTCCGCGACGAGGGCCGACCAAGCCATCGCCGACGCCCTCCTACAACAAGACCGCGCCAGCCGCCCAAACTTGCCCTTCACCGTCACCCACGGAGACCTCCAATGACACGCCGCCCACCGGTAAACCTCGTCGCAGCACGCCGAAGCGACCTCACCGCCAAGCGCGACTTCGTCCGCGCAGCTACCCACCGCATCCACAACGCCGGCCACCGCGTCACCATCGCCCGAGTCGCCCGCGAAGCCCAAGTCTCAACCTCGTTCGTCTACAACGCCCCCGAGCTCCTCAGCGCCGTCCGCGAAGCCATCCGCGACCAGCTCGACAGCGGACCAGAGTCACACCCCACCCCCGCCACCAGCCACTCACTGACGACTGACCTGACCCCCGCCCGTGAAGAGATCCGCGATCTTCGAACCGAGCGCGACCGCCTCCGGACCCGGGTACAGCTCAACCTCGGCGCCGAACTCGACACCACCACCCGACAAGAGTTCGTCGACCGGATCTCAAGCCTCGAAACCGAACCCGCCACGCTCCGCGCACAACTCACGGCAGCCATCACCACCAAGTCAGCGCTCGAACAACAAATCACCACCAGCACCGAAGACCTCGACGGCGCGCGTCTCAGCCTCCGGCGGATGATGCGCCAGGCAACCCCCGCCAGCGTCCCAGCCGGGCAGGGGCTGGCATGAGTGCG
>JAGNQK010000021.1:15823-25873 GCA_017989115.1 Dermatophilaceae bacterium | reverse complement strand
CCACCGTGCAGCAGCGGTCGCAGCTCGCGGTAGAGGGCCGACCACGCCCGCAGCGCGTCGAGTTCGTCGGCGCTGCACGTCGTGATGTCCCACTCCAGTCCCGCGTGCCCGCCGAGGGCGACGAGCATGCGCAGCGACAGGTCGAGGTGGCGGTGGGTGGTGTGCGCCGTCGGCGGGCCGATGTGCGTGCCCATCCGCTCGGGCGGCACGAGCAGCCCGGTCCAGCGCTGGATCGCCACCCGTTCGAGGGCGTCGTTGCAGTCCGAGGTCCACACCCGGTCGGTGCGCTCGAGCACGCCGAGGTCGACACGCGCCCCACCGCTGGAGCACGACTCGATCTCCAGACCCGGATGCCGCCGCCTGAGCTCGTCGACGAGCCGGTAGGTCGCGCTCGTCTGGGCGTGCACGGCGGGTCGATCCGTGCCGGAGCCGTCGGTGCGCACCACCTCGTGCAGGTCGCGGTTGTGGTCCCACTTGATGAAGTCGATGCCGAACTCCGCCACGAGCGAGCTCATCGCCTCCAGGACGTGCGCGAAGGCGTCGGGGTTCGCCAGGTCGAGCACGTGCTGGTGGCGCGAGGGCAGCGGCGCGCCCGCCACCGGGCCGAGCACCCAGTGCGGGTTGGCGCGCACGAGGTCGGAGTCGAGGTTGACCATCTCGGGCTCGAACCAGAGCCCGAACTCCATCCCCAGACCCTTGACGTGGTCGACGAGCGGGCTGAGCCCGTCGGGCCAGACCTCGTGCGACACCACCCAGTCCCCGAGGCCGCGGTGGTCGTCGCGTCGCGATCCGAACCAGCCGTCGTCGAGCACGAAGCGCTCGACGCCGATCGCCGCAGCCGTGTCGGCGAGGCGGCGCAAGTGGTCGAGGTCGGTCTGGAAGTAGACGGCCTCCCACGTGTTGAGCACGAGCGGCCGCGCGGTGGTGCGGTACCCCGGCTGGGCGCGCTGGTGGTGCACGAGGGCGCGGGTGATGCCGTCGAGCCCCTCGGTGGAGTGGACGAACACGACGCTCGGTGCCCGGTAGGTCTCCCCCGGCGCGAGCCTGACCTCACCGGGGGTCAGCGCCTCACCACCACCGAGCACGGCGGCGTGGGCGCCGGCACCCTCGGGCAGGCGCTCGACGAGGTGTTCGTGGTTGCCGCTCCACGCGACGTGGGTGGCCCACACCTCTCCGGAGCGGAAGCCGAAACCGGTGGTACCAGCGGCCATGAGGAGGGTCGCGTCGTGGCCGGTGCGCCCCCGACGACCGGTGCGCACCCACGTGCCGTCCGTGAGCGGGCGCCGCTGCGGCGCGCGCTCGCGGCACCAGCGGCCCGTGAGGTCGAGCACCTCGTCGGCGCGGGTCGGCAGGGGCAGCACGGCGCGCAGCGCCCCCACGTCGACGGGCTCACCCTCGGCGGCGGTGTTGGTCAGCTCGGTCTCGACGGTGAGCACCCCGTGCTCGTCGAGGCGGTAGCGCACGACCACGTCGAGACCGATGTCGGATGCCGTCGCACGCACCGTCGCGTCGTGGTCGCCGCCCTCGAGGGTGGCCACCCACCGAGGAGCGGTCCGTCCGCCGGCCCGGTGGACCTCCAGCGCCGGCGTGCCGAGCCAGCCCTGGCCCGACGTGGGCAGGACGGAGACGTGCCACGGGGCATCGGGCTGGTTGTGCGGGACGGGCGCGCCGGTGAGGTGCGCGAGGTCGCCGAGCACGGCATCCGGGAGGTCGGTGCCCCAGTGCACGACGTGCGGCAGGGCACCGCCCTCGTCCTGCGTGAGGACGAGGGCGGAACCAGCACCGCGAACGATGACCAGCGGTGTGCTCATCCCTTGGTCGAGCCGAGGGTGAGGCCGGCCACGAACTGCTTCTGCAGCACGAAGAAGACGATGAGCACGGGCAGGGCGACGATGATCGACCCGGCCGCCACGAGGTTGGTGTCGGCGAAGAACTGGCCGCGCAGGTTGTTCAGGGCGCTCGTGACGGGCAGCTTGTCACCCTTGGAGATGAGAACGGTCGCCCAGAAGAACTCGTTGTAGATCCAGGTGACCTGCAAGGTAGCCAGGGCCGCCATCGCCGGTCGCACCAGAGGCATGGTCAACTGCCAGTACTGGCGCCAGACGCTCGCGCCGTCGAGCTGAGCGGACTCGTAGATCTCGTACGGCAGCGTCTTCATGTAGTTGCTCAGCACGAACGTGCAGAACCCCATCTGGAAGGCGGTGTTGACCAGGATCAGCGCCCAGAAGCTGTTCAGCATCGTGCCGCCCTCGCTCATGAACGTCGGCAGCGGGATCTCGCGGAACATCTTGAACACGGGGATGAGCAGCGCCTGCGGGGGCAGCAGGTTGGCCGCCAGGAAGACCCCGAGCAGGGTGAGGTTGAAGCGGTAGGAGAACCGCGCCAGGACGAACGCGACCATCGAGGACAGGAAGAGCGTCAAGGACACCGCCGGGATGGTGATGAGCAGCGAGTTCTTCAGGTGCAGACCGAAGTTGCCGCGGTCCCAGGCGTTCTGGTAGTTCTCCAGCGTCCAGCCGCCGAAGGAGAGGTAGCCGTTGGTCTGCGTGTAGCTGTAACTGCGGAAGGAGTTGTACAGGGCCCACAGCAAGGGGAAGAGCCACAGCAGCGCGAGGATGAGCATGACGATCGTCGCGATGGTGCCGCGGCGCTTGTTCATCACCCCGCCCGCGCCCGTGTGGACGGACGGCTTGGCCGCGCCCGTGGTCGTGGCTGAGGTGGTCGTGGCGCTCATCGGCGCTCCTCCTGGAAGACGATGCGCAGGTAGATGGTGATGAAGACCGACGAGATGAGCATCATGATCACGGCGAGCGCCGAACCGAAGCCATACCGGGTGGCCTCGCCGATGACGTTCTGGGACACCAGGGCCGAGATGAGCTCGAGCCCGTTGCGGCCCTTGTTGATGATCCAGACGAGGTCGAACGCTCGCAGCGACTCGATGACGACGATGACCAGGACGATCAGGTTGATCGGCCGCATCACCGGAAGGATGACGTGGAAGAACGTCTTGACCTCGCCGGCCCCGTCGACGGCCGCTGCCTCACGCAGCGACGCGTCGACGCCCTTCAGGCCCGCCAGGTAGATGACCATGATGTAGCCGGTGTGCCGCCACGAGGTGGCGACGAGCACCGACCACAAATTGATGTCGGGGTCGCCGTACCAGTCGATTCTCGTGCCGAGCACGGCGTTGAGCAGGCCCTGGTCGGCGGAGTAGAACAGCTGCCAGATGAAGCCCACGAGGGCCATCGACAGGACCACCGGCAGGTAGAACGCAGTCTGGTAGAACCGGC
Organism: Dermatophilaceae bacterium; assembly: GCA_017989115.1. GTDB lineage: Bacteria > Actinomycetota > Actinomycetes > Actinomycetales > Dermatophilaceae > Fodinibacter. The sequence continues at coordinate 22,583 of JAGNQK010000021.1, read as the reverse complement.
TCCCGCGCATCTCGCGGTCGAGGACGACCGCGATGAGCATCCCGAGGATCGTCGGCAGGATGAACAGGAAGACCAACCAGATGAGGTTGTTCTGGATGGCGGGCCAGAACGGCGGGTAGATGGTGACGATGTCCTTGTAGTTCTGGGTACCGACCCACTCGATGCCGCTCAGCTTGAAGCCGTTCCACCTCGTGAAGGACAGGGCCACCGACGCGAGCGCCGGGAGCCAGACCAACCAGATGACGAACAGGGTGGGAACCCCGACCATCGCCATGACGACCAGGCGGTCGCGTGTGCTCTGTCGCTTCTCGACGCGGCGCGTGCTGCCCTTGCTGCGTCGTTTTGTCGTGGTGATGGCCATGGGGCTCCTCTCCTCGCTTCGTCCGTCAGCCGAGGATGGACGCGGCCTGCTGCTGGATGGACGTAGTGATCGAGTCGATGTTGTCGGGGTTCTTGATGAACTCCTGCAGCGATGCGGTGATGACGGTGTTCGCCAGGTCGGCGTTGGTGTCGCGGTCGAGGAACTGGGCGATCGACTTCGCGTTCTGGACCAGCTCGGCCGACTTCTTCTGCAGCTCGCCGTACTTCTCGGTGCTGGCACCGGAGTTGGCGGCGATGAACGGCGCGGACGCGTTGTTGTTCGCCGCGTCGGCCGCCTCGGCCGAGCCGAGCCACTTCGCGAAGGCCTTGGCCGGCTCCTGGTTCTCACTGCTGCCCGAGACGCAGAACCCGTCGATGGGTGCGTCGAGGGCGTCGTTGCCGATGGTGTCGTCGAGCGCCGGGAAGGTGAAGAAGTCGAGGTCGGCTGCGGCCTCCGGCGGCACGCCGTCGACGACGAAGGTGCCGAGCAGGTACATCCCGCACTCACCGTTGGCCATCGAGGTGGCGGCCTCCTGCCAGGTGCGGCCGAGCGAGTTCTCCTGGTGGTAGGGCAGCAGGGTCTTCCACGTGGCGAACACGTTGCGCACCTCGGGGCTGTCCCACTTCTGCTTGCCCCGGCACAGCTCCATGTGGAAGTCGTAGCCGTTCAGGCGCATGTTGAGCACGTCGAAGGTGCCCATCGGCGCCCAGGCGTCCTTGGCGGCGAAGGCGAACGGGGTGATGTTCTTGCCCTGCATGTCCTTCAGGAGGGCGTCGAAGTCGGCCTTGGTCGCGGGGGCGGTCCAGCCGTTCTTCTCGAAGACCGACTTCCGGTAGAACACGGCCCACGGGTAGTACTGGACCGGCACGAAGTACTGCTTGCCGTCGGGGGCAGTCGAGGACTTCTTGAACGCGTCGCTGAGGCCGTCGATCGGCCAGATGTCGCTGATGTCGCTGATGAGGCCGTTCTCGGCGAACTGCGCCATGCGGTAGCCGGCAAACCAGGTGAAGACGTCGTCGGGCGTGCCCTGCAGGTAGGTGTTGATGCTCTCCTGGAAGGTGTTGTGGTCAACGGCGTTGGTCGTGACGGCCGCGCCCGTGTTCTTCGTGTAGGCGTCGGCCATGCCGATGAGGCGCTCGTAGCCCGGGCCCGAACCCTTGGCCTCGTTGATGCCGAAGGACACCGGGCCGGCCTTGGCGGAAGCCCCGCCGGATGCCACCGGGGCGGGGTCGCTGCCGCAGGCACCCAGGAGCGAAGCTCCTCCGAAGAGGGCCCCCGCGCCGATGGCGCCGCGCAGCAGGCTGCGCCGGTCGACGCCTCGCACGGAGGCGGGGAGGGTGCTCGAGAACTGTGCCTCACGCGAGGTCGGGCGTGCCATGGTGTCTCCTTTGACGGGGCTGTTCTGACAACTTCGATCAGAAACGAACATCTACGAACCTGAGTGTTCTGGCCAGAGGCAGCCGCTGTCAAGGGGTGTTGGTTACGGATTCGACACGATCGTCGCGCCCACCGTGCAACAAATCGCCCGTTGCGTACAGGAATCGGGCCGCTCCGGGCACCGAGGGCGGTTCGCCGAGTCGAGGGAGATTGGCTGTTGATAGTTGTTGACAGATGTTTGTTCAAGGTCACAGACTGGCCACCATGCGTCAGTGGCCCGAGAACCGAATCGCCTTCGGCGGCGACTACAACCCTGAGCAGTGGCCCCGGGAAGTGTGGGCCGACGACCTGCGCCTGATGGCGGAAGCCGGCGTCAGCTTCGTCACGCTCGGCGTGTTCTCGTGGTCGTGGCTGGAGCCGAGCAAGGGTGAGTACACCTTCGACTGGCTCGACGACATCATGGACCTGCTCGGCGAGCACGGCATCGCCGTCGACCTCGCCACGGCGACCGCGACCCCCCCGCCCTGGCTCACCTCGGCCTACCCCGAGATCCTCCCCGTCGACCGCGAGGGCCACACCCTCTGGCCGGGCAGCCGCCAGTCCTGGTGCCCGTCGTCCCCGCTGTACCGGGAGTTCGCGCTGGCCCTCACCGACCGCCTCGCCTCGCGATACCACGACCACCCGGCGCTCGCGATGTGGCACGTCTCCAACGAGTACGCCTGCCACAACCTGCCGTGTTACTGCGACACCTGCGCGGTCGCCTTCCGGCGCTGGCTCGAGCAGCGCCACGGCACCCTCGACGCCCTCAACGACGCCTGGGGCACGGCCTTCTGGAGCCAGCGCTACACCTCGTGGGACGACATCCTCCCGCCGCGCATCACGACGACGTTCTCGAACCCGACCCACGTGCTCGACTACTCGCGCTTCGGCTCCGACACCCTGCTCGACTTCTACCGCAGCGAGTACGAGGTCATCCGCCGGCACTCCCCCACCGTGCCGATCACGACGAACTTCATGACGATGAGCCAGTTCCGGCTCCTCGACTACCACGACTGGGCGCCGCACCAGGACGTCGTGAGCACCGACCACTACGTCGTCAACAGCCTCGAGCACCCCCAGGCCGAGCTGTCCTTCCACGGCGACCTCACCCGCGGGCTGGCCGGCGGTCGCCCGTGGATGCTCATGGAGCACTCGACGAGCGCGGTCAACTGGCAGCCCGTCAACCCCGCCAAGGTGCCGGGAGGGACGATCCTGGACTCCCTCGCCCACGTGGCCCGCGGCGCCGACACCCTGGGGTTCTTCCAGTGGCGCCAGTCGCGCTCGGGCTCGGAGAAGTTCCACTCGGCCCTGGTCCCCCACGCCGGTGAGGACAGCGACCGCTTCCGCGAGGTGTGCGAGCTCGGGGCGATCGCCGACCGGCTCGGCGAGGTCCTCGGCAGCCGTGTCGATGCCGACGTCGCGGTCCTCTGGGACTACGAGGCCCTGTGGGCCATGAGTGGCCCGTGCATGCCGAGCAGCGCCATCGACTACGCCACCGCGGGGCACACCATCCACCGGCTGCTGCGCGACCGCGGAGTCACCTGTGACGTCGTGCACCCCTCGGCCGACCTGTCGCGCTACCGCGTCGTCGTCGTCCCGACGCTCTACCTCGTGTCCGACGAGGATGCCGCGTCGATCGCCGCCGCTGCCGCCGCCGGCGCGCACGTGGTCGTGACCTACTTCTCCGGGATCAGCGACGCCAACGACCACGTCCGGCTCGGGGGCTACCCGGGGGCGTTCCGTGACCTGCTCGGCGTGCGCGTCGAGGAGTTCTTCCCGCTGAGGGAGCAGGAGGGCGTCGCGCTCTCGGACGGCGGCACCGGCTCGCAGTGGAGCGAGGACGCCACGGCCACCGACGCGCAGGTCGTCACGACCTACGCGAACGGGCCCCTCGCCGGACGTCCGGCTGTGACCCGTCGGGACGTAGACGCCGGGGTGGCCTGGTACCTGGGCACCCTCCCCGACGACGCCTCCCTCGGTTCCCTGCTGGACACCGTCCTGCGCGAGTCGGGCGTCGAGTCGGTGGTGCGCACCTCGCCGGGAGTGGAGGTCGTGCGACGCCGATCCGACTCCGGCAGCTGGTTGTTCGTGCTGAACCACACCGACGACGCATGCCAGGTCACGGCATCCGGCCACGACCTCGTGTCGAGCACCGACGTCGGGCCGACACTCCACCTGTCGCCGCGCACCGCGGCCGTGGTGCGGGAGGGGTGAGCGTGCTCGCCAGCCAGCGCCGTTCCGCCATCCTCGCGCTCGTCGAGGAAGCGGGCGCCGCGCGGGTGTCCGAGCTCGTGGACCAGCTCGGCGTGTCGGACATGACCGTGCGCCGCGACATCGAGCGCCTGGACGCCGAGGGGCTGCTCGAGCGGGTGCACGGCGGCGCCATCGCCCTGCTGCCACGGGCCGCCGACGAGCCCGGCTTCAGCGCGAAGTCCTCGCTGATGACCGCGGAGAAGCACGCCATCGCGCTGGCAGCGGCTGCCCTCGTCGAGCCCGGGGCCACCATCGGGATCTCCGCCGGGACGACGACGTACGAGTTCGCCCGGGCCATCCGCAACATGCCCGCCCTCACGGTGGTGACGAACTCCGTGCCGGTCGCCCAGCTGCTCCACGAGGGCAGCGGCAACCACGTGGTCGTGCTCACCGGTGGGGTGCGCACCCCGTCCGACGCCCTCGTCGGGCCGGTCGCCGTGTCCGCGCTGAAGGGCCTGCACGTCGACCGCCTCTTCCTCGGTGCCCACGGCATCGACCGCAACGCCGGGCTCACCACCCCCAACCTCGTCGAGGCCGAGACCAACCGCGCCCTCGTCGGCGCCAGCCGCTCGGTGTGCGTGCTGGCGGACCACACCAAGGTGGGGATCGTCGGCCTGTCGACGTTCATGGCCCTGGACGAGGTCGACACCCTCATCACCGACGCGGGAGTGCCGTCGCGAGCGCGCGGCATCCTCGAGGAGAGCGTCGACCACCTCCTGCTCGCCGCCGTGGCTGAAGCCCACCTGACCAGCGCCCGCGAGGCCGGCGACGTCGCGAAGGGTGGCCGGCAGTGAGCGCCACCGCAACGGTCCGGCGCACCGTGCGGAACCTGGCCGACGGACGCGAGATCATCTACTACGACGACACCCCCGGTGCCCCGCCGCGCACCACCGACGACGAGCGCCCCCTGCCCGAGCGGGCCGCCGCCGGGCACCTGCGCTACGACGCGCTCGTCGGCGACTGGGTGGCGGTCGCCGGCCACCGGATGAACCGCACGCTGCTGCCACCGCGCGACGAGTGCCCGCTGTGCCCCTCCGGCCGCGGCAGCATCGCGACCGAGATCCCCGACTCCGACTACGACGTCGTGGTCATCGAGAACCGCTTCCCCTCCTACGCCCCCGTCGCGGTGGACGACGCCCCTGGTGAGGACCCCTTCGAGCACCGGGCCGCGCTGGGCCGCACCGAGGTGGTGTGCTTCACGAGCGAGCACGACACGAGCTTCCGGTCGTTGTCACCGCGCCGAGTGCGCACGGTCATCGACGCCTGGGCCGATCGCACCGCCCGGCTCTCGCAGATCCCCGAGGTCGAGCACGTGTTCTGCTTCGAGAACCGTGGCCCGGAGGTCGGCGTCACCCTGCACCACCCGCACGGTCAGATCTACGCCTACCCCTACCTCCCGACCCGCAGCCGCGAGATCCTGGCGCAGGCGCAGGCGCACCACACCCGCACCGGCCGCCTGCTCGGGTCCGACCTGCTGCGCGCGGAGCAGGCCGACGGCTCGCGCATCGTCATCAGTGGCACACACTGGAGCGCCTACGTGCCCTACGCGGCCCGCTGGCCGGTCGAGGTCCACCTCGCCCCGCACCGCGACGTGCCGGACCTGGTCGCCCTCGACGACGCCGAGCGTGACGACCTCGCCACGGTCTACCTCGACCTGCTGGATCGCCTCGACCGCTACCACCGCACCGAGGACGACGGCCCCGTCGCACTGCCCTACATCGCCGCCTGGCACCAGGCCCCGGTGCGCCAGGGCCGCGACGTCTCGCGCCTGCACCTCCAGGTGGTCTCGGTGCTGCGCTCGCCGGGAACGCTGAAGTACCTCGCCGGGTCCGAGAGCGGCGTCGGCGGCTGGGTCAACGACGCCCGACCCGAGGCGATCGCCGCGCGACTGCGCTCCCTCGGCGGCTGAGCCCACCGACTCAGGCGCCCTGCCACGAGCGGTCTGCGGCGAGCGAGCGCACGACCTCGACGAGCATGTCCCGTTCGAGCACCTTGATCCGTTCGTGCAGGGTCTCGACGGTGTCGTCGTCCTCGACGCGCACCGCCCGCTGGTCGATGATCGCCCCCGTGTCGACGCCTGCGTCGACCCAGTGGCACGTGCACCCCGTGACCCGCACGCCGTGCGCCATCGCGTCACGCACCCCGTGGGCGCCGGGGAAGCTCGGCAGCAGCGCCGGGTGCGTGTTGATCACCCGGTGGCGGGCCAGCACCGTGGGGCCCAGCACCTTCATGAAGCCCGCCGACACGACGAGGTCGGGGACGGCATCCGAGATCAGGCGCGCCAGCGCCTCGTCCCAGTCGGCGCGGGTCGTGTAGTCGGGAACGCGGCAGACGAACGTCGGGATGCCGTTGCCCACCGCGCGCTCGAGGCCCAGGGTGCCGTCGCGGTCGGCCCCGACGGCGACCACCCGGAACGGGGCGCCGGGCTCTGCGGCGGCGTCGATGAGGGCCTGCAGGTTGCTCCCCGAGCCGGAGACGAGGACGACCAGGCGCAGGGGGTGGGTCATCGCCGCAGGGTCCAGGCGTCGCGCAGCACGGCGACCAGTGCGCCGAGGGACAGCTCGAGGAAGAGGGCAACGAACAGGCTCAGGTCCGGTGCGCCCACGGCCGAGAGCCGGAACTGCCCCGCGGCGCCGCCGGCGACGAGGTCGAGGGCGACGACGACCACTGCCGTCACCGCGCACGCCGACAGCGCGGCCGCGGCCTTGGTGCGCAGCCGTGACAGCCGGG
>JAGNQK010000021.1:1969-15723 GCA_017989115.1 Dermatophilaceae bacterium | reverse complement strand
ACGGCCGAGAGCCGGAACTGCCCCGCGGCGCCGCCGGCGACGAGGTCGAGGGCGACGACGACCACTGCCGTCACCGCGCACGCCGACAGCGCGGCCGCGGCCTTGGTGCGCAGCCGTGACAGCCGGGCGACCTCACGCAGCGCACGCCGGCCGATGAACGACCCCACGCCCACGACGAGGAGCACGCTGAGCGCCACGAACCACGGGAAGGCTCCGGGCTGCGGCAGGGCTGCGAGCACCGGGACCATCGGCAGCAGGCCACCCTCGGAGCCCGACCAGGTGACGGCGCCCCCCTCGACGACCTGGAACCCCGGGCCTGCGAGGAAGGAGATGACCCACACCGCGATGTTGGGCAGGTAGGCGAGCTGGGCCAGGGCCAGCACCACGCTGCCGACGCCCGCAGCACCGACCTCCGCGGAGATGGTGGACACCTCCCCCCACGACAGGGCCACGGCGCTCAGGACGACGACGGCTGCCACGGCGAACAGCGCCCGCACACCCGCCATCCCCGGGCGGATGCCGCGACGGACCAGGTCAGGGACGCGATCGGGGTTCAGCACCGGTCCGAGGACGTCGGGTTCGTCGCGCACGAGGGGGCGCACGGCCAGGGCGGCGGACAGCAGCGGTACGAGGACCAGCGGGAGGGCGAGGCTGAGCGCGGAGACCGAGAACGCGCCCGGGATGCTGAGCCCGACCGCTGCGGCGACGGCGACGGCGTACCCGCCCCACCACGCACCCAGCGCGGTTGCGAGCGGGGCGGGGAGCAGTCCGTGCCAGTGCTCGCCCTCGGTGGTGACCTCCGCCAACGCCTCGCGGGCGCCGCGTCGGGCCACGATCACGAGCAGGGCCAGTGCCAGCAGCGGCACGAGGGAGAGTGCGATCGGCCCCACCGAGAGGTGGGCCCCCGAACTGAGCAGCCAGAACGCTGCGCCGGTGCCGACGGCCTGCCACAGGGTGCTGCCGTCGATCGGGTCGGTGAGCCAGGCCAGCACCACCGGTGCGAGCACGACGAGCAGGGAGGCCAGCCCCGTCACCAGCCCGACGACGGCTGCGCGCCACCACGGTGCGGGCTCAGCGGTCTCGATGGTGTCCGGGGTCGAGCCGTCGGTGGGCTCGGCATCGTCCCCGGGGTCGGTGGAGCCGGGGAAGGCGGAGCGGAGGCGGTCGACGACAGTCATCGGCACCAGTGTGCGCGAGGGCCGCCCGACAGTTGCAGTGCAACGCCGAGCGGCCCTCGAACTCGTGTGAATCAGGCCTGGAGGGACTGCATGATCTCTCGCATCAGCTGGGCCGCCTCGGACGGCGTCTTGCCGACCTTGACCCCGGCCGCCTCGAGGGCGTCCTTCTTGGCCTGGGCCGTGCCCGACGAGCCCGACACGATCGCGCCTGCGTGGCCCATCGTCTTGCCCTCGGGGGCGGTGAAGCCCGCGACGTAGCCGACGACCGGCTTGGTGACGTGGTCCTTGATGTAGGCCGCGGCCCGCTCCTCGGCATCGCCACCGATCTCGCCGATCATGACGATGGCGTCGGTGTCGGGGTCGTTCTGGAACGCCTCGAGGCAGTCGATGTGGGTGGTGCCGATGATCGGGTCACCGCCGATGCCGACGCCCGTGGAGAACCCGAAGTCCCGCAGCTCGTACATCATCTGGTAGGTCAGGGTGCCCGACTTCGACACCAGCCCGATGCGGCCGGGGCCGGAGATGTCGGCCGGGATGATGCCCGCGTTGGCGGCACCGGGGCTGATCAGACCCGGGCAGTTCGGCCCGATGATGCGGGTCGTGCCCTTGTCCTTGGCGTAGTTGTAGAACTCCGCGGTGTCCTTGACGGCGACGCCCTCGGTGATGACGACGGCGAGCGGGATGCCGGCGTCGACGGCCTCGAGGGCGGCGGCCTTCGTGAAGGCGGCGGGCACGAAGATGACGCTGACGTCAGCCCCGGTGGCCGCCATCGCCTCGGCGACGCTGCCGAACACGGGGACGGTCGTTCCGCCCTCGAACTCGACCGTGGTGCCGGCCTTGCGGGGGTTGACGCCGCCGACGACGTCGGTGCCGGAGCGCAGCATCCGCTGCGTGTGCTTGATGCCCTCGGAGCCGGTCATGCCCTGGACGATGACCTTGGAGTCTGCGGTGAGGAAGATGGCCATGGGTTGTCTACGTCTCTCTTCGCGCTCGGGTGGGTCAGGCCTGGGAAGCCAGCTCGGCGGCACGGCGCGCGGCGCCGTCCATCGTGGCCTCGATGATGACTCGGGGGTGGTTGCGCTCCGCGAGGATGCGCCGACCCTCCTCGACGTTGTTGCCGTCGAGGCGGACGACCAGCGGGCGGTCCTCCTCGTCGCCGAGGGCGTCGAGCGCCCCGACGATGCCGTTGGCGACGGCGTCACAGGCGGTGATGCCGCCGAAGACGTTGACGAAGACGCTCTTGACCTGCGGGTCGGACAGGATGATGTGCAGCCCGTCGGCCATGACCTGGGCGCTCGCGCCGCCACCGATGTCGAGGAAGTTGGCGGGCTTCTGGCCACCGAACTCCTCGCCGGCGTAGGCCACGACGTCGAGGGTGCTCATGACCAGTCCCGCACCGTTGCCGATGATGCCGACCGAGCCGTCGAGCTTGACGTAGTTGAGGTCCTTCTCCTTGGCAGCGGCCTCCAAAGGGTCGGTCTCGGCCTTGTCCTCGAGCGCCTCGTGCTCCGGGTGGCGGAAGAAGGCGTTCGCGTCGAGCGAGACCTTGCCGTCCAGCGCCACGATGTCGCCGTCCTCGGTGCGCACGAGGGGGTTGACCTCGACGAGGGTGGCGTCCTCGTCGCGGTAGACCGCCCAGAGGGTCTTGAGCACGGGCTCGATCTTCGCGGCGGTCTCGGCGTCGAAGCCGGCCTGCTCGACGATCTCGCGGGCCTTGGCGTCGTCGATGCCGACGTTGGGGTCGACGGCGACGCGGGCCAGGGCGTCCGGGCGCTCGACGGCGAGCTGCTCGATGTCCATGCCGCCCTCCTTGGAGCACATGGCCAGGTAGGTGCGGTTCGCGCGGTCGAGCAGGATCGAGAAGTAGTACTCCTCGTCGATGCGGGCGCCCTGGGCGATCATCACCTGGTGCACGGTGTGGCCCTTGATGTCCATGCCGAGGATCGCACTGGCGTGCTCCTGCGCCTCGTCGGCGGTCTTCGCGACCTTGACGCCGCCGGCCTTGCCGCGGCCCCCGACCTTGACCTGGGCCTTGACCACGGTCACCCCGCCACTGGCCGCGCCGATGCGCTCGGCCGCCTCACGGGCCTGTTCAGGTGTCGTGGCGACGGCCCCGGCGAGCACGGGCACACCGTGCTTCTCGAACACGTCACGGGCCTGGTACTCGAAGAGATCCACGGGGCGATCCGTCCTTGCTGTTGGCAGTAGGTGGTCCGGTGGGGAGCCTAACGGGGTCAGCACCCTCATGGGCAGCCGAGGTCTGCTCCGGGCGCTGGGTGGGACGCTTCTCACGCTGGAAGGTCAGGGTCCGCGACGACCGGTGCGGGCGGCATCCGCGCCCTACAGTGGAGGAGCCATGGCGAACTCCCTGCGGCCGGTGGCCGACCCCGAGCAGGACACCACCCCCACGGGGCTGTCGGTGATGGGTCGTGCGCGGGCCACCGTGGATGCCGTGGCAGGGCTCTCGCGGGCGGCGCTGGACCCCGCGGTGCTCGCCGGCTGCGCCGTGGAGGCTGCGTGGATGACGGCCCACGTCGCGACGTGGCCGCTCGGCCTGGTCGGCAGTCGCGCGTCGCGCACCGGGCCGGCGTACCGGCTCGAGCACCTGCCCCCCGTGCAACGCGGCCTGCTCGTCTCCAACATCGAGGCCGCCGGCACCCCGATCCTGCTCGTCCACGGCATCGTCAGCAACCGGTCGATCTTCACGCTGCTGCGGCGCGGGCTGACCCGTCGGGGGTTCTCGAACGTCTTCGCGATGAACTACTCGACGATCCTCACCGACGTGCGGTCCGCGGCAGCCGGCCTCGGGGCCGAGGTCGAGCAGATCGTCGCCGAGACCGGCTTCGAGCGCATCCACATCATCGGGCACAGCCTCGGCGGGCTCATCGCCCGCTACTACGTCACCCGGCTCGGCGGGGACGCCCGGGTGCACACCCTGGTCACCCTGGGCACGCCCCACACCGGCACGTATGCCGCCTACGCCGTGCCGACCCGGCTGATGGAGCAGATGCGGCCCGGCAGCGGGCTCATGCGCGAGCTCGCCCGCCCCGTGCGGGGCTGCCGCACCAGGTTCATCTCCTACTGGTCGGACACCGACCTCGCGATCGTGCCGCAGCGGGCCGCGGCCCTGCGCCACCAGGACCTGAGCGCCCGCAACGTGCGCCTCCACGGCGCGGGGCACCTGACGCTTCCGATGCTCGGCGAGGTCGTGCACGGCATCTCGACCGCCCTGGCGCATCTGGATGCCGACGGCAGCACGTTGCGCTCGGGCGTCACCCCTCTCGTCCGCGACGAGTGACGGCCTGCCGCCCGCGGTCGTGACGGGGATCACGGGCGGGCCAAAAGCCCACGTCAGGGGTGTGCGGCGACCGCGCGCGCGTAACTGAAGGGGCCGGGGTGTGGACGCGGAATTTGTATCACGGAATGGTCACGGTAGGGTGAGGCAAGCCCAGTTTCCCCTGACCCTTGAGGACCCTCTTGAGTTCTTCGTCCTATCAAGGGCGTCACTATGCCGGTCGGCACCGTCCGGCTCGCAGTGCGCGCCTGCCTCGAGCCCTGAGCTCGAGCTTCGTGCTCCCGACGGCCGCGGCTGCCGCGCTCATGGTGACGACAACCGGCGCCACGATGGCCGAGTCGGCGGTTCCGGTCGCGGCCCCGCTGACGCTCGACCTCTCTGGAGCGCAGTCGGAGACGGCGCGCACGGAGCAGGCTGCTGACGAGGCAACGGTCATCGACCTCGCGGTGCGCCGACAGGACTCCTCGATGCAGACGGCAGCCCTCCAAGGTCGTGTCGAGGCCAAGGATCGCGCTGCCCGCGACGCCAAGCGCAAGGCGGCCGCCAAGGCGAAGGCCCGGGCCGAGGCAGAGCGCAACGGCAAGAAGTGGGTCAAGGCGATCCGCACCGGCCGCCACACCTCCGACTTCGGCCCCCGCTGGGGCCGCAACCACAACGGCATCGACGTGGCGGCGCCGGTCGGCACCCCGCTGTACGCGATGTCCAAGGGCACGGTCGTCCACGCCGCCTACAGTTCCGTCGCCGGCAACAAGGTCGAGATCAAGTACTGGGACGGCACGTCGTCGACGTACCACCACATGAGCCGGATGGACGTCAAGGCGGGCCAGAGCGTCATGCCCGGCGACGTCGTGGGCGCCGTGGGCAACACCGGGCGTTCGTTCGGGGCGCACCTGCACCTGGAGATCCACCCCGGTGGCGGCGACCCGATCAACCCCTTCCCCTGGCTGAAGAAGAAGGGCATCCTCGTCGGCTGACGAGGATGATCTCCTAGAGCTTCTCGAGCGGGGCGTAGCGCAGCACGAAGCGCTTGACCCCGAGCTCTCCGCCGAAGTCCACCTCGGCCTGCGTCTTGTCACCCTCTCCGAGGGTGCGCACGACGGTGCCCAGGCCATAGCTGTCATGGGTCACCCGGTCCCCCGCCGACAACGCGATGACCGGCCGGTTGCCCGGCGATCGCACGCCCGGACGAGCGGCGAGGGTCGCGACGGCCGGACGCTGGTCCCGACGCCCCACGGCAGCCGCCCCGGAGAGCTCGCGCTCCCACTGGAGCAGTTCAGCGGGGATCTCGTCGAGGAAGCGTGACGGCGGGTTGTACTGCGGCGCTCCCCACGCCGAACGCACTGCTGCCCGCGACAGGTGCAGCCGCTCACGGGCCCGGGTGATCCCGACGTAGGCCAGTCGGCGCTCCTCCTCGAGCTCCTTGGGGTCGGCCAGGCTGCGCATGTGCGGGAAGGTGCCGTCCTCCATGCCGGTGAGGAAGACGACGGGGAACTCCAGCCCCTTGGCCGTGTGCAGGGTCATCAGGGTCACCACCCCGGCCGCCTCGGCCTCCTCGGTGTCGGGGATCTCGTCGGCGTCGGCCACGAGTGAGACCTGCTCGAGGAAGTCCTCGAGGGCGATGACCTCGCCGGTCTCGCGGCGCGCCTCGTCGAACTCCTGGGCGACGGCGACGAGCTCGGCGAGGTTCTCGACGCGCGTCTCGTCCTGCGGGTCGCGGCTCTCGCGCAGCTCGGCGACGTACCCCGAGCGGTCGAGGACGGCCTCGAGCAGGTCGGCCACGCCGGCATCCTCGTCATCACGCACGTGCCCGAGGCTCTCCAGGAGAGTGGTGAACCCCTTGATGGCGGTCACCGACCGGGTGGCGATGCCGGGGGCGTCCTCGGGGCGGCCAAGCGCCGCCACGAACGGGATCCGCTCGCGCTCGGCGAGGGCGCTGACACACGCCTCGGCCCGGTCGCCGATGCCGCGCTTGGGCACGTTGAGGATGCGGCGCAGGTTCACCGTGTCGGTCGGGTTGGACAGCACCCGCAGGTAGGCCAACGCGTCCTTGACCTCGCGGCGCTCGTAGAACCTCGTGCCACCGACCACCTTGTAGGGCAGGCCGACGCGCACGAAGACCTCTTCCAGGGCCCGGGACTGGGCGTTGGTGCGGTAGAAGACCGCGACGTCGCGTGGCCGGATGCCGTGCTCGTCACCCAGTCGGTCGATGGTGCGCGCCACGAACGACGCCTCGTCGTGTTCGTTGTCGCCGACGTAGCCGACGATGCGCGCGCCGTCGCCGCTCTGGCTCCACAGGTTCTTCTCGCGCCGCTTCTCGTTGCGGGCGATGACCGCGTTGGCAGCCCGCAGGATGGTCTGGGTGGAGCGGTAGTTCTGCTCAAGGAGGATGGTGCGAGCGTCGGGGTAGTCGACCTCGAACTCCTCGATGTTGCGGATCGTCGCCCCCCGGAAGGCGTAGATCGACTGGTCGGCGTCACCGACGACGACGAGCTCGCTGGGTTCGACGCCGTGCTCGGCGCGGGTGCTCTCGGAGCCGACGAGCTCACGGATCAGCTGGTACTGCGCGTGGTTGGTGTCCTGGTACTCGTCGACCATGACGTGCCGGAAGCGCCGTCGATAGTGCTCGGCCACGTCGGGGAAGGCCTGGAACATGTGGACCGTGGTCATGATGAGGTCGTCGAAGTCCATGGCGTTGGCCTGACGCAGGCGGCGCTGGTACATCGAGTAGGCCTCGGCGAGCACCTGCTCCTGGTGCGGGCTGGCTTCGCCCGTGCGACTCGCGAAGGTCTCCTCGTCGACGAGTTCGTTCTTGAGGTTGGACACCTGGTGGCTGAACGAGCGCGGGTTGTAGCGCTTGGGGTCGAGGTCCATGTCGCGCAGGACCATCGACATCAGGCGCTGCGAGTCCGCGGCGTCGTAGATCGAGAAGGTCGAGCGCATGCCCACCTTGTCGGCCTCGCGGCGCAGGATGCGCACGCAGGCACTGTGGAAGGTCATCACCCACATCGCCTTGGCCCGTGGCCCGACGAGAGCGGACACCCGCTCGCGCATCTCGGCGGCGGCCTTGTTGGTGAACGTGATCGCGAGGATCTGACCCGGTTGCACCCCGCGGGCAGCCAGGAGGTACGCGATGCGCTGGGTCAGCACCCGGGTCTTGCCCGACCCGGCACCGGCGACGATCAGCAGCGGCCCACCCTCGTGGAGCACGGCTTCGCGCTGCTGCGGGTTCAGGCCGACGAGCAGCTCCTCGGGGTCGGTGCGCACCGGCCCCCGCTCCAGGGCGTCGGGGCCGCCGTCAGGCCCACGCCCGGCAGCGGCGGCCTGGGCCCACGTCGGAACCCCGGCGGCGTCGACCTTGGCAGGGTCGAACTCACCGAAGTCGAGGCCGTCGAAGAGAGTGCTCATGTCGGGTCAACCCTACGTCCCCCCGCTGACGGCATACGGTGTCGGTCATGGCCTCGCGCAAGGGTGAGTTCGGGGAACCCGTCGTCCTCGACGTCGAGGGCTTCGACGTGCGGGTGTCCAGTCCGCAGCGGGTCTACTTCGCGGCCCGTGGCGAGACCAAGCTCGACCTCGTGAACTACTACCTGTCCGTCGGCGACGGCATCGTGCGGGCCCTGCGCGAGCGACCCTGCATGTTGCACCGCTTCCCGGACGGGGTGAGTGGGCCGAAGGTCCACCAGAAGCGCCTGCCCCGGGGCGCCCCGCCGTGGGTCGAGACGGTGCGGTTGCACTTCCCGCGCTACGGCCTGCACGCCGACGAGCTGTGCGTGACCCGCCTGGCCGACGTGGCCTGGGCCGTGCAGATGAGCACCGTGGAGTTCCACCCGTGGAACAGCCGGCGGGCCGACACCGAGAAGCCGGACGAGTGGCGCATCGACCTCGACCCGATGCCGGACGCTCCGTTCTCGCGCGTGCGACGCGCGGCGCAGGTCACGCACGAGGTGCTCGACGAGCTCGGCGCCGTGGGGTGGCCCAAGACCAGTGGCGGGTCGGGCCTGCACGTGTACGTGCGGATCGCTCCCGACCACGGGTTCGGCGACGTGCGCAGAGCAGCCCTCGCCTTCGCCCGCGAGGTCGAACGCCGCCTGCCCGACGACGTGACGACCACCTGGTGGCGCAAGGACCGCGACCCCGGCGCCGTCTTCATCGACTACAACCAGAACGCCCGCGACCACACCATCGCCGCCGCGTACTCGGTTCGCGGCAACGCCACCGGCACGGTGTCGACGCCGATCCGCTGGGACGAGGTCGACGACGTCGAGCCACGAGAGCTCACCATCGCCACCGTCCCGGCCCGGTTCGCAGCCCTCGGCGACCTGCACGCCGGCATCGACGACGCGGTGTTCGACCTCGCCCCGCTCCTGGAGTGGGCCGATCGTGACGAGGCGCAGGGGGCATTGCCGCCTCCCGAGCCCGAGGACGACACGGGCCGGCCCTGATGGACCTCGTCGTCCCGCCGGGCCCGGGCGTTCCCCAGGGCTTGACGATCCCCGCCGGTGAGATCGTCGAGCGGTTCTCCCGCTCGCAGGGGCCCGGGGGGCAGGGGGTGAACACCGCTGACAGCCGCGTCGAGATCGAGCTCGACGTCGTGACCTGTCCGGCGTTCACCGACACCCAGCGCCAACGGGTGCTGCGGGCCCTGGACTCGCGACTGGTCGGGGGCCGCCTGCTCGTCGTCGCCGCCTCCGAGCACCGCCAGCAGCGGCGCAACCGGGTGGCCGCCCGCGAGCGGATGGCTGACCTCCTGCGCACCGCGATGGCTCCTCCCCCGGCTCCTCGCCGCGCCACCCGCCCCACCCGTGGCTCGACGGAACGCCGCCTCACCGCCAAGCGGCACCGGGGCGAGACGAAGGCGAAACGCGCGCGACCGGCATCCGACGCCTGACCCGCACCACCCGGCATCCGGGCACGAGAACGGGCACTGGATGCCGCGTCGCGGGACGGCGATCGGCCCGCCTGCCGGAGCAGACAGGCCGATCGAGTGGTGCTAGGTGGCCGTGAGGCCGTGGCTCACTTGGTCAGCGGGCCGAGCACCGGGTCGTTCGCGTAGGCCTCGGCGGCGTTCGCCTTGGTGACGATGACCGGCTCGAGGAGGTTGGCCGGGACGACCTTGACACCGTTGTTGTAGGACGTGGTGTCGGTGATCGTGGGCTCCTCACCCTTCTGGAGGGCGACGACCATCGCGATCGTCTCCTCGACGAGCTTGCGGGTGTCCTTGTTGATCGTGGAGAACTGCTCGCCCGCCATGATCGACTTGACCGACTCGACCTCGGAGTCCTGACCGGTGACGACCGGGATCGGCTTACCAGCGGCCTTGACCGAGGTGATGATCGCGCGGGCCAGGGTGTCGTTGGGCGACAGGACGCCGTCCAGCGCGGTGGACCCGGTGTAGGAACCGGCGAGGAGGGTGTCCATGCGCTTCTGCGCGTTCTCGGCCTTCCAGCCCTGGGTGACGGCCTGCTCGAAGGTCGTCTGACCGGACACGACCTTCAGGGTGCCGTCGTCGATCTTCGGCTTGAGCACCTCCATGGCGCCGTCGAAGAACACCTTCGCGTTGTTGTCGTCAGGCGAACCGGCGAACAGCTCGATGTTGTACGGGCCGGCCGGCTTCTTCATGGCGAGACCGTCGAGCAGGGCCTGACCCTGCAGCTGGCCGACCTTGAAGTTGTCGTAGGCGATGTAGTAGTCGACGTCGGCCGTGTTCGTCAGGAGACGGTCGTAGGCGATGACGGTGGCGCCGGAGTCCTTGGCCGCCTTGAGCTGGGTGCCGAGCTGCGCGCCGTCGATGGCACCGACGACGATGACCTTCGCACCCTTGGTGATCATGGCCTGGATCTGGTTCTGCTGCTCGGAGACGCCGCCGTTGGCGAACTGCACGTCGCCCTTGAAGCCGGCCGCGGTGAGGCCCTCGTTGAACAGGTTCTCGGCGAGGACCCAGTTCTCCGAGGTCTTCTGCGGAAGGGCGATGCCGATGGCGGAGTCAGCGGGGAAACCGCCGGCTGCCGCGGTCGAGCCGGAACCCGATGCCTCGGGGGTGGCCTCCTCGGTGCGGCCGCAGCCGGTGAGAGCCAGACCCAGCGCCGCGGTGACGGCGACGGCCTTGGTGAGTGATCGCATGGTTCTTCTTTCTGTGGGGTGCGTTCGCGTGAACGCGGGTGATGTGGTGTCAGGTACTGCGCGGGTCGGATGCCGGGTCGCGGCGACCGAGGTGGGTTACATCAGCCTTCGGTCTTGACGACCGTGGAGGTGTCGGTCACCGCAGCGGACGCGGGGTTACCGGCATCCACGGCGGTGGGTGCGGCGGGGGCGGCTGCGGCCTTGTTGCGCGTGAGCAGCCCGGTGATCGAGGGCTTGCCCTGCGACTTGTTGTAGACGTCGAACGCGACGGCGATGAGCAGCACCAGACCCTTGATGACCTGGGTACGGTCAGCGCCGATGCCGAGCAGCTGGAGACCGTTGTTGAGCACGGCCATGACGAGGCCACCGACGATGGACCCGACGACGGTGCCGACACCGCCGGTGACGGCAGCGCCACCGATGAAGACGGCCGCGATCGCGTCGAGCTCCCAGCCGACGCCGTCGAACGGACCAGAGGCGTTCGAGCGGGCGACGAACATCATGCCGGCCAGCGAGGCGAGGACCGCCATGTTGGCCATGACGAAGAAGTTGACCTTCTTCGACTTCACACCGGAGAGCTCAGCCGCGTGCCGGTTGCCACCGACGGCGTAGATGTGCCGGCCGAGGATCATCTTGTTGGCCAGGAAGCCGTAGCCGATGACGAGCGCGACGAGGATCAGCCCGGAGACCGGGAAGCCCTTGCGCCCGGAGGCGATGATCATCATGACGCCCATGATCACCGCGGAGATGAGTGCCAGCCGCGTCCACATGACCCACGCCTCTTCGACGTCGGCGCCGATCTTGTTGAGCTTGGCGCGGCTGCGCAGGGCGCCGACGATGATCGCGGCGCACCCGGCAAGGCCGAGAAGCAGGGTGAGGTTGTTGTAGCCGGTGTTCGGGCCCCACTCGGGCAGCGAGCCGGCACCGATGACCTGGAAGCCCTCGGGGACGGGGACGGTGTTGGACTTGCCGATCCACTGGTTGAGGCCGCGGAAGATGAGCATGCCGGCCAGGGTCACGATGAACGCGGGGATGCCGACGTAGGCGACCCAGAGGCCCTGCCAGGCGCCACACAGGGCACCGACGCCGATGCCGAGGAGGATGGCCACGGGCCAGGGCAGGCCCCAGTCGGTGATCGCCAGGGCGACGACGATGCCGACGAACGCGGCGATCGACCCGACCGACAGGTCGATGTGGCCGGCAATGATGACGAGCACCATGCCGATGGCCAGGACGAGCACGTACGCGTTGCCCTGGATGATGTTGTTGACGTTGTCCGGGGTGAGGGTGAGGCCACCGGTGCGCCACTGGAAGAACGCGATGAGGGCGATCAGGGCAAAGATCATGCCCAGCTGGCGGGAGTCTCCGCCAACGATCTTCTTGATGACATTCATGTCTCGCGGGTCCTGTCTGTCGTCAGGAGGCCACGGACGCGGTGGTCCGGGCCTTCGTCATCAGCTTCATGAGGGATTCCTGGTTGGCTTCCGCCTTGTCGAGCACACCGGTGATCTGCCCCTCGAAGAGGGTGTAGATCCGGTCCGAGAGGCCGAGCAGCTCGGGCAGCTCGGAGGACACGACGATGACGCCCTTGCCCTCGTCGGCCAGCCGCTGGATGATCCCGTAGATCTCGTACTTCGCCCCGACGTCGATGCCGCGGGTCGGCTCGTCGAGGATGAGCAGGTCAGGCTCGGTGAACAGCCACTTGGCGAGCACGACCTTCTGCTGGTTGCCACCGGACAGCTTCGAGACACCCTCGTCGACGTTGGGAGCCTTGGTGCGCAGGTTGACCCGGTACTCCTCGGCGTAGCGGTACTCCTCGCTCGCGTTGACCACCAGTCCCTGGGTGATGCGCTCGAGGTTGGCCGAGACCGTCGTCGTCTTGATGTCGTCGAGCAGGTTCACACCGAGGGTCTTTCGGTCCTCGGTGACGTAGGCGATGCCCTCGTGGATGGCATCGGCGACGTGGTGCAGGACGAGGTCCTTGCCGTCCTTGGTGATCGTTCCGCCCAGCACGGTGCCGTACGAGCGACCGAAGATGCTGCGCATCAGCTCGGTGCGGCCAGCGCCCATGAGGCCGGCGAACCCGACGATCTCACCGCGGCGGACGACGAAGGAGCTGTCCTTGCAGACGAGTCGGTCGGCCCGGGTCGGGTGCTGGACGCGCCAGTTCTTGACCTCGAAGAAGACCTCACCGATCTTCGGGGTGTGCTCGGGGAAGCGCGACTCGAGGTCGCGGCCGACCATGCCGCGGATGATCCGGTTCTCGTCGACACCACCCTCGTCGACGCGAAGGGTCTCGATCGTCTTGCCGTCGCGGATGATCGTGATGGCGTCGGAGATCTGCTCGATCTCGTTGAGCTTGTGGCTGATCATGATGCAGGTGATGCCGCGCTGACGCAGCCCGTCCATGATCTGCAGCAGGTGCTGCGAGTCCCCTTCGTTCAGGGCGGCGGTGGGCTCGTCGAGGATGAGGAGCTTGACCTCCTTGGACAGTGCCTTGGCGATCTCGACGAGCTGCTGCTTGCCGACGCCGATGTCCTTGGTCTTGGTGAGCGGATCCTCGGACAGCCCCACCCGCTCCATGAGCTCGGCAGCCATCTGGCGGGTCGCGAACCAGTCGATGACACCGCTCTTGGAGGCGCGCTCGTTGCCGAGGAAGATGTTCTCGGCGATCGACAGCTCGGGGATGAGCGCGAGCTCCTGGTGGATGATGACGATCCCGTCACGCTCGCTGTCGCGGACGTTGGAGTACTCGGCCAGCTTGCCGTTGAAGTGGATCTCGCCCGTGTAGGACCCCGTGGGGTGCACCCCGGACAGGACCTTCATGAGGGTGGACTTCCCCGCGCCGTTCTCACCGCAGATCGCGTGGATCTCACCACGCCTCACCGCCATGTCGACATTGGACAGGGCCTTGACCCCGGGGAACTCCTTGGTGATGTCCCGCATCTCGAGGATGTAGTCGGGCCGACCTCGGCCCGATCCCTCTGGTGATGTCATGCGTGCTCCTTTGCACAGCTGAGTGGGGGTGATCCAGCACGACGCCAGCGTCGGTTGCCGAGTGTGCCAGAGCGGCCTGACGGCCTGTAGAGACTCGAGCGAAGTGTCCACGCACGTTCTCAAATCGTCACCTTGCCCCGGAGCTGGGACGCGGTGGCGCTGAC
>JAGNQK010000021.1:0-1869 GCA_017989115.1 Dermatophilaceae bacterium | reverse complement strand
CCCCAGCAGGAACTCGCGCGCCGCCTCGGCTGGCGGGTCGTCGTCGCCAACGACGCCGACATGGGCGCTCAGGGCGAGCTGCGTTTCGGCGCCGCGCGCGGCATCCGCGACCTCGTCTACGTCAAGCTCGGCGACGGGGTCGGGGCCAGCCTCGTCCTCCAGGGTGTGCCCTACCCGGGGGCCGACGGCCTGGCCGGCGAGGTCGGTCACACCCAGGTCTCGGACCAGGGCGACTGGTGCCGCTGCGGCAACCGTGGCTGCCTCGAGACCGTCGCGTCGACGGCCTTCCTGCGCACCCTCATGGCCGACGCAGGCCTGAGCCCCCGCGCCGACGCGTACCCCCTGCGCGATGCCGCCGAGCACCCCGCCGTCGCGCGCTTCGTCGAGGAGACCGGCCGCACCGTGGGCCGGGTGCTCGCCGACCTGTGCAACTGGCTCAACCCGCGCGGCGTGATCCTCGGGGGTGAGCTGAGCACCGTGGGCGCACCCCTGGCCGACGGCGTGCGCGAGTCGATCCGCCGCTACGCGCAGCCAGCGAGTGCCCAGGCCGTCGAGGTCCGCACGGCCGAGCTGGGTCGCCGCTCCGAGCTGCTGGGAGCGGTTGCCGTGGCCTGCCGCGAACTCGGCTACGAACCGTGGGCGAAGCCGCTGCCGCCCATCGCCCTGGACGCCGCGCGCCGGGTCACGGCCGGCTGAGACCCGCCGCCTCGCCGACGAGCCGGACGACCTCCTCGGCACACCCCCACGACAGGGTGACCCCGGCCCCGCCGTGACCGTGGTTGGTCACCACCACCCGCCCCCCGATGTCGGATGCCGTGAGCGACACCTCGGGCGCGACCGGGCGCAACCCCACGCGAGGTCCGATCACCCGGGCCGTCGCGAGCGCGGGGACGGCGTCACGAACCCGTCGCACGATCGCGTCATGAACCTGCGGGTCGGGTTGGGTGTCCCACGAACCGCTGACGTCCGTTCCCCCGCACACGACCCACCCGGGGTGCGGCAACACGTAGAGCAGCCCGTCCGGATGGTCGTCATCGACCAGCCAGCGCGTCAGCCCGGGGTTCTCCAACAGGGCGACCTGACCACGCGACGGCATCCCCGCGTCGTCGTCCACCAGAGCTCCCGACCGCAGCCCGGCGGCGACGACGACCACGTCACCCTCGAGGCCGTCGAGGGTGCTCACGTGGGCCTGCTCGAACGCGACCCCGGCGTCGCGACACTGCATCTCGAGCCACGGCAGGAACACGGGCATCGTCACGAGCGGAACGGTCGCGACCACTCCCCCGGTGGCGCCCTCCGGCAGCTCAGCACCCGACGCGTCGCGCCACGACGGCACGCTCTGCGTCCACCACCGATCCGCCGGCCCTCGCTCCACGAGCAGCCCCTCGCTCATCACCACGCCGGATGCCGGATCGCCCGACAGGTCGGCGAACCTGGCAAGGGCCACGGCACCCCAGGCGACCACGCGGTCCCGCGGCTCGACGTGGTAAGGGAACCACAGCCCTCCGGCGACCGCTGACACCGTCTCGGCAACCGGCTGGTCGCGCACGCAGCGCACCTCGTGCCCGGCGCGCGCGAGCTCGAGGGCCGAGGTCAGGCCCACGACACCTCCACCGACGACCGTCACCTCTGCCATGGGGTGATCCTCGCGCATCGGTTCCGTCGCGGCGCCCTCGGTGTCAGGGTGGAGCCCATGGACGAGCAGGCACCCCACCCGGTGACCGGGCAGCTCTTCGCCAGCCCGGTGCCACCCGGCAGGGGCTGGCCGGGCGATCCGGCGACGGCCGCCACCCCGGTTGCCCGCACCGCTGCCGCGGTGAGGCGACTCGCCACGGGGGCGGACGGCATCCCCGATCTCCAGGCGCGGGT
>JAGNQK010000121.1 GCA_017989115.1 Dermatophilaceae bacterium | reverse complement strand
GGCTGGACGATGTAGACGTCGCGCTGGCGGCAGTTCGCCAGCAGCTGGGCCTGGAGGCAGTCGTTGCTGAACCGGCTGAGCGCCGTCTGCGACAGCTCCACCCCGAGTTCGTCGCAGATGCGGTGGGCCAGGGGCTCGTGGGCCGACCCGGAGAAGACGACGACCTCGCGCATGTCCGCAGCCTAGTGCTCAGCCCGCTGCCGACAGGGCGCTTCGCACCTCGGTTGCGAGCTCCCACCGGTGCTGTCGCCCCACCGCCGGTGCCGCCCCCGGCATCGACGCGAAGCCGTGGGGAACCTTGAGGTAGTTCGTCAGCCGGGCCGACACACCGGCTGCCTGCAGGGCCTCGGCGTACCGGATGCCGTCGTCGCGCAGCGGGTCGAGGTCGGCCGTCTGCACCAGTGCGGGCGGGAGACCGTCCAGCCGACCGAACAGCGGTGACACGAGCGGGTCGCGCCGGTCGTGGCCCGGGCCGAGGTAGTGGTCGCGAAAGGTCACCATCGACCGCCTGGTGAGGATGGGCGCGTGCGCGTTCTGCTGCACCGAGGGTGAGCTCATCGTGGCGTCGGTCGCAGGATAGATCAGGGCCTGGTGTCGAATCCTGGTGTCGCCGTGGTCGCGCAGCACCTGGGCGACCACGGCCGCGAGGTTGCCGCCCGCCGAGTCACCGGCCACGGCCATGCGCGAGGTGTCGGCGTGCAGGACGTCACCGTGCACCCCCACCCAGGTCGTGGCGTCCACGCAGTCGTTCACCGCCACCGGGGCGCGGTGCTCGGGCGCCATCCGGTAGTCGACCGAGACGACGACCGCCCCCACCTGCGCCGCGAGGAAGGTGCAGATCGGGTCGTAGTCGACGACGTTGCCGAGCACCCAGCCGCCGCCGTGGAACCACATGATGACCGGCACGGCGGTACGGCTGTCCCGCAGGGTGCGGGGTCGGTAGATCCGCAGCGGGATCTCGTGGTCGTCGCGGGCAGGTGCCGTGCCGAAGGTGATGCCGACCGCCGGGTCCGGGCGCCCCGTCACCCACGACAGGAGGGGATGGGTGGGCCGCACCGCGGTGCGCGCCCGGTGGATGCCGTCGTGGTCCAGTGCCTCGATGGGCGGGCCACGATGGGTCGCCGCGAACGAGATCGCGGCGATGAGGGGGGAGACTCCGCGGTAGCTGCGCACGCGGTCAGTATGGTCGAGCCATGACGGTGCGCAGGGTGATGGGGATCGAGACCGAGTACGGAATCGTCGTCCCGGGGGATCCGAGCGCCAATCCCATGGTCGCCTCGGGCGACGTCGTCACGACGTACGCGACCTCACGCGGCATCCGACCGGCGAGGGCCAGCTGGGACTACGCCGACGAGGCGCCGCTGCGCGACGCCCGTGGTTTCGACATGGGCCGCGGGATCGCCCACCCCAGCCAGCTGACCGACGTCGAGGACCCGACGCTGGCCAACGTCGTGCTCACCAACGGTGCCCGGCTTTACGTCGACCACGCGCACCCCGAGTACAGCTCGCCCGAGGTGACGACTCCCCGGGACGCCGTCACGTGGGACCGCGCCGGCGAGCTCGTCATGCGCGAGGCCGTCGCCCGCCTGGCGACGATGCCGCCCGGCATCAACCTCTACAAGAACAACACCGACGGCAAGGGCTCGTCCTACGGCACGCACGAGAACTACCTGATGTCACGGGCCACCCCGTTCGCGAACATCGTGCGGCACCTGACGCCGTTCTTCGTCGTCCGACAGGTCATGTGCGGTTCCGGCCGCGTCGGCATCGGGGTCGACTCCCGTACCGCTGGCTACCAGCTGGCCCAGCGCAGCGACTTCTTCGAGGTCGAGGTCGGCCTGGAGACGACCCTGAAGCGCCCGATCATCAACACCCGCGACGAGCCGCACGCGGTGGCCGACCGCTACCGCCGCCTGCACGTCATCATCGGCGACGCCAACCACGCCGACGTGGCGAACCTGCTCAAGATGGGCACGACGTCCCTCGTGCTCGCCATGATCGAGGCGGATGCCGTGGGCGCCGACCTCTCCGTGCGCCGCCCGGTGGCCACGCTGCACGCCGTGTCCCACGACCCGACGCTGAAGACCACGATCGAGCTCGTCGACGGCCGCCGGATGACCGCCCTCGACCTGCTGTGGGAGTACCACGACCGTGCGGCGGCCTTCGTCGAGCACACCTCTGGTGGCGAGCCCGACCCGGACACCGTCGAGGTGATGCACTGGTGGGGCACGGTGCTCGACCGGCTCTCGCGCGATCCCATGGAGGCCCGCCGCGAGGTCGACTGGGTCGCCAAGCTCGCCGTGCTCGAGGGGTACCGCGGGCGCGACTCCCTCGGGTGGGGTGACCCGCGGCTCAAGGCCGTGGACCTCCAGTGGTCCGACGTGCGGGCGGACCGGGGGCTGGCGCACCGACTCGCCGCCACCGGCCGTCTCGAGATGCTCGTCGAGGAGGATGCCGTGCGCGCGGCGGTCACGCAGGCCCCCACCGACACCCGGGCGTGGTTCCGGGGTGAGTGCCTGCGGCGCTTCCCGGACGACGTCGTGGCGGCCTCCTGGGACTCGGTGATCTTCGACGTCCGGGGCCAGCGCACCCTCCAGCGGGTTCCCATGCTCGAACCGCTGCGCGGAACCGAGGCCGGGGTGGGCGATCTGGTCCGCAACGCTCCGGACGCCGCCGCGCTGCTGGCGGCCCTGGCACGCAGCAGCCAGGCCTCTGGCGACTAGGCTCGAACCAGTCTCACGCACACACGAGGGAGCACCATGGCCGGCCAGGAGCAGATCAAGCCACAGCGTCGCGATGACGGCGGCCCCGACGACGCCCCCGAGGCCGCGAGCGCGGCACCCGTCATCAGCACGAGCGAGATCGACGACATCCTCGACGAGATCGACGGGGTGCTGGAGTCCAACGCCGAGGAGTTCGTTCGCGGCTTCGTCCAGAAGGGTGGCCAGTGACCCGCGACGCCGACGGTGGACGCCTTCCCACGGCATACCTCGTGCCCGGTTCGTCGTCGTTCACCGAGTTCCTGTCCGCCCACGCACCGAGCCTGCTGCCCTCCGGACGGGGCCTGCCCGCAGGTGCCGCGATCGACGCACCCCACGGAACGACGATCGTCTCGCTGACCTACGACGGGGGCGTCGTCATGGCCGGTGACCGCCGGGCCACCATGGGCAACCTCATCGCGAACCGTGACATGGACAAGGTCTTCGCGACCGACGAGTTCAGCCTCGTCGGCATCGCCGGCACGGCCGGGCTGGCCATCGAGCTCGTCAAGCTGTTCCAGGTCGAGCTCGAGCACTACGAGAAGATCGAGGGCGCCCTGATGTCCCTCGAGGGCAAGGCCAACCGGCTCGCGTCGATGATCCGCAGCAACCTCGGCATGGCGATGCAGGGTCTGGCCGTGGTGCCGCTGTTCGCCGGTTTCGACCCCGGCGCGGGCACCGGCCGGATCTTCTCCTACGACGTGACCGGCGGGTGCTACGAGGAGCACGACCACCACAGCGTCGGCTCGGGCTCGCTGTTCGCCCGCGGCGCCCTGAAGAAGCTCTACCGCCGGTCCGGCACGGTCGGCGACGCGGTGCGCTGCGCCGTCGAGGCCCTCTACGACGCCGCCGACGACGACTCCGCCACGGGAGGTCCGGACGTCGGCCGCCGGATCTGGCCCTCCGTCGGCATCGTCGACGACTCCGGCGCCCGCTTCCTGCTCGACGACGAGATCGCCCCCGTCGTCGACGCGATCATCGCCGCGCGCGTCAACAACCCCGGAGGTGCCCGATGACCGCCGGGATGCCGTTCTACGTCTCGCCCGAGCAGCTCATGAAGGACCGGGCCGACTTCGCCCGCAAGGGCATCGCGCGCGGCCGCTCGGTCATCGTCCTCGCCTACGACAACGGCATCGCGTTCGTCGCCGAGAACCCGAGCCGGGCGCTGCACAAGGTCTCCGAGATCTACGACCGGATCGCCTTCGCCGCCGTCGGCAAGTACAACGAGTTCGAGAACCTGCGGGTTGCCGGGGTGCGGTACGCCGACCTGCGGGGGTACTCTTACGACCGCTCGGACGTCACCGCCCGTGGCCTGGCCAACGCCTACGCGCAGACACTGGGCACGGTGTTCACCCAGGAGTCCAAGCCCTACGAGGTCGAGATCGTCGTCGCCGAGGTCGGCACCAGCCCGGACACCGATCAGGTGTACCGCCTCACCTACGACGGGTCCGTCGCCGACGAGCACGGATTCGTCGCCATGGGCGGGGGAGCGGAGCAGATCGAGACCGGACTGCGAGAGCAGTGGCGCGCCGGGTTGCACCTCTCGGAGGCGTTGACCCTCGCCGTCGGCCTGCTCGGCACCGATCCGGCCGGGGGTCCGGCCCGTGAGCTCAGCTCGTCGCAGCTCGAGGTGGCCGTGCTGGACCGGCACCGGCCGCGGCGCACCTTCCGACGGATCACCGGCCCGCTGCTCGAGCGCCTGCTGAGCAGCGAGGACCCCACCCGTGACGTCCCCGCCGCCGATGACGCCAGTTCGGTGCGCGATGCGAGCACCAACCCACAGACCCAGCGCCCCGAGCAGGACGGCACGCCCACGTGAGCACCCCCGGCGGGCGCCGCATCTTCGGCATCGAGAACGAGTACGGCATCACCTGCTCGGCCGGGGGCCAGCGCACCCTGACGCCCGACGAGGTGGCGCGCTACCTCTTCCGCAAGGTCGTCGCCTGGGGCCGGTCGAGCAACGTCTTCCTCACCAACGGGTCGCGGCTCTACCTCGACGTCGGTTCCCACCCCGAGTACGCCACCGCCGAGTGCGACTCGGTTCGCCAGGTCGTGGCCCACGACAAGGCGGGGGAGCGGATCGTCGAAGGGCTTGTCGTCGACGCCCAGCAGCGGCTGCGCGAGGACGGCGTCGTCGGCGACATCTACGTCTTCAAGAACAACACCGACTCCGTGGGCAACTCCTACGGCTGCCACGAGAACTACCTCGTGCGCCGGGCCGGGGAGTTCTCCTCGATCTCCGACACCCTGCTGCCGTTCCTCATCAGCCGCCAGATCACCTGTGGTGCAGGCAAGCTCGTTGCCACCTCCAAGGGCGCGACCTATGCCGTCAGCCAGCGGGCCGACCATATCTGGGAGGGCGTGTCCTCGGCCACGACACGCAGCCGCCCCATCATCAACACCCGCGACGAACCGCACGCCGACGCCGAGCACTACCGCCGGCTGCACGTCATCGTCGGCGACTCCAACATGAGCGAGACCACGACGATGCTCAAGGTGGGCTCGGCCGACCTGGTGCTGCGGATGATCGAGGCGGGTGTCGTCCAGCGTGACCTCACCCTGGAGAACCCCATCCGCGCGATCCGCGAGATCTCCCACGACCGCACGGGGCGGCGGCTGGTCCGCCTGGCCAACGGCCGCCAGATGAGCGCCCTGGAGCTCCAGGGGGAGTACTACGCCAAGGCCTGCGAGTTCCTCGAGCGTGAGGGCGCGACCGACCCGCTGCACGAACGAGTCCTCGAGCTGTGGGGGCGCACGCTGCGGGCCGTGGAGAGCGACGACCTCAGCCTCGTCGACACCGAGATCGACTGGGTCATCAAGTACCGGTTGCTCGACGACTACGCGACCCGCAACGGACTGCCCCTCGAGCACCCCCGGCTGGCCCAGATCGACCTCGCCTACCACGATATCGATCGCAGCAGGGGGCTGTTCTACCTGCTCCAGCGGCGCGGCCGGGCCGCCCGGGTCGTCAGCGACCCCGAGGTCTTCTCGGCCAAGGTCAACCCGCCGCCGACGACCCGGGCCAAGCTGCGCGGCGACTTCATCCGGGCGGCGCAGGCCAACCGTCGGGACTTCACCGTCGACTGGGTGCACCTCAAGCTCAACGACCAGGCTCAGCGCACGGTCTTGTGCAAGGACCCGTTCCTCGCGCAGGACGCCCGCGTCGAGCGCCTCATCGAGGGTATGACCGCCTGATCGACGCGGCCGGTGAGCGGAGGTGACGCGAACGGCATCCAGCGTCCTCCCAGCCGCCGATGTGCAACCTCACAAGGGCCGCAGTTATCGTGGATGACCGTTGCCCGCTGCCGGGCAGCACCCCCGACCGAAGGTTCCACACGTGTCACGTCGCGTCACCACCACCCTGTCCGCCGCCGCCCTGGCCTGCGCCCTCGTCCTCAGCGGATGCGGCGAGGAGAGCGCACCGAGCGCCAACACCTCCGCTGCGCTGAGCGCCATCACCGTCGAGGGAACTGACGCCAAGACCGCGCCCACCGTGAAGGTCGACGCGCCGGTCACCGTGACCAAGACCGAGTCCAAGGTGCTGACCGAGGGCACCGGCGAGGCCATCACCAAGGACGACCTCGTGTCGATCCAGGCGATCATCCTCAACGGCACCGACGGCAAGCAGGCCCACAGCACGTGGGAGACCGGCCCCGTGGGGCTCGACCTCGGCGCGCAGGACCTGTTCGGATCCTTCAAGAGCCAGCTCCCGGGCAAGAAGATCGGCTCACGGGTGCTCATCACGTCCACGCCGGCCGACGCGTTCGGCGAGCAGGGCAACCCCGACCTGGCGATGAAGGCCGACGACCCCGTGGTGTTCGTCGTCGACGTCGTCGGTGCGACCAAGGTCCTCGCGCAGGCCGAGGGCACCGCGGTGCCGCCCAAGGCGGGTCTGCCGACCGTGACGATGAACGAGGGCAAGCCCGCGACCATCACCGTCCCCAAGGGCGCCAAGGCCCCGGCCAAGACCGTCGTCCAGCCGCTCATCACCGGCAAGGGCGCCGAGGTCAAGGCGGGCCAGACCGTGCGCGTCGCCCACACCGGTGCACTGCTCAAGGACGGCAGCGTCTTCGACTCGAGCGCGAGCCGCC
>JAGNQK010000020.1 GCA_017989115.1 Dermatophilaceae bacterium | reverse complement strand
CGGGGAGCGTGCTCGAAGGGCCGCCATGGCCTCGTCATGGGTGAGCACACGGCCATCAGGGCTACCGACCTCGGTGAGGAGGTCGTACTCGTCGGCCAGTCCGACCACCAGCGCTGGCAACCCCAGGGCTGCGCCCTCGGCGCCCGACCCGACGGCCTCGCGGTGGTGGGCGACGGCATCCACCGATCCGGCGAGGAAACCGACTTCCTGCACCAGGCGAGCACCTCGCTGCGGATAGTCGCCCAGCGCGACGCTGGCACCGACGGATTCGCGGCGCACCGTCGCCGTCGGCAGCGTCGTCAGGCCCAGATCGTGAAGCATGCCCGCGGCGCGGATGTCGGCGACGACGGCAGGGCGCAGTCCGAGCGACTCAGCCATGTGCACACTGAGCTGGGCCACCCGCGCGCTGTGTCCGGCCAGGTGCGGCGCCTTGGACTCCACAGCGCCGACCAGCACCCCGAGGGCCCGCTCATGGCCCTTGACCTCGTCGCTGTACTGGTTGAAGGCCCACCGGGCCACGAGCAGTGGTGGGAGCACGAGGACGACCCCGAACGGGCCGAGACCCACCGGCTCCCAGAGCACCACCAGGATGAACGCGATGACGCCGTAGCCGAGCTGGTTCGGGCCGCTCGTGACCAGCAGGCGCCAGATCTGGGTGCGCATCGGGACACCCTGGGCCAGCCTGACGACCATGGCGATGAGCAGCAGGTTGGCAAGCGCCTGCGCGACATCGGCGACCAGGATCGGGAGACCGACGGCGCGAGCGATCTCCCACGGACCCGTGAGGCCCGCACCCCCGACCACCCCGCCGGCAGCCCGGTACACGACGCCCCCGAAGACCCCGAGCAGGGAGAACATGCCGGTGTTGAACAGGCGAGCCCGCCACGGCTGTTTGCCCCTCTGGAGCGGGCCCACGAGGATCCCGACGATGCCGGCCCCGGCGGGGCCGAGGAGGGCCATGGACGCCACGAGGACGATGCTGGAGAACGACAGACTGACGCTGTTCGTCGTGAGTCCGATGCTCCCCTGCCACCACGTGAGCACGGCGAGGACCAGCAACACGGCCAACGCCACGTCCATGACGAGGCCGTCGATGCGGATGGCGGCTGCCGTGGCACCCAGCCCGGCCGTGAAGACGACGGCGACGAAGACGCTGAGGGCTGACGGCTGCACCACCCGCCCGAGGATGGGGCGATGTCCAGCAGAGCCAGTCATCGACATCCGCACACGATGGGTCAGCCGCCCCAGCCCCACCCGAGGCCCGTGTCGGTCCCGGACCTACCGTTCCCGCCCGGGACGACCAGGTCTTCACCGGCGGTCGCAGGCGCCTCACCAGACGCGCTCACGACGACCGTGGGCCCGACCGTGACGCCCTGCGACGCGGACGCCCCCGCAGGGGCACCGAGAGCCACCGCGACGAGTGCGGCGACAGCACACATGCTCCGAAGTCTGGTCATGCCACGTCCTTTCATCCAGCGCCTCTCAACGTCCTTGCGGCGCCCTGAACCTCGAGTGTCCCACGACCGCGGAGGACCTCGGGTCTCCAACTGCCGCCGGTGTGCGACAATCGTGCGTGAACGTTGCTGCCCTTCGAGGCAGTCACGCGTATCGACTCCCCCGACGAAAGGCAGCCTGATGAGCAAGCGCGCCCGCAAGCGTCGCTCGCGCAAGGGCAACAAGGCCAACCACGGCCGCAAGCCCAACGCCTGAGCGCACGCACCGCACGACGAAACACCCGGCACGCCATGTGGCATGCCGGGTGTTCTGCGTCGCGGGTGGTCTCGCCTGAGCCCTCGGCCCGGACCTGCTGGCGTCAGCGCTCGTTCTCGACCTGGATCATGGTGATCCGGGCCATGATCTGGGTCCTGATGGCCATGGGGGCGGTCTCGCCCTGGCAGGAGCGCCGCACCACCTGCTTGAGGGCGACGTCGAGGTCGTGCTCGGCCAGACAGGGCTGGCACTCACCGAGGTGCGCGGCGACGCGGCGCACGTCGTCCGCGCTCATCTCGCCGTCGAGGTACTCGAAGATCCGGTGCAGGACCTCGGAGCAGTCGCCGTGGCCGGCGTGGGTGTCGTTGGCGTCAGGGGTCATGACTCCTCCTGGGTCCCGAAGCCACGCTCGCGGGCGTAGTCGGTGAGCAGCGCACGCAACTGGCGGCGGCCACGGTGCAGACGAGACATCACGGTGCCGATCGGCGTGCCCATGATCTCCGCGATCTCCTTGTAGGCGAAGCCCTCGACGTCGGCGAGGTATACCGCCATCCGGAAGTCGTCAGGAAGCTCCTGCAGGGCCCGCTTGACCTCGGAGTCGGGAAGGTGCTCCAGCGCCTGGGTCTCCGCGGACTTCAGCCCGGTGCCGGTGTGGGACTCGGCCCGTGCCAGCTGGTAGTCCTCCACCTCGGCCGCGTCGGACTGCAACGGCTCGCGCTGCTTCTTGCGGTAGGTGTTGATGTAGGTGTTGGTGAGGATGCGGTACATCCACGCCTTGAGATTGGTCCCCGGCTGGTACTGGTGGAAGGCGGCATACGCCTTGGCGTAGGTCTCCTGGAGCAGGTCCTCGGCGTCGGCAGGGTTGCGGGTGGTGCGCATCGCTGCGGCGTACAGCTGGTCGAGGAGCGGCAGGGCCTCACGCTCGAAGCGGGCCTGACGGTCTGCCGTGGACTCGGTGGCGACGTCGATGGGCTCGGCAGGGCTCTCGTCGACGGGCGTGGTTGGAGTGGTCATCACTTCCCAGCCTATCCGGGCCCGGCGCGGGGCCGTGGTGTCGAGGACGAGCACGGTGTCGAACCTTTCGGACGGCGAACTTCGGAACAGGTCGGTCAACACCACCTCTCCGTGGAGCATTCCCCCCGACGTCCGAGATTCAGGGGTCAGCACCGCGAGAGGGCGGAGGTCACCGCCGTCGCCACGAGGGCCGCGGAGCGCTCCAGGGAGTGGGTTCCCGCAACCTCGTGAACGGCTGCGCCCGTGAGGACCTCGCGCACCTCCTCGGGGGTTCCGAACGGGTCACTCACCCCCTGGATCACGTGAACGGTGATGCCGTGCCGGCCCGGTTCGCGCAGTTCCTCACCTCGCGATCGCTCGGGACGACCGGGCGGGTGCAGGGGGAACGACAGCGCCAGCACCGCGTTCGCCCCGACCGCGGCAGCCGTGCGGCAGGCGACCCGGGCGCCCGCGCTGCGCCCACCGACGACGAGCGGCCCCCCGTTCGGACGGTGGGCGTGGAGTGTCGGGAGCACCGCGAGCCAGGCGCGGTCCAGGGATGCCGGCTGGCCACCGATCCGCCGCCCGGCCACGCGCCACGGTTGGTCGACGAGCGCGACCGTCCACCCGGCATCCACGGCTGCATCCCTGCTGGCGGTGACGTCGTCGGTCCAGCGCAGTCCGCCGGCACCGTGCCCGAGGACGAGCAGACCGACCGGGATGCCGTCGGGCTGGGTCACGGTGGTTCGCGCCGGCCCCTCGGGGGTCGCCACGAGCGCGGTCGTCTCTGAACGGGTCACCTCGGGGCCC
Organism: Dermatophilaceae bacterium; assembly: GCA_017989115.1. Classification (GTDB taxonomy): domain Bacteria; phylum Actinomycetota; class Actinomycetes; order Actinomycetales; family Dermatophilaceae; genus Fodinibacter. The sequence continues at coordinate 22,460 of JAGNQK010000020.1, read as the reverse complement.
CGATGACCTCACCCGTCACCGGATCGACCACGCCGACGAGCTGGTCCTCGGGCAGGGGGTCGAGCAGCTGTGGGCCGTTCGCGCGGTTGCTGCTCACAGCGGGTGACACCGGCCAGGCGGTGAAGCGGCCCGGTGGGTAGGGCTCGAGCAGTCCCAGCACCTCGGCAGCCCCGGTTGCGGGATCGAGCCAGGCGTCCCAGTGGCGTGGTTCGAGGACGATGGGGGCTCGGTCGTGGATCCGGTCGAGCCCCGGCTCTGCGGGCCCGGTGATCACCGTGAAGGTGGTGAGCCACGCCATCGGATCGTCGGGGTCGGCCACCGAGGGGTCGCGCCAGAACTCGTAGAGCCCCGCCATGGCGACGCTGGCGCCGTCGACCCGCGAGGTGAAGAACGGCTGCTTGCGGGGTTTGCCCTTGGCGTCCAGGGCGGTCGGCGAGACCTGCCACTCGTACCACCCGCGCGCCGGGACCAGTGCGCGCCTCGTCGCCAGGGCCTTGGCGAACGACGGCTTCTCGGCCACGGACTCGACCCGGGCGTTGATCATCCGGGCAGCGCCCCGGGTGTCCTTGGCCCAGCTGGGGACCAGACCCCACGTGAGCAACCTCAGCTGGCGAACCGCAGGGGCGTCCCGGTCATCGCGCGGTGGACGTTCCAGCACCACGGGGGCCTGCTTGGTCGGGGCGACGTTGTGGTCGGGTCGCCCCGGGGGCGGCTCCTGCGGGGAGACGAGGATGCTGCGCGTGGGCTCCCCGGTGCGGTCGTCGTCGACCTCGAACTCGAGGACGAGTTCGTCCGGATTGGCTGTCGCGGCATAACGACCACACATACGCTCAATCTACGCAGGGGCTGCGGGAGCAACTACCGTAGGAAGAGCACGTCCTCAATCGACGGAACCAACCGGAGACCCCATGACACTCGTTCGTCGAGTCGCCAGACCCCTGCTCGCCGCGATCTTCATCGCCGGCGGCCTGGACCAGTTCAAGCACCCCACGGCGAAGGCGAAGACCGCCGGCCCACTGCTGGCGAAGGTCGGCCCCCGCGTCGGGCTCCCCGATGACCCCGAACTGCTCATCCGCGCCAACGGGATGGCCATGGTCGGAGCAGGCGCGCTGCTCGCGACCGGGCACCTCCCCCGCGTGGCCTCGAGTGTCCTTGCCGTCACCCTGGTGCCGACGACCGTTGCGGCACACGCGTTCTGGAAGGAACAGGATCCCGAGGTGCGCGAGCGCCAGAAGGTGCAGTTCCTGAAGAACCTCGGCCTCCTCGGCGGCCTGCTCCTCGCGGCCGTCGACACCGAGGGCAAGCCCGGGCTGGCCTATCGGGCCCACCTCGCGAGCGACAGCGCCCACCGGGCGGTGCGCACCACGCGCCGCGAAGCCCGTCACGCGGCACGTGCCGCCGCTCGGGAGACGAAGCTGAAGGCGGTCCAGGCCCAGCATGCCCTCAGCTGATTGGGCCGCGCCGAGCGCCCACGGGCCGGTTGACGCACACGTCGTCCTCCCCGGCAGCAAGTCCCTCACCAACCGCTACCTCGTGCTGGCTGCCCTCGCGAATGACACCTCCCGCCTGCGGGCGCCGTTGCGGTCCCGCGACACGCTGCTCATGGCCGGGGCGCTGCGCATGCTCGGCGCCGAGATCGAGGACGTCCCCGGCGGCGACTGGATCGTCAGCCCCGGCCCGGTGCGCGGAGGTGGCCAGGTTGACTGCGGCCTCGCCGGCAACGTCATGCGCTTCGTCCCCCCTCTCGCCGGACTCGCGTCCGGGCCGGTCCGCTTCGACGGTGACCCCCACGCCCGGCAGCGGCCGATGGCTCCGGTGATCGGCGCGCTGCGAGCCCTCGGCGTCGATCTCGACGACGGCGGCTCCGGCAGCCTGCCGTTCACCGTGAACGGGCGGGGCCGGGTGCCCGGCGGCTCCGTGACGCTGGACGCCTCGGCATCCTCGCAGTTCGTCTCCGGGCTGCTGCTGTCTGCGGCGCGCTTCGACGAGGGCGTCACCGTGCACCACGACGGTGGGGCCGTGCCGAGCCTGCCGCACATCGAGATGACGGTCGAGACGCTGCGCGATGCCGGGGTCGTGGTCGACGACGGCGAGGTGCACACCTGGCGGGTCGAGCCCAGTGAGATCAATGCGCTCGACGTCCAGGTCGAGCCCGACCTGTCGAACGCGGCCCAGTTCCTCGCGGCAGCGCTCGTCACCGGCGGCCGGGTCCACGTGCCCGGCTGGCCGCAGTACACGACCCAGGGAGGCGACTTCCTGCGTGACGTCCTCGACATGATGGGGGCCGAGGTCGTGCTCGACCGGGGCGGCCTGACCGTCACGGCCGGCGACGGCATCGCCGGCATCGACGTCGACCTGCACGACTCGAGCGAGCTGACCCCGGTGGTGGCAGCGCTCTGCGCGCTCGCCGAGGCACCGAGCGTCATCCGAGGGGTCGCGCACATCCGAGGCCATGAGACCGACCGGCTTGCCGCCCTGCGCACCGAGCTGACTGCGCTCGGGGCACACGTCGTCGAGACCGAGGACGGGCTGAAGATCACCCCGGCGCCGCTGCGCGCAGGCCTTTTCCACACCTACGCCGACCACCGCATGGTGATGGCTGGGGCCGTGCTCGGGCTCGTCGTGCGGGGCGTCGTCGTCGAGGACGTGGGCACCGTCGCGAAGACGATGCCCGAGTTCACGACGCTGTGGGAGCGCATGCTGTCCGAGCGGGCCACGGCGGAGCGGTGATGGCGCGCTCCTCGCGGGACTACGACGAGTCCGACGTGCGGATTCGCCCCAACCGCAGGGGCTCTCGACCCCGCAGCAAGGACCGCCCGGCCCACGAGGACGCCGTGCCCGGTCAGGTCATCACCGTCGACCGTGGCCGCTACACCACGCTCGTCGGAGACGGCGGCGACCGGCACGTCGTCATGGCCATGCGCGCGCGTGAACTCGGCCGCAAGGGCATCGTCGTCGGCGACCGCGTCGACGTCGTCGGCGACACGAGCGGGGCTGATGGCAGCCTTGCCAGGATCGTGCGGGTCCAGCCCCGCGAGACCGTCCTGCGCCGTACGGCTGACGACACCGACCCGGTCGAGCGGGTGCTCGTCGCCAACGCCGACCAGCTCGTCGTCGTCTCCGCGTTGGCGAACCCGGAACCGCGACCCCGCCTCATCGACCGCTGCCTGGTCGCCGCCTACGACGCCGGCATGGAGCCGCTGCTCGTCCTCACCAAGGCCGACCTCACCGATCCGGGCCCCTTCCTGGAGCAGTACGCGCCGCTGTCGGTCCGACACGTCGTCACCGCCCGCCGCGACACCGGCACCGACGGCCTCGACGCGCTGCGTGAGGCGTTGTCGGGGCGGGTCAGCGTGCTCGTCGGTCACTCCGGAGTCGGCAAGTCCACGCTCGTCAACGCGCTCGTCCCGCAGGCCCTGCGTGCGACAGGTGTGGTCAACGACGTCACCGGGCGGGGTCGGCACACCTCCTCCTCAGCCGTCGCGCTCGCGCTGCCGGACGACGACGGGTGGGTCATCGACACCCCCGGGGTGCGCTCCTTCGGGTTGGCCCACGTCGACCTCAGCCGCATCGTGCAGCACTTCGCCGACCTCGAGCCGGGCACGGCCACCTGCCCGAGGGGGTGCACCCACGACGAGCCCGAGTGCGGTCTCGACGCCTGGGTCGCCAGCGGGGATGCCGGGCCGGCCGGCGCCGCGCGACTGGACTCCCTGCGCCGGTTGCTGCGGGCCCGCTCAGCCCCCACCACCGACTGATTGCACTGCAGCCACCCGGATCCGGGTGGCTGCAGTGCAATGAGTCGCAGAGCGGGGGTCAGACCGTGGGGGGCCGGTGGTCCCCGCGCTGCTCGTCGATGAGGCGGGTGACGTCCTGCGGCGCGTACGCCTGGTCGCCGGAGGACGCCTCGGACCGGTCGATCATCCGCTGGAGGTCTGCCGGTGCGTCGTCGGAGGCGACGGTGTCGCGCACGTCAGTGGACGCGAACCGCTCGTCGGGCACGACGCCAGAGACGTCGACGGTCTCGACGATGACCCGCGGCTCGGCGAAGTGACACGCCGAAAGGTGCGCCCCGACCCCGTCCGGGCGCTGCTCGAGTTGGGGTTCCTCGGTCTTGCAGCGGTCCTGGGCCTTCCAGCAGCGCGTGTGGAAACGGCATCCGGACGGCGGGTTCGCCGGCGACGGGACGTCGCCGACGAGCACGATCTGCTCGCGCTTGCCACGCAGAGTCGGGTCCGGCACCGGCACCGCGGAGAGCAGCGCCTGCGTGTACGGGTGGGTCGGACGGGTGTAGACCTCGTCCTCCTCGCCGAGCTCAGCCATCCGGCCGAGGTACATGACGCCGACCCGGTCGGAGATGTGCCGCACCACCGACAGGTCGTGGGCGATGAACACGTAGGCCAGCCCGAGCTCGTTCTGGAGCTTTTCCATGAGGTTGACGACCTGCGCCTGCACCGAGACGTCGAGCGCCGAGACCGGCTCGTCACACACGAGCACCTTGGGATTGAGCGCGATACCGCGGGCGATGCCGATGCGCTGACGCTGGCCACCCGAGAACTGGTGCGGGTACCGGTTGATGTGCTCGGGGTTCAGGCCCACGAGGTCGAGCAGTTCCTGCACCCGCTTGCGTCGACCACCCTTGGGCACGACGTCGCTGTGGATCTCGAAGGGTTCTCCGACGATGTCACCGACCGTCATCCGAGGGTTCAGCGAGGTGTACGGGTCCTGGAAGACTATCTGGATGTCGCGCCGCATCCGCCGCAGGTCACGCCCGCTTGCACCGCTCCAGTCGTCACCGCCGAAGATCACCTTGCCCGACGTCGGCTCCTCGAGGCGCATGAGCAGGCGGCCCAGGGTGGACTTGCCACACCCGGACTCGCCGACGATGCCCAGGGTCTCCCCCTGGTGCAGGTCGAAGCTCACGCCGTCGACGGCCTTGACGTGCCCGACGGTGCGCCTGAGGATGCCCTTCTTGATCGGGTAGTGCTTCACCAGATCCTGAGCGCTGAGAATGACCTCAGGCATTGATGACCTCCTCGGCGTAGTGACAGGCCGAGAACCGGCCGGGCGTGACCTCGTGCAGCGGGGGAAGATCCGTGCGGCAGACGTCACGAGCCATGTGGCAGCGCGGGTTGAACGGACAGCCCGGTGGGATGCGCAGCAGGTTCGGCGGCAGGCCACCGATGGCGGCCAGCGTCTGCCCCTTCTGGTCCAGGCGCGGGATCGAGTCGAGCAGGCCCTTGGTGTACGGGTGCGCCGGTCGGGCGTAGAGCTCGTGCACCTCGGCGGTCTCCACGAGCCGACCGGTGTACATGACGGCGATCCGGTCGGCGACGTCGGCGACGACGCCGAGGTCATGGGTGATGAGGATGAGGCCCATGTGGCGCTCTTCCTGCAGCTCCTGGAGCAACGCCATGATCTGGGCCTGCACCGTGACGTCCAGGGCGGTGGTCGGCTCGTCGGCGATGAGGACCGCCGGGTCGAGCGCGATGGCCATCGCGATCATGATGCGCTGGCGCATGCCCCCGGAGAACTGGTGCGGGTAGGCCTTGACCCGCTCGCGGGCCGCGGGGATCGAGACCCGCTCCATGAGGCCGATGGCCTTCTCGAGGGCGTCGCTCTTGTTGAGGCCACGGTGCACCCGGAACATCTCGGCGATCTGCCACCCCACCGGGAAGACGGGGTTCAGCGAGCTCAGCGCGTCCTGGAAGATCATCGAGATCTCCGGGCCACGCGTCTTGCGGCGCTGCTCCTCCGGCATCGTCAGCAGATCCTGACCGCAGTAGCGGATGTGGCCGCTCGGGATGACGGCCGGGGGCATGTCGAGGATGCCCATGATCGCCTGGGCGGTCACCGACTTGCCGGAACCGGACTCACCGAGGATCGCGAGCGACTCGCCCTGGCGCAGCTCGAAGCTGACGCCGTTGATCGCCGTCGCGACCCCGTCGGGGGTGTGGAACTCGACGAAGAGGTCTTCGACCTCGAGCAGCAGACCATCGACCGGCTGGTACTCGCTGCCGGCTGTCTGGGTGTCCTGAATGGTGGTCATGAGGCCTCCGTCGGCTCAGCGGTTCTTCGGGTCGAGGGCGTCGCGCACGGCATCCCCGAGGAGGATGAAGCCGAGCACCGCCAGCGACAGGAAGAGACTGGGGAAGAACAGCATGTGCGGGGTGGTGCGCAGACCGACCAGCGCGGCACTGATGTCGATGCCCCATGAGACGGCAGGCGCCTGCAGGCCGATGCCGAGGAACGACAGGGTCGCCTCGGCAGCGATGTACCCACCCAGGGAGATCGTCGCCACGACGATGAGCGGCGCCACCGAGTTGGGCAGGATGTGCGAGCGCACGATCCGTGAGGGGCTGGCGCCCAGGGCCCGGGCCGCCTGCACGTAGTCATTGGGCTTGACCTGGATGACGCTGCTGCGCATGAGTCGAGCCATGCTCGGCCAGCCGAGCACGGCCAGCGCCAGGGACACCTTGAGCGCCCCGAGGAACGCGTTGGAGCTGAAGAAATCCGGCAGCGAGACCAGGAAGATGATGGCGCCGAGCAGCAGGGGAATGGCGAAGAAGACGTCGCCGACCCGCGACATCACGGCATCCGCGGCACCGCCGAGGTAGCCGGACATGACTCCGATGAAGCCGCCGATGCTGACGGTGAGGATCGTGGTCAGGACCCCGACGAGGATCGAGGCTCGAGCCCCGTAGATGCACCGGGCGTAGATGTCGTAGCCCTGGATGTCCCGGCCGAACCAGGTGCCGTCACCAGGGCGCGAGCGCGACTCCGCGAGCACCGCCTCGCGGGGGTCGGTGCTCGTGAACAGCGAGGGGAAGATCGCCATGAGCACGAAGATCGAGATGAGCACGGCGGAGGCCCAGAAGATCGGGTTCTTGCGCAGTGATCGCCAGGCGTCCGACGCGAGGGAACGGTTCTCGTCCGAGGACCCGTTGGGAGCGACGGTCTCGGAGACGACGGCAGCAGCTTCAGTCATGGCTGATCCTCGGGTCGAGCAGGCCGTAGAGCAGGTCCACGAGCAGGTTGACGAACAGGTAGACGATGACGAGCACGGTGACCGTGCCGACGACGGAGGCGCCGTCACGGGCCCGGATGGAGCGGAAGAGGTATCCGCCGATGCCGGGGATGTTGAAGATGGCCTCGGTGACGATGGCACCACCGAGCAGGGCACCGAAGTCGAACCCGATGAACGTGATGACGGGGATCATCGAGTTGCGCAGGGCGTGCAGACCGATGGCGCGACGCTTGGTCAACCCCTTGGCGACGGCCGTGCGCAGGTAGTCGGCGCGCAGGTTCTCGACCAGGCTCGTGCGCATCAGGCGGGACACGTAGGCCAGGGAGAGTGAGCCCAGCACCATGGCCGGCAGCATCAACTCGTAGAAGGTGGGGTTCGAGGAGGTCACCGTCACGGGGAACCAGCCGAGCTTGACCCCGAGGAAGTACTGGCTCACACCACCGATGACGAAGACCGGGATGGAGATGACCACCAGGGTCGAGATGAGCACCAGGTTGTCGAGGAACCCCCCTCGCCGGATGCCTGTCAGCACACCGACGAAGATGCCGATGATCGCCTCGAACGCGATCGCCATGAGGGCGAGCTTCGCGGTGACCGGGTAGCGCGTCTTCAACTGGTCGAGGACCGGGATGCCGTTGGTCGTCTCCCCGAGATCCCCCTGGACGAGGTTGCTGACGTACTTGGCGTACTGGACGGGGAGCGGGTCGTTGAGGTTGTAGCGCTCCCGGAACTCCGCGGCGTACGCGGGCGGGCACGGGCGCTCCCCGCACTTGCCGGCCAGTGGGTCGCCGGGGAGTGCGAAGACCATCGTGAAGATGAGGAACGTCGCTCCCAGGATCACCGGGATCATCTGCAGCAGTCGACGAATGATGTAGGTGCCCACGTCACCTCCTTGCGTGTGGAGCCGTCAGTGCGTTGTCAGACGGCGTCGTCTCGGATGTACCGGGGATGAGCCTAGCCCACTCGCGGGGCTGCCGACACCCAAGGCGCCCCGGCGCCGAGAGTACGGGTGAGCACGGTCGTCGGCCTGCCAACACGGGGTGCTGGCAGGCCGACGACGGGTGCGAAGCCGGACCTTAGCGGCCCGACGAGGTCACTTCATCGACACCGACGAGAAGTCGATCGTGCCGAAGGCGGTGATCTTCACACCGGTGACCTTCTCCGACCAGCCCATGGTGGTCTTGCCGTACCACATGGGGATGGAGGGCATGTCGGCCGCGAGCAGGGCCTCGGCCTCCTGGTACTTCGCGTTGGACGCGGCAGCGTCGGTCTCGGCAGCAGCCTCGTCGAGGAGCGTGTCGAACTTCGCGTTGGAGTAGTCGCCGTCGTTGGACGAGGAGCCCGTGGCGAAGATCGGGGAGAGGAAGTTCTCGATCGACGGGTAGTCCATCTGCCAGCCGGTACGGAACAGGCCCTTCATCTTGCGCTCGCCGATCTCGGTACGGAACGTCGCGAAGTCGACGACACCGGTGGCGACACACTCGACACCGAGGGTCTGCTTGATGCTGTTGCAGGTGGCCTCGGTCCACTCCTTGTGAGCGGCGTCGGCGTTGTAGGACAGCGTGATCTTGTCACCCTTGAAGCCGCCGGCCTCGGCGAGCTTGGCCTTGGCCTTCTCGGGGTCGAAGGTGCAGTACTCGCCACACTGGCCGGCCTTGTAGCCGTCGACGACCGGGGAGACCCAGCCGGTGGCGGGGACACGGGTGTTGTTGAAGATCTTCTCGATGATCGTCTCGCGGTCGATCGCCATGGAGATCGCCTGACGGATCTTCGGGTCCGCGTAGTTCGGGTCGACCTTGACCGGGGCGACGGTGACCGTCTGGATGACGCCGGTCTCCTTCTGCGCGTTGCGGTCGGGCAGGTCCGACTTGTACTTGTCGTCGATCAGGGCGCTCGCCGGGATCTCGTCGGTGATGTCGAGGTTGCTGGCGATGACGTCGTTGTACGCGGCGTCCGGGTCGGCGTAGATCTTGAAGGTGATCTTGTCGACCTTGCCACCGAAGTCACCGGCGTAGTCGGCGAACTTGGACAGCTCGATCGACTGCTCCTTGGTCCAGGAGTCCAGCTTGTACGGGCCGGAGCCGATCGGCTTGTCACCGAAGCCCTCCGGGTCGGCGAAGAACGCGTCCGGCAGCGGGGAGAAGGCGGAGTAGCCGACGCGCACCGGGAAGTTGGCGACCTTGAGGGTGGTCTTGACCGTGAAGGTCAGGTCGTCGACGACCTTGAGGCCGGACATCTCCTTGGCCTTGGGCGTGAAGCCCTCACACGGGTCGTCCGGGTTGGCGGTACCGGCGCACTGCAGGTCGCCGTAGCCCTCGATGGGCTCCATGAAGTAGCCGGAGCTCTGGGCGTTCGGGCCGTACGCGGCGTAGTTCCACGCGTCGACGAAGTTCTTGGCCTTGATGTCGGTGCCGTCGTGGAACTTCCAGCCGCTCTTGAGCTTGATGGTGAAGTTCTGGTTGTCGGTGGTCTCGATCGACTCAGCGACGTCCATCTCGGGCTTGGCGGTCTCGGAGTCGTAGTGGACGAGCTTGGCGAAGACCGCGTCGATGACGTTGCCGCCGCAGGTCTCGGTCGTGTTGCTGGGAACGAGCGGGTTCTCAGGGTTGCAGCCGCGGACGGTGATCTCGCCGCCCGTCTTGGCTTCCGTCGTGGCCTCCGGCTCGCTGTCGCCGCTACCGCAACCAGCGGCGAGCAGGGCGACTGCAGACATTGCCGCAACCGCGACCGTGCGAGTGGTTCCTCGCATGGGTGTCCTCCTACGTGAGAGTGGTGTCGCCATCCGGTGTCGGATGGCCATAGTTCATGAGAGCCCCCCGATCGGGTGCCTCCCACCAGTGCGCGCTCTCTTGCAGCAAGCGTGCGCTCACCATAGAAGCCCATCCATTCCCCCAACGGAAGCATTAGGTGCCGCCGAGATGGGATTGTGACCGAAGCGCTACCAGATCGGTGCGGGGCCGAAGACTCTTCGGCAGCGGCCGCTAAGTTGGGCCTCGTGCGCGCCTACGACGACGACCTTCGACTCGCCCACGTCCTCGCGGATGCCGTGGAGCGGGTCACGACGGCACGGTTCCGGGCCGAGGACCTGCGGGTCGAGGCCAAGCCGGACCTGACCCTGGTCAGCGATGCCGACCGCGACGCCGAGGAGCTCATCCGGGGTCAGCTGGCCCGCACCAGGCCCCGCGACGCGGTCATCGGGGAGGAGTTCGACCCTACGGGCAACAGCGCCCGCCAGTGGATCGTCGACCCGATCGACGGCACCCACAACTACGTGCGTGGCGTCCCGGTGTGGGCGACCCTCATCGCCCTCGTCGACGACGGGGTGCCCGTCATCGGTCTCGTGGCCGCGCCCGCACTGGGCCGGCGCTGGTGGGCGGCCCTCGGCTCGGGCGCCTGGGCTGGCAAGAGCCTGACCTCGGCCAAGCGCATCCACGTCTCGTCGGTCTCGCGCATCGAGGACGCCTCCATCTCGTGCTCGAGCTGGACCTCGTGGGCCGACGTCGACCGCGAGCGCGAGGTGCTCGACCTGGCCCGCGAGTGCTGGCGTGAGCGCGCGTTCGGCGACTTCTGGTCCTACATGCTCCTCGCCGAGGGCTGCGTCGACATCGCCGCCGAACCCGAGCTCGGCCTGCACGACATGGCAGCCCTGGTGCCGATCGTCACCGAGGCCGGTGGACGCTTCACGTCACTGGCCGGGGTCGACGGTCCCTTCGGAGGTAACGCGGTGGCGACCAACGGCATCCTGCACGACGAGGTGCTGCGCCGCATCGGCACCCCCTGAGCACGACTCATTGCACTCCAGCCACCTGGCATGGCCGCCAGTAGGTGGCTGGCGTGCAATGAGTGCGTCAGAAGAGGGAGGCCTGGTCGGCCTCGCTGGCCACACCCTCGAGGCGCAGCAGCATCGCCTTGCGCTCCACACCGCCCGCGTACCCGGTGAGCGTGCCGTCGGAGCCGATGACCCGGTGGCACGGCAGCACGATCGGGATCGGGTTGGCCCCGTTGGCCGCCCCCACGGCCCGTGACGCACCCGGCGGCAGCCCCAGCCGGTTGGCGATCTCGCCGTAGGTCGTCGTGGCACCCCAGGGCAGCGTCGCGAGCACGTCCCAGACCCGCCGCTGGAACTCGGTTCCCGCGGGGCGAAGGGGCAGGTCGAACTCCCGGCGACGGCCCTCGAAGTACTCGCTGAGCTGGCGGTGGGCCGCCGTGAGGACCGGCGACCCGCCGCGCTCGTGGCCGGCGGTGCCGTCGGCAGGCGCATCGAACCGGATGCCGGTGAGCGCACCGTGCGCTTCGATGAGCTCCAGTCGCCCGATCGGCGAGGCCATCACGACCGAGCGTGAGGCCCCGGCATCCGAGGAGCTCGGCCCACGCACGGCGCCCGGCACGACGTCAGAGGGCAACCGTGCTCACCGAGCCCGGGACCCGACCGTCGAGCTGCGGCACCACCTGGGCGGCGTCACCGACGAGGACCACGGTCCACTCCCCCGTGACGACCCGGCCGTACGCGGCGTCGAGGTCGGCCAGCGTCAGGGCGTTGACCGCGAGCAGGTTGCGCGTCGTGAAGTCGCCGGGAAGACCCTCGAGCGCCAGCGTCGCGCTCTCGTCGGCCACCGCATCCGCCGTGGCGTAGCGGCCGGGCGCGGTCATGGCGACGTAGTCGACCCCGGTGCGCAGTTCGGCGTCGGTGAAGCCGTCGCGCGCGCCGTCGAGAATGCCGAGCAGGATCTCGACGGACTCCCCGGTGACCTCGGACCGCACCGATCCCGACGTCACGAAGGTGCCGCCGGCCACCCGCGGTCGGAAGGTCGAGCGGATGCCGTAGGTGTACCCCTTCTCCTCGCGCAGCACCGCGTCGATCCGGGCGCTGGGCGAGCCTCCGAGCACGAAGGACAGGACGGGGTGCGGGGCCCACCCGTGAGGCGTGGAACGGTCGGGGCCGGGGCGACCGACGACGATCTCGGTCTGCACCGAGCCCGGACGATCCACCACGACGACGCGGGCCGCATCCGCTGCGGGAAGCGGGGGCACCGGGCGGGCCGACGGGGTGTGCCGCGGTGCCGACCACGTGCCGAGGGTCGCCTCGAGCACCGCCAGAACGTCGACATCGGTGAGGTCGCCGGCGACCACGACCGTGGCCCCGTCGGGCCCGACGTGGGTGGCGTGGAACTCGACGAGGTCGTCGCGGGTGAGCGCACCGATCGACTCGGGGGTGCCACCCGTGGGCCGACTCGCGCGGTCGGCAGGGTCCCACAGGGTGCGCGCGAACTCCTTGCTGGCCCGGTGCGCGGAGGAGGCCCGCTCCTGCTCGATCTCGGCGAGCCGGTTGCGCAGGATGCGGCGCACCTCGTCCTCGGGGAAGGCCGGTGCGGCCAGGGCCTGGGTGAGCAGCCCGGCGGCGGTGGCGAGGTGGCGCTGGGAGACGTCGACGTCGACGAGCAGGCCGCCGTCGGAGACCCCGGCACCGAGCACCATGCCGTGGCGCTCCATGAGCTCGGCGAACTCGTCGGACCCGAGCGACGCCGTGCCCTCGTCGAGCAGGCGGGCCGTCATGGAGGCGATGCCCTCCTGGCCGGCGGGTTCGGCGGACACCGCCAGGGGGACGACGACCCGCAGCGACAACACGTACTGACCCGGGAGATCGTGGAGCAGCACCCGCACCCCGTTGCCGAGCACGTGCTCGGTCGGGACGGGGAAGGCCCACGGCTGGGTCGGGGTCACCTGCGGTCGGGCGGTGCTCACGCGACCTCCTCCTCGTTCGCACCGGCATCCGAGTCGCCGGCAGAGTCTTCGGCAACGTCGCCGACAGCCTCATCGTCAGCCGGGGCTGACAGGTAGGCGACGACGGCGCGGCTCTGCGGCTGCAGCCAGCGGCGCGCCGCGGCGAGCACCTGCTCGGCCGTCACGTCCTGGAGCCGGTCGAGGTGGGTGTTGACGACCTCGGGGTCGTCGTGGAGCAGCAGGTGGTGGCTGATCGCGTCGGCCCGCTCCTCCTGGCTGGCCAGCGCCGACAGCCACGACCGCTCGGACTGAGCCAGGGACGCCTCGAGCTCGACGGCCGTCGGCCCACCCGCGAGGAAGGCGGTCAGCTCCTCGACGAAGGCGGCTTCCACGGCATCCGGGTCCTGGCCGGGGGCGACGTCGAGCACGACGAAGCCCAGGGACGCGCCGTCGACGAACCCCCACGCGGTGGCGTGGGCGCCCAGGGCGATCTGGTCGCGCCGCACGAGGCGACGCACGAGCCGCGACGTGCTGAGCCCACCGATCGCGTCGAGCGCCACGGCAGCCGCGAGGAACTCGTCGGTCTCGTCGACGGGCAGGCGGAACGCGATGTGCAGCCGGTCGTTGGGCACGCTCTCGCGCCGCTCGACCCGCACCGGCTGGGCCAGGGGTTCGAGCTGCGGGTGGTTCTCCCGGCGCGGTTCGGCGCTCGCGGGCAACGGCCCGAAGTGGCGCTCGACGAGCTCGAACCCGTGCTCGGGCGTGATGTCACCGCACAGCGTGAGCACCGTGTTGTCCGGCCCGTAGTGGGCGCGGAAGAACGCGTGCACGTCGGCCAGGCTCGCGGCGTCGAGGTCCTCCATCGACCCGATGGTCGGGTGGTGGTAGGGGTGCCCCTGCGGGAAGGTCGCGGCGTAGACGTCGATCAGGGCGTTGCCGTAGGGCTGGTTGTCATAGCGCTGGCGCTTCTCCTCCTTGACCACGTCGCGCTGGTTGTCCAGGTTCTCCTGGGTCACGGCGTCGAGGAGGTGCCCGTGCCGGTCGGCCTCGAGCCACAGCGCCAGCTCGACGGCCCCCTTCGGCACGGTCTCGAAGTAGTTCGTGCGGTCGAACCAGGTCGTCGCGTTCAGCCGACCGCCCTGGGCCATGAGCGCCTCGAAGTGCTCACCGCTCGGCACGTTCTTCGAGCCCTGGAACATCAGGTGCTCGAAGAGGTGGGCGAACCCGGTGCGACCGGGCGACTCGTGGCGCGACCCCACCCCCACCCACAGGTTGACCGTGACGTTCGGGACGGTGTGGTCGGGGCTCACCACGACGCGCAGCCCGTTCGGCAGCGTGCGGCGGTGGATCGGGTAGTCCAGCGGCATGGCGTCACCCTACGTGCCCACGAACGGCGGTGAGCCGGATGCCGGGGCGCACCCCCGGCATCCGGCTCACCGCCGTTCGTGCTCGGGTCAGGCCGAGGCTCGGTGCTGCTCCTCGATCTCGGCCACTCCGGCCACCTGCGTGTCCGCGGGGTTGGTCGGGATCGAGGGCTGCTCGTCCTGCGACATCGCGTCCATGGCCCGCCGACCGAAGACCTGCTGCTCGGTGGCGACCCGCTCGGCCCGACCCCGGCCGAGGAAGCTGACGGTCCAGTGCAGCAAGGTCGTGACGCGGTGCTTGAACCCGATGATGTAGACGAGGTGGATGGCCAGCCACAGCAGCCAGGCGACGAACCCCGAGAAGCGGAGCTTTCCGATCGAGGCGACTGCACTGAACCGCGAGATCGTCGCCATCGACCCCTTGTCGAAGTACTGGAACGCGGGCTCGGGCTCCTTGCCGTCCAGGCGCCGCTTGATCTGCTTCGCCGCGAAGCGCGAGCCCTGGATCGCGACCTGCGCGACACCCGGGAGGTTGTCGAGCGAGATCATGTCGCCGACGACGAAGACCTCGGGGTGCCCGGGGAGGGTGAGGTCGGGGAGCACCTTGATGCGCCCCGCCCGGTCGAGCTCGGCCCCGGTCTGCAGGGCGAGCTGCTGGCCCAGCGAGCTCGCCTGGACCCCGGCTGCCCACACCTTGGTCAGGGCCTCGATGCGGGTGGAGGAGCCGTCGGCCTCACGCACCGTGATGCCGGCCGCGTCGACGTCGGTGACCATCGTGCCGGGTCGGACGTCGACGCCCATCTCCTCCAGGCGGCGCTTGGCGGCCCCACCGAGGCGTTCGCCGAAGCTCGGCAGCACGGTCGGCGCGGCGTCGACGAGGATGATCCGCGAGTTGCGCGGGTCGATGCGCCGGAACTCCTTGCGCAGGGTGCGGTGCGCCAGTTCGGCGATCTGCCCGGCCATCTCAACGCCGGTGGGGCCGGCGCCGACGACGACGAAGGTCATCGCCCGCTCGGCCTCGGCGGGGGTCTCGGCGAGCTCGGCCAGCTCGAACGCCCCGAAGATGCGGCCGCGCAGCTCGAGGGCGTCGTCGATGGACTTCATGCCCGGGGCGTGGCGGGCGAAGTGGTCGTTGCCGAAGTAGGACTGGCCGGCCCCGGCGGCGACGAGCAGGGTGTCGTAGGGGGTCACGAGCTCGCGGTCCAGCACGTGCGAGGTGACCGTGCGGTCGTGCACGTCGATGCTGGTCACCGTGCCGAGCACGACCCGGGCGTTCTTCTGCCGGGCCAGCACCTCACGGGTGCTCGGCGCGATCTCGCCCTCGGAGAGGATGCCGGTCGCGACCTGGTAGAGCAGCGGCTGGAAGAGGTGGTGGGTGGTCTGGGCGATCAGGGTGACCTCGACGTCGTCCCGGCGCTTGAGCGCCTGGGTACCGAAGAGACCTCCGAAGCCGGAACCGATGACGACGACGCGGTGGGGGGTACTCACGGGCGGTCCAACACGGCATCCACGCCGGGTATGCCGTGTCGCGGCGACGTGGTGGAGGTCACCCCCACGAGGTCTGGCGGTTCGCTGGGAGAGAATGGTGTCGATGCCCCCACTCCCCCGCGACGCGTCGACGCTGGACCCGGGTGCGGTGCTCGCCGAGCTCGGCACCGATCCGGTCGGCGGGCTCACCACGCGGGAGGCCCAGCGCCGC
The DNA here is from genome assembly GCA_017989115.1 of Dermatophilaceae bacterium. Lineage (GTDB taxonomy): Bacteria > Actinomycetota > Actinomycetes > Actinomycetales > Dermatophilaceae > Fodinibacter. The sequence continues at coordinate 6,652 of JAGNQK010000020.1, read as the reverse complement.
CTCGCGCAGGTCGGGCCGAACGAGCTGGAGGCGACGGCACCCGTCCCGACGTGGCGCAAGGTGCTCGAGCAGTTTCGCGACCCCCTGGTGTACCTGCTGTTCGCCGCCATCGTCGTGTCGCTCGTGGCGTGGGCCGTCGAGGGCGCCGACGGGGTGCCCGTCGACGCGCTCGTCATCGCCGTCATCGTGGTGCTCAACGCGGTGCTCGGCTACGTGCAGCAGGCCCGGGCCGAGGACGCCGTCGCGGCCCTGCGGCGCCTCGGCGCGACCTCGGCGACGGTGGTGCGCGACGGTGACCGCGTCACGGTGCCCACCCGCGAGCTCGTGCCCGGCGACCTCGTCGTGCTCGCGGAGGGGGACACGGTGGCCGCCGATGCCCGCCTGCTCAGCGCGGCGGCCCTCACCGTCTCCGAGGCCTCGCTGACGGGCGAGAGCGAGCCGGTGCTCAAGGACCCCGCCACCCTGGCGGCCCCGGCGCCGCTCGGGGACCGGCTCGACATGGTCTTCAACGGCACGTCCGTCACCCAGGGCGTCGGCCGGGCCGTGGTCACCGCGACCGGGATGTCGACGGAGATGGGACGCATCGCCCACCTGCTCCACGACACCCGGGAGACCCCGACCCCCCTCCAGGTGGAGATCACGCGGGTCGGGCGCACGCTCGGCATCGCCGTCGTCGTCATCGCCGTGGTCGTCGTCGCCACGATCGTGGTCTTCCTCGGTGTCGAGACGCCGCAGGACATCGTGACGACGCTGCTCCTCGGCGTCTCCCTCGCCGTCGCCGCGGTTCCGGAGGGACTGCCCGCGGTCCTGTCCGTCGTGCTCGCCCTCGGGGTGCAGCGGATGGCGACCCACCAGGCCGTGGTGCGGCGGCTCTCCTCGGTCGAGACCCTCGGGTCGGCGTCGGTGATCTGCACCGACAAGACAGGAACCCTGACCCGGGGCGAGATGACGATCGGGCGGGTCGTCACCGCGGCGGGCGAGGTCGTGGTGACGGGTGCCGGCTACCGCCCTGAGGGCACGCTCGAGCACGACGGCATCCCCCTCGAGCACGGCAGCGCGGCGTGGCGCCAGACCGCACTGGTCGTGGGCGGGGGCAGCCTCACCAACGACGCGGTGCTGACGCCGGAGGCGGACGGCGGCTTCGGCGTCCAGGGCGACCCCACGGAGGCCGCGTTCCTCGTGGCCGAGGCCAAGCTCGGCACGCGAGCGCTGCGGGAGGGGCGCTTCGCCCGGGTCGGCGAGATCCCGTTCACCTCACAGCGACGGCTCATGTCGAGCCTGGCCACCGACGGCGAACGAGGCGGCCGGATCACCGTCGTGACCAAGGGCGCCCCCGACGTCCTGCTCGAGCGGTGCACCCACCTGCAGGTCGGCGACGACGTCGAGCCGCTCGACGACGGGTGGCGCACGGGGATCCTCGCCGACGTCGAACGACTCTCGGGCGAGGCGTTCCGCACCCTGGCGGTCGCGTACCGCCCGCTCGACGTGACCGACCCGCCCGAGGCCGTGGAAGCTCTCGAGGAGGGGCTGGTCTACACGGGAACGGTGGGGATCATCGACCCGCCCCGCGACGAGGCCGCGACCGCGATCCGCGAGGCGCGGCGGGCCGGCATCCGCGTCGTCATGATCACCGGGGACCACCCGCGCACCGCCGCCCGCATCGCCCGCGACCTCGGCATCGGGCCGCACGAGCCGGTCGCGGTCACCGGTGCCGAGCTGGAGGCCCTCGACGACGACGGCCTGCGGGAGACCGTGCGCCACCGGTCGGTGTACGCGCGGGTCGCGCCGCAGCACAAGCTGCGGATCGTCGCTGCCCTCCAGGGGGACGGCAAGGTCGTCGCGATGACCGGGGACGGGGTGAACGACGCCCCGGCGCTCAAGGCGGCCGACATCGGGATCGCCATGGGGCGCACGGGGACCGAGGTCACGAAGGAGGCCGCCGACATGGTGCTCGCCGACGACGACTTTGCCACCATCGTGCGCGCGGTGCGTGAGGGCCGCGGCATCTTCCTCAACATCAAGAAGTTCCTGCGCTACCTGTTGTCCTCGAACATGGGCGAGGTCCTCACGGTCTTTCTCGGCGCCGTCCTCGGGGGCCTCATCGGCCTCTCCCACGGCAGCGACGGACTCGTGCTGCCCCTGCTCGCCACCCAGATCCTGTGGATCAACCTGCTCACGGACAGCGCCCCCGCCCTGGCGATGGGCGTCGACGACGAGACCGAGGACGTCATGGGGCACCCCCCACGGCCCCTGACCGAGCGGGTCATCGACCGGCGGATGTGGCGCGGGGTCGTCGGGCTCGGCCTCGTCATGGCCGCTGCGGTGCTGGTCACCCTCGACCTGCATCTGCCCGGCGGCCTGATCGAGGGCGACGAGAGCATCGACACCGCCCGGACCGCGGCGTTCACCGTGCTCGTGCTCGCACAGCTCTTCAACGCCCTGAACGCCCGCTCGGAGAGCGTCTCGGCGTTCCGCCACCTGTTCGTCAACCGCTGGTTGTGGCTTGCCCTCGCCACGTCCGTGCTGCTCCAGGTGGCGGTCGTCCACCTGCCGGTGCTCAACGAGGCGTTCTCCACCGTGCCCCTCACGGGCCAGCAGTGGCTCGTCTGCGTCGCGATGGCGAGCACGGTCCTGTGGGCGTCCGAGGCGCGCAAGCTCATCGCACGGCTCACGGCGGGCCGGCGCTGACCCGCCTCGGATGCCGTTCGCGCGCCCGTCGCGCCCCTCGGGATGCCGTCCGCGCGCCAGGTCGCGCGCTCGGCACCCCAGCGGACCCGACAGCACGACGTGAAGGGAAGCGAAAGGGCCCCCGATCAGCACTTCTGCTGGTCAGGGGCCCTTCTTCGTAGCGGGGGCAGGATTTGAACCTGCGACCTCCGGGTTATGAGCCCGGCGAGCTACCGAGCTGCTCCACCCCGCGTCGGGTGCACACCTGCGAACAGGCGTGCTCGGTAGTGACAACCGTACGTGACACGCACGCTCGCACCAAATCGGCGCTGCCCTGAGCAGTGTCAGGGCAGCGCCGATGTGCCTTACGGCTGGGCGTCAGCCGGTGGGCGACGGGGACGGGCTGGGCGTCGCTCCCGCCCCGTCGGGGTTGAGCTGCGGAGCGAGCGCCGCGGCCTTCTTCAGCGCTGCGTCGAGGCGCTTCTGCGCCTGGTCGTAGGCCGTGAAGTCACCGGACTTCAACGCCTCCTGCCCGGCCGTGTACGCCGCCTGCATCTCGGCCAGGGCGGCCGTGAGCTGCGCTGCGGCCGATCCGGTCGGCTGACCGGTGTCAGGCGGGGTGGGTGTACCCGTACCGGGATCGGTCGGCGTCGTCGGCGTCTCGCTGCCGTCGCCCTGACCGAACAGCCCGCTCACGGCCTGTTCGAGGGTGTCGCCCCAGGCGACGGTGGTGCCGTAGACGGCGACGGTGATCTTGTTCTGCGGGAACGAGCCAGAACCGGCTGCCGCCTGCACGTAGATCGGCTGGACGTAGAACATCCGGCCCTCGAGCGGGAAGGTCAGCAGGTTGCCGAAGGTCAGCGTCTTGCCACCACCGGAGTTGTTGGTGATGTACTGCGCCAGCGACAGCTGCTCAGCGGCGTTCTGCGATCGCACCGGCGAGTTCTGGATCTGGTTGAGCACCTGACCCGGGCCGGCCGGGGTCGCTGATCCGTACTCGAGCAGTCGCAGGGACCCATAGTCCTCCGCCGGTTTGCCGGCTTCGGAGCCCGCGTCGGCATCGACGGCCAGCAGACCACGCAGGATCTCGCGGCCGGCCTCGTTGTTGCTCGCGGGCACGAACGGGGTCGTGATCGAGAAGGCTGCCTCGTCCTCCCCCGGCATGGCGATGGACTGGAAGACCACCGGCTGGTCCTGGGCGGTCTGCGCCGGGTCACGCGGAACGCGCCACTTGTCGGAGTTGGAGTAGAAGTCACCCGGGTTGGTCACGTGGTACTCGTTGAGCAGCTCGCGCTGCACCTTGACGAGGTCCTGCGGGTAGCGGATGTGCGACATGAGGTCACCGGAGATCTCCGAGAGCGGCCGCACCGACCCGGGGAACGCCTTGCTCCACGCCTTGAGCATCGGGTCCTTGGTGTCCCAGCCGTACAGCTTCACGCTCCCGTCGTGGGCGTCGACCGTCGCCTTGACCGCGTTGCGGACGTAGTTGACCTGGCCGGCACCCACGGTGACGACCGACGAGCGCTGCGTCACGGCATCCGACGTCGCGTCAGCGAGCTCGATCAGTCGTGAGTTGGGGTAGCTCGCGGAGGTGGTGAAGCCGTCGACGATCCACTGGATGCGACCCTCGACGACCGCCGGGTAGACGTTGCCGTCCAGGCGCAGCCACGGCGCGACGCGCTCGACGCGCTCGGTGGGGGTGCGGTGGTCGAGGATGCGCGACTCGCTGTTGACGGCGTCGGAGAGCAGGAAGTTGGCCTCGCGGTACTTCACGGCGTACGCCAGGCGGCGCACCAGCGACCCGACCTCGACCCCTCCCGCACCCTCATAGGTGTTGTTGACGGCGACGTCGCCGTCACCACCGGCGGGGTAGTCGAACTCACGAGGCGAGTCGCCCTCGGGGGCACCGACGATCGAGTAGGTCGGGGAGAGCTCACCGAAGTAGATGCGCGGCTCGTACTCACCGAGCGAGGTACGCCCACCGCCCTCGAAGAAGACGGGGTCACCCTCGGCAGTGCGCTGGTTGCCGTAGGCGGCGTAGAACCCGTAGCCGTGGGTGTAGACGGTGTGGTCGTTGAGCCAGTTGCGCTGGTTGTCGGGCAGCCCGTCGAGGTTGATCTCGCGCACGGCGACGACGGCATCGCGGGTCTGGTCGTTGATGGTGTACCGGTCGACGTCGAGGGTGTCGGGGAACGCGTAGTAGTCACGCTGGCCCTCGAGCTGGCGGAACGTGGGGGCGACGACGTTGGGGTCGATGATCCGAACGCCCGGGATGTCGTTGGCGGCGGTGCGCAGCACGTCCTTGTCCTCGGTCGCCTCCGGCGCCGGGTTCTGGATGCGCTTGACCCGGTCGAGGCCGAATGCCGTGCGGGTCGCCGTGATGTTGCGTTCGAGGTACGGCGCCTCGAGGGACTTCTCGGAGGGCTTGACGCGCAGGCTCTGGATGAGCGCCGGGTAGGCGCCGCCGGCCACGACGGCTGTGACGACGAGGAGGGCGACACCGGTGAGCGGCAGCCGCCAGCTGCGGCTCCAGATCGCCGCGAGGAAGAAGGCGGCACACATCAGCGCGGCGACCGCGAGGATCGCCTTGGTGGGCAGCACCGCGTTGTCGTCGGTGTAGGTGATGCCGGTGAGGAGCGAGCCCTTCTGGGTCGCCAAGGTGTACCGGTCGAGCCAGTAGGAGGCAGCCCGGGTGAGGGCGATGAGGGCACCGAGGATGCCGAGGTGCACGTAAGCCGCTCGCGTGGTCGGACCGCGCCCGGGAAGTTGCAGACCTCCGTACACGTAGTGGGTGAACGCACCTGCCACGAAGGCCAGGACCAGCACCACCGTGATGAAGCTCACGACGAAGCGCAGCCACGGGAGGGTGAAGACGAAGAAGCCCACGTCCATGCCGAACTGGGGGTCTTGGATGCCGAACGGCTCGCGGTTCATCCAGAGCAGCAGCGTGCGCCACGCGCCCATGGCCCCCGACCCGGCGAGCACGCCGAGGATGATGGGGATGGACCACACGGCGAGGCGGCGCAGCGGCTCGATGGCCTGTCGGTACTGCTCGAGCACCTGCTGGGCCTGCGTCATCGGGATGTAGAGCGGGCGGGTTCGGTAGGCGGCCACCAGGCTGATCGCGACAGCGGCACCGGTCAGCAGCCCGGCCCCGATGAACAGGCCCGCCTTGACCGCGATCTCCTTGACGAAGACGCCGCGGAAACCGACGGAGTCGTACCACCAGACGTCGGTGATGACGTCGGCGGCGATCCCTCCGACGAGCGCGAGAACTGCCAGCACCGCCAGGGTCGGCCCGAGGGGACCGCGCCGCTTGCGCGTCGCGGTGGCGGCAGGCCGACCGGCCCCACCGCCGTCACCCGGGACGCCCTGCGGGGGCGGCGAACCATCACCAGGGCCCGAAGGCCCGTCGAACCACTCCGAGCGACTCACTGCTCTCCCTTGTCCTCATCGCGCAGGGTTGTCCCGCGCCGACGCTGGACCGACAACGTACCCCGGCCTGCTGGAGGTTCCATCAGGCACCATGGTGCGGTGAACTCCCCCACCGACCCCGCCCCCGCCGCGCCCCAGCCCGTGACCGACCCGCTCACCCTGGCCGCCCTCGACACCGAGCGACACGTGGCGAAGGGCGGCTGGGACCAGCCCGTGCGCCTGTTCGCGCTCGTCCCGACGGCCGACCTGCTCGCCCACGAGCCCCAGCTGGCCCAGGGGCTCGCCTCGCACGACGCCGTGGCCGGAGCCCTCAGCGCGGTGGAGCAGGAGGACCTGCCGAGAAGTGACGGACTCGAGGACCTCCTCGCCCAGATCGCCTGGCCCGAGCAGGTGCTGGGCTGCGCCCTGGTGGTGGAGCGCATCGTCGTGCCCCCAGAGGCAGAGCGTGACCTGCCGAGCGAGGACGCAGCAGCCCTGCGGGCGATCGCCGAGCACCCCGACCGCGCCGACGTCCGCCTGCTCGTCGCCGTGACCCGTGACGGTGCTGCCC
>JAGNQK010000019.1 GCA_017989115.1 Dermatophilaceae bacterium | reverse complement strand
CCCAGCAGGGGCAGTGAGCGGGCGGCCAGCGCCTCGGCGGTCAGCGCGGCCGCGCTGAGCGTGCCGAGTCCCGCACTGGCCACGAGCACCACCCCGGCGCCGATTCCCTTGTAGCGCAGCCCTGCTGCGAGGTCGGCCAGGGTGCCGCCGCGGCTGTCGAGCCGCACGAGCAGGCCCCCGGCACCCTCGACGAACACGACCTCCGACTCGGCCGCGATCTCGCCGATCCGCTTGGCGTGGACGGCCACCGGGGGCAGGGTCACCCCGACCCGGCGCGCGGCGGCCTCGGGTGAGAGCGGGTCGCGCAGCCGCACGAGCTCGTGCGTCGCGATGTCGTCGCCGGCGAGGCGGCGCACCTCGTCGACGTCCCCGGGCTCACCCGGCTCCAGACCGGTCTGCGCAGGCTTGACCACGGCGACGCTGCTGCCGCGCTCGTGCACGACGGCGGCCAGCGCGGCCGTCGCGACGGTCTTGCCGACCTCGGTTCCGGTGCCGGTGACGAAGACCACCGAGGTCAGCGAGCGCGGGTCAGCCATGGTCGGGCACCAGGGTCTCGAGCACGGCGCAGGCCCGCTCGAGGTCCGCGTCATCGAGGTCGGCATGCGCGGTGAGCCGCAGCCGTGAGGAGCCGTCGGGGGTCGACGGGGGCCGGAAACACCCGATCCGGATGCCGTGCGCGCGCGCCCGCTCGACGGCATCCACCGCTTCGTGAGGGCCCGGCATCCGCACCGACATGACGGCCCCTGCCGGCGCCGGGACCCCACATGCCTCGGCGAGGCGGGCGGCGGTGGCGCCGAGGCGGTCGAGGAGCTCGGGGTGGTCGGCGAGCACCCCCAGGGCGGCCAGCGCTGCGCCGGCCGCTGCCGGGGCGAGGCCGGTGTCGTAGATGAACGGTCGCGCCGTGTTGACCAGGTGCTCCCGGATGTCCGGGGAGGACAGCACCGCTCCCCCTTGGGAGCCGAAGGCCTTCGACAGGGTCCCGGTGACGACGACGTGCTCGGCCCCGGCCTGGCCGGCCGCCGCGACGAGCCCGCCCCCGCGGGGCCCGACGACCCCCAGCGCGTGCGCCTCGTCGATGATCAGGAGGGCCCCGACCTCGTCCGTGAGGGCGATGAGGTCCTCGACGGGGGCGGCGTCGCCGAGCACCGAGTAGATCGACTCGGCGACGACGACGGCGCGCGGGGCGTCCCGGCGCGAGAGCAGGTCGGCGACGTGGTCGAGGTCGTTGTGGCGCGAGACCGTGACTGCGGCGCGCGACAGGCGGCAGCCGTCGATGAGGCTCGCGTGGGTGTGCTCGTCGCTGACGATGAGCGTGCCGGCATCGGCGAGGGTGGTCAGGGCCGCGAGGTTCGCCGCGTAGCCGGTGGACAGCACCAGGGCTGAGGGGGCTCCGGTGAGTTCGGTGAGGGCGGCCTCGAGCTCGTCGTGGATGTCGAGGGTGCCGCTGACCAGGCGTGACGCGCCCGCCCCGCCGCCGTAGGTCTCGGCCGCCGCCACGGCCCCGGCGATGACGGCAGGATGGGTGCGCAACCCGAGGTAGTCGTTGCCGGCGAGGTCGAGCCCGTCCCCAGCCTTGGTCGTCGTGAGCCGTCGGGTCAGGCCCGCGGCGTCACGGGAGGCGGCCGCGGCGCGGATCCAGTCGAGGGGGCTGTTCACCTGCCCGATCCTCGCACGCCCGTGCCCGTAGGGCGTTGGGAACGGGCGGCGAGATCGCTCACGGGCCTCCAAGGACTCCTTGTGTCAAGGACTTGACACAAGGAGCTCGCGACCGCAAGAATGCCATTTGTAGCAAGTAATCGATACAAAGGAGTGGATATGCGAGCCATCGTCTTCGCCCTGCCGTGTGTTGCGATCGGCCTCCTGGTCGCTCTGCGCAACCGCGTCGTCGTCACCGTGGCGCCCACCGAACACGGTGACGTGGTCGAGATCGCCCGGCACACCCGGCGCTGGCGGATGGTCGGGCTCCTCATCGGTGCCGTCGCGGCACTGGTGTTGCTGGACGCCGGCCAGCGGCTGGACGCCCTGGGCCGCGTCTCGGCGCTCGCTCCAGCAGCCCTGGGTGCGAGCGTCCTCATCGGGACCATCGCCGGCGAGCTGACGGCTCGGCCCGCGGTCGGCATCCGCCGCACTGCCACGGTCGAGACCCGCACCGTCAAGGCGGTCCTTCCCAAGGTGCTGTCCACGGTGCTTGCCGTGGCCTCGGCCCTCCTCGTCGCGGCCCTGGCCATCGGTGCCGCGTGGGGGTCGGCCGATGACATGGGCCGACCAGGCCGAATCTTCACCCAGACCTGCACCGTGCTCGACCCTGACCTGGGCCCCGTGCTCATGAGTTCGGGGCGTGGCCCGTGGCCCGGATCGTTCTACGCGGTCCCACTCGCCGCCGCTCTCCTCGTGCTGGCTGCGCTCGTCACCGTGGCGCTGCGCGCCATCGTCTCCCGGCCTAGGCCGGGCGTCGACAGCCACGACCTTGACACCATGTTGCGCCGTTGGTCGGTGGGCAACGTGCTCACCGCCGCCACGGTGACGGTGCTCGCAACGCTTGGCCCGGTGGCACTCTTCATCGCCTCGGCACTGTCCGGTGGCACGTGCCCGCTCGGCGTCGGGGAATCCGTCGTCCTCTGGGCCGCGTGGGTCATCGCCCCGCTGGCCACCGGGGGTGCCTTCAGCATGCTCGCCTGGCTCGCACTCACTCCGTCGATCCGCGTCGACGACCTGCCCCGGCCCCTGACGGGGGATGCCGCGCCGCTGGGTGCGCCGGTTCGATGAGCCTGTCCACCGTCACGGTCGACGTGCTCGACCCGACCCCGCCCTACGAGCAGCTGCGCCGACAACTCGCCGATCTCATCGGTTCGGGCGTGCTGATGACGGGGGACCGGATGCCGCCGGTGCGTCAGCTGGCGGCCGACCTCGGCCTCGCCCCCGGCACCGTGGCCCGCACGTACCGCGAGCTCGAGCACGGTGGGTACGTCCTGTCGCGCCGAGGTGGCGGCACCCGGGTCGCGCCGACCCCTCCCCGGGCCGCGACCCCGCAGCGAGCGCTCGAGGAGGCGGCTCAGGCCTATCTCGACCGCGCCCGGGTGCTCGGCATCCCGGCCGAGGAGGCCGTCGAGGTCGTCAGGTCGAAGGCCTCGGGCGGCTGACCCTCAGAGCCGGATCGACGCACGGCGAGCATGCCGTGGGCGGCTGCGCGCCTTGGCCTCGTCCTGACAGGGACGTGCCGGGAGCTTCAGCGCGGCCGGCTGAGGCACGCGCCCCGTGGCGTCGAAGGGGTGGCTCAGCCGTGGACGTCCTCGACGGCACCGACGAGCCCGGCCGTGAGGGTGGCGAGGTCGCCGTCCGCGGTCACGTAGGGCGGCATCGTGTAGACGAGGTCGCGGAACGGCCGCACCCACACCCCGCGGTCGAGGGCGGCCGCCGTCACCGCGACGACGCGCACGGGTTCGCGCAGCTGGATGACACCGACGGCTCCCAGCACGCGAACGTCCGCGACGCTCGTCAGGGATACCGCCCGCTCCAGTCCCGCGCTCAACCCACGTTCGATGCGGGTCACCTCCCCGGCCGCGTCGCGGGCCGCGAGCAGGTCGAGGTTCGCTGAGGCGATCGCGCAGGCCAGCGGGTTGCCCATGAACGTCGGGCCGTGCATGAGCCCGCCGGCCTCACCGGCGCTGACGCCCCGGGCGACGGCGGAGGTGCACAGCACTGCGGCCAGGGACAGGTAGCCGCCGGTCAGGGCCTTGCCGACGCAGAGGATGTCCGGTGCAGACGTGACCACCTGGTCAGACCCGCCCCGGTGGGTTCCCGCCCCCGCCCACAGCGGCCCGGTCCGGTGGAACCCGGTGGCGATCTCGTCATGGATGACCAGCGCCCCGTGCTCGCGAGCCAGGTCGTGCAGCACCTCGAGCGCGTGCGGGCTGTAGACGTGCATGCCCCCCGCTCCCTGGAGCACGGGTTCGATGATCACTGCCGCCACGGATGCCGCGTGCTCACCGAACAGTGCGCGCGTCTCGCGCTCCCACGCGACGAACTCGGGGTCGTCCGGCATCCGATCGATGCCGCCGGGCGGGCGAGGTGCGAAGACGTGCTCGGGAAGCACCCCGCGGAACAGGCTGTGCATGCCTCCCACCGGGTCGGTGACCGACATCGGCGAGAACGTGTCGCCGTGGTAGCCGCCGCGGACCGTGAAGAACCGGGTGCGCCGCCGCCCCGCGGCCCGGTGCCACTGCAACGCCATCTTCATCGCGACCTCGACCGACACCGACCCCGAGTCGGCGAGGAACACGTGCTCCAGACCCTCGGGGGCGAGGTCGACGAGGCGCCTCGCCAACCCGATCGCGGGCTCGTGGGTGAGGCCGCCGAACATCACGTGCGACATGGCGCCGAGCTGGGCGTGGGCGGCCGCGTCGAGCTCGGGCACGGCGTGCCCGTGGATCGCGCACCACCACGACGACATCGCGTCGATGACCTCGCGCGTCTCACCTGCGCGGTCGCGCAACCTCAGCCGGATGCCGTTCGCGGACTCCACGAAGTACGGATCCTGCGGGGTCAGCGCCGAGGAGTACGGGTGCCAGACGTGGTCGCGGTCGAAGGCGAGCAGCTCCTCGACGGAGCCCGGGTCAGGGCCGTGCGGGGGAAGGGCGGGGGAGGCAGTCATCGCCGCCCATTGTGCCGACCCCTCGCCGTGAGTGCGGAAGTGGTGGCCAGGGCAGCCACTTCCGCACTCACGGCGACGGGGTCAGCCCCAGATCCAGCCCATGACGGTCATCAGCCCGATGCCGATCAGGGCGACCAGGGCCAGGACCGACAGCAGGCACCCTCCGCCGAAGACGACCTTCTCCCACCATGCCTCGGCGGGGATGTCCTGAGGTTCCGGGCCGGTCCGAGCGCGCGAGGCCCTGCTCGCAGCGTCCTGGAGGGCGTTCAGTTCGGGGGTGCAGGCGTGGCGACGCACGGGCGACGGGATGCTGTTCCACCGCGCGATCTGTCCCGGATGCCGTTCGCGCCACGCCGCGATCGCGGCTCGCGCTCGCTCGTCGTCACGGGCGGTCGCGAACCACAGGGCGCCGGCTGCCGGCAGGTCTCCCATCTGCGCATGGACCTCGGCGAGCAGGTGGAGGATCTCGTCATCCTGGCGCTGCTGGAGGGCGCTGACGAGTCGGTCTCGCGCCATCCACGGGTGCCCGGCCTCGACGTCGGCGTGAGCACGCTGGATGACGGTGGACATCCGAGGATCGTTTCAGCCGGATGCCGCAGCCCGCCAGCCAATTCCCCGCCGTGAGTGCGGAAGTGGTTGCCAGGGCAGCCACTTCCGCACTCACGGCGGGTGTGAGGGGAGGATCAGGCGGCGGGGCGGTCCGAGTCCGAGGTGCGCTGCACGGCATCCACGAGGTCCGCGACGAGGGTGCGCAGCGCGCCGTCGAGCTCGGAGTCGAGGAGGCGGCCGTCGTGGAAGGCCTGGAACGCCGAGCCCACGCCCACGGTGTCCTCGAGCGGGCTGGCTCCGGCGACCTTGAGCACCTTGACGCCGTCCTCGCGGGCCCACTGGGCGCCACGGGGGGAGCCGCTGGCGCCGATGACGGCAGCGGGCTTGCCGGCGATCGCGGCAGCACCGCGCGGGCGGGACACCCAGTCGACGGCGTTCTTGAGCACTCCGGGCAGCGAGCCGTTGTACTCGGGGGAGACCAGGAGCACGGCATCCGCGTCGGCGACGGCTTCACGCAGGTCGCGGGCGACCTCGGGGAGGGAGTCGTCGTGGTCGAGGTCCTCGCTGTAGTGCGGGAGATCGGCCAGTCGGGCGAAGACGGTGCCGTCGACCCCGGCCGGCAGGTGCGCGATGGCGGCGTCGGCGAGCTGGGCGTTGGTGGAGCCGGCGCGCAGGCTGCCGACGAGAACGAGGACGTGAGGGCTCATAGGTGCTTGAACCAACAACTATCTACGCGTATTCCGTGCAGCCTCGTCTGAAGTCAGGCCGACCAGGTGGGCTGCTCGACGGTGCCGTGCTGCACGCACGTCGCCGTCCATGCACCCGGCGTGACCTGTACCTTCATCCGGCGGCGACAGTGCGCGCAGAACCGCGGGGGCTCGAGTTCGGCCCGGCGGTCGCACGAGGCGTGGGCGTCAGCGGGCGCCGGAGTGTCCCCACCCGGCGCGGCACCAGAGTCGGCGCTCGACCGCGCCTCCATGGCGAGACCGCACTGACCGCACCACGCACCCGGGTGAGCGGCGCGCGACACCGGTCCCACGGCATCCGACCCGTTCGTCACGAAGACCACCCCACGCCCGACCCGAGAATCAGAACGTGTCGTTGAGGGCCTTGATCGGCATCTCGAGCTCGTCGAGCAGCGCGAGGTCCTCGCGCGGGTCGCGGCCGAGCGTCGTGAGGTAGTTGCCGACGATGACGGCGTTGATGCCGCCGAGCAGCCCTTCGCGGGTGCCGAGGTCGCCCAGGGTCAGCTCGCGGCCGCCGGCGTAACGCAGGATCGTGCGCGGCAGGGCGAGCCGGAACGCGGCGATGGTGCGCAGGGCGTCGCCGGTCTCCATCGGCTCGAGGTCGCCGAAGGGCGTGCCCGGCCGCGGGTTGAGGAAGTTCAGCGGCACCTCGTGCGGCTCGAGCTCGCTGAGCTGTGCGGCGAGCTCGGCCCGCTGCTCGAGGGTCTCGCCCATGCCGACGAGCCCGCCGCAGCACAGCTCCATGCCGGACTCCTTGACCATGAGGCAGGTGTCCCAGCGCTCCTCGAACGAGTGCGTCGTCACGACCTGGGGAAAGTACGAACGGCCGGCCTCGAGGTTGTGGTTGTAGCGGTGCACGCCCATGTCGACGAGGTCGGCGACCTGCTCGCGCGACAGCATCCCGAGCGACGCGGCGACGTTGATGTCGACGGCGGCGCGGATGGCGGCCACGCCCTCGCGCATCTGCTCCATGAGCTTGTCGTCGGGGCCGCGCACGGCGGCGACGATGCAGAACTCGCTGGCGCCCGTGGCTGCGGTGGCCTTGGCGGCACGCACGAGCTCGGGGATGTTCAGCCAGACCGAACGCACCGGGCTCGTGAACTGCCCACTCTGGGAACAGAAGTGGCAGTCCTCCGGGCAGCCGCCGGTCTTCAGCGACACGATGCCCTCGACCTCGACCGATGGTCCCTGGTACTTCAGGCGCACCTCGTGGGCGAGCGCCAGCAGGGCCTGCAACTGGTCGTCGCCGGTGCGCAGCACCTGCTTGATCTGCCCCTGGGTCAGCGGCACGCCCCGCTCGAGCACCTGCTCGCGTGCCACGTCGAGGATGTCGGTCCCGGTCACCTGTGCGGTCATGGCGCCGATTGTTCCGCATGCAGCCTTGCGTCCGGCAGGTTGGGTGCCAGAACGACCACCCTGCAGGACGCTGCGGTGGTGGGTCAGGCGGTCACTGCATGAACTGGCCGAGCATCCCGCCGGGTGTCTGGCCCCCGCTCTGGTGGCCGCCCTGAGGCACCGACTCGCTGGGCTGCACCAGCACGTACCCCTGCCCGCCGAACGCCATCTGCAGCAGCTCGCCGGTGCCGCCGCGGATCATCGACCCGAGCCCCCCGGTGTCGACGCGGATGTCCATCGACACCCCGGACGTCCACAGTACGACGGCCTGCGCGTCGGCGAACGTCGGCGACGATGCGACGTCGAGGGCGATCGGGTCACCCTTGGTCGTCACCGCGACGTACCCGGTGCCGCGCAGGGACACGTTGTACAGCCCGCCGGTCATCGTGGCACCGCGGGCCTGGATGCGGTGGATGTCCCACTGGATGGAGTTGGAGAAGGCCAGCACGTTGGCCCCGTTGACCGACAGGGCGTCGTTCTCGAGGTACATGATCTGGATCTCGGAGGCCTCGTCAGCGACGAACAGCTCGCCGCTGCCCGAACACTGCATCATCTTCACGCCCTCGCCGGTCGCAGCGGCCTTGAGCATCTTGCCGAACCCGCCCGAGCCCTTGTTCACGAAGCGCACGTCCCCCTGGTAGGCGACCATCGAGCCGGTGCGGGCCCAGACCTCGCCGTAGCGCATGTCGATGCGCAGCAGCTTCTTGTTCTGCAGCGCGAAGGGGTCCTGGGTCTCCTTCTCCTTGAACTCGTGGAACAAGGACCCGTGAATCGTCATCGCCGCTGCCACCTTCCGTGTCGTGTCCCGGCCCCTCGCTCGAGATCACCCCCCACGCTATGCGCGAACCCGGGTGCGGTCCTAGTGTTCAGAGCAGGATTCAGGTCCACATCAGGGAGGTTCCCCATGAGTTTCTTCGAGCGAGCCAAGGCCGCGGCCAACGACCTGGCGGCGAAGGCTGATGCCGAGATGAGGAAGGCCGGCATCAGCACCCCCGGCGGTGTGCCCGGCACCGGTGGTTTTGGCGGGGGAGGCGCCGCGTCGGCTGGTGGCGACCGGGCCCTGCGTGATCTCGGGGTGCTGACCTACCTCGAGGCGACAGGGCGGCCGTCGTCGGCGCAGGACCGTGACCGGGTTCTCGCTGCCCTGCGCGACCTCGAGGCGTCCGGCCAGCTCGGCTCGCTGACCCTGTCCGCCGCGCCTCCGCCCCCTCCGGGCGCTCAGGCAGGCCCCCCGCCTCCGCCCGGTGCCGCGGCAGCGGCCGCCGGGTCTGCGCCCCCGCCACCGCCACCGCCACCGCCGTCGGATGCCGGGAGCCCGCCTCCGCCGCCGCCCCCACCTCCCAGCGCTGCACCACCGCCCCCGCCTCCGGCTCCTGCTGCCCCGGACGTCACCCCTCAGGGGTCGACGCCGCCGCCGCCCCCACCCAGCTGGGCCTGACGCGCGTTAGAGCCAGGCCGCCACGAGCAGGGCCACCGGCAGGGTCGCCGACCCTGCGGCATACAGGTACGCCACCGCGGGCAGCGCCGGGTGCGGCGGCCCGTCGGCCAGCAGCCGCAGCCGCACCGGCGCCGTGGTGCCGACACCCAGGGTCGCCCCGGTCTCGCCCGCCGGGGTGCGACTTCCCGCCAGCGCCATCAGGGCCCGGGCCGTCGCCACCTCACCGCTGCGCCGCACGGCGGCCCGGTCGGCCAGGGCCTCGACGAGCAGCCGGACCTCGGTCAGCGCCGCCGCCGACCGCAGCCGGGACGGGACCGCGTGGTGCACGACCGTGAAGAACTCCAGCAGCAGGTCGTGTCGGCCTCGCAGGTGGGCCTGCTCGTGCGCGAGCACGGCCGACAGCTCGGCAGGAGGTAGCGAGTCGAGCACCCCCTGCGACAACACCACCCGTGAGTGCCGCCCCGGGATGCAGTATGCCGTCGGTGTGGGGTGCTCGAGGATCCGCAGCTGCGCGTGCTCACCGTCGTGCCCGGCGATGATGTCGACCAGCTGCCGGTGGTCCTGCCGCACCCGCCGCAGCTCGGTGCCGACGTCGTGCCCCGCGTAGAGCAGCCGGGCGACGATCGCCGTGCTGGCCAGCACCGCGGGGACGAGGACCCAGGCCCGTGCCATCGGCTCGTCACGGTCCATCACCAGGGGCAGGGCGGCCAGGGGGACCGCGACGGCGGCCACCACTCCACCGATCGTCACCGCCTGCCACGCCACCAGCGATGCTCGCGGCGCGCGCCGGAACTGCCTCTGGCGGGCCATGAGGCCAGGTGCGACCCAGGCCAGCAGCAAGGCCAGGGTCGCGAGGGCGAGCGGGATCACGCCGACAATGGTGACAGCACCCGACTTACTGCACTGCAGCCACCCGGATCCGGGTGGCTGCAGTGCAACAAGTGCGGGGAGTGGGCGGAACGCCGCCGGTCGAGGGGCCCGAGCCCCGGAAACTAGGGGCGACGCAGCCCGCGACGTCGAGAGGCCGGCGGCGACGCGGCATCCGACGCTCGCCCCTCGATCTCGGCGAGAGCCGCCTTGAGGTCGGCGATCTCGTCGGTCGTCGCCCCGTCGAGGAAGTGCAGCAGGGCCGCTCGCCGGTCGGTGAGGTCCATGTCGGTCATGGTGCGGCGCATCGTCTGCGCGGTCAGGGCCTCACGCGTGGCGGCAGGCAGGTAGCGCCAGGCGCGGCCGTCACGCTCCCGGGTGACGAGCGACTTCTTGGAGAGCCGGTCGAGCACGGTCATCACGGTCGTGTAGGCGATCTCGCGCTCACCCTCGAAGCGGTCGTGGACCTGGCGCACCGTGGCGCCCTCGAAGTCCGCGCCCCCACTGCTGGCCGCCTCCCAGAGGTGCTCCATGACGACACGCTCGAGGTCACCGAGGCGGGGTGCCGAGGTCGAGTGAGGCATGACTACTCCTTGGGGGTTGAGGCAGCCTTCGAGGCTACGCCGAGGTCGAGCACCCGGTGAAAACGTTCGGCAGACTCCGGGCGGTGGCTGACGAGCACCACGGCGCGGTCATCGGTGGCGTCGAGGACGTCGTCGAGCACTGCGGTGGCGGTCGCGTGATCGAGGTGGGCGGTCGGCTCGTCGAGCAGCACGAGGGGCCGGTCGGCCAGGAGCGCCCGCGCGACCCCGAGCCGGGTGCGCTCGCCGCCGGACACACCGCGGCCGCCGGTGCCGAGCCGGGTCTCCAGACCCTCGGGCAGGGCGTCGACCCAGGCGCCCAGCCCGGCGCGGCCGAGAGCGGTGCGGATGCCGTCGTCGCTCGCCTCGGGTGCCGCGAGGCGCAGGTTGGCTGCCACGGAGGAGGCGAAGACGTGGGGCTCGTCATCGACGACGGCGACGTGCCGCCGAACCTCGTCCAGGGGCAGGTCACGCACGTCGACGCCGTCGACGGTGTGCCGCCCCCGACTGGGGTCGAGGTGGCGGGCGAGCACGGCGAGCAGGGTGCTCTTGCCACTGCCGTTGGGCCCGACGACCGCGACGCGCTGGCCCGGTTCGAGGGTGAGGTCGGTGGGGGCGAGCTGGTCGCCGGCGCCGGTCCACGAGGCGGCGACCTGCTCGAGGGAGACGTGTCGCCCGGTCACCGCGTTGCGTCCGGCACCTTGGCTGCTGGAGGCACCAACCTGCCGGACGTCAGCGGGGGTGGCAGGGGCCGAGACCGGGTCGCTGACCGCGGGCTCCTGGTCGAGCAGGGCCTCGAGGCGGGCGGCGCTGCCCTGGGCCCGGGCCAGCGCCCGCATGCTGTCCACCAGGGGCGCCAACGCGTCCCCGACGGCCACCGGCACGACGACGAGCAGCGCCGCGACGGGTGCGCCGGTCGCCGCAGGGTCGGCGAGGAAGGCGGCGGCGATCGTCGCGGCGGCCGTCGCGACGAGCAGGGTCGCCGCGACGAGGGCGCGGCCGCGGCTCTGCTGCCGCGTGGCACCCCGCAGCGCGTCGTGGGCGTCGCGCAGCCAGCCGGATGCCGTGTCCTGCGCCCCGATCGCCTGGAGCTCACCGGCCTGCCGGGCGACGAGGTCGCTGACCCGCAGCACCTCGGCCCGGGCCTCGAGCAGCTCGTCACGGGAACGGGACTCGAGCAGCCAGGCGAGCCAGCACGTTGCGGCGACGGCCACGAGCAACCCGGCCAGCACCAGTCCGACGGCGGGGGAGAACCACGCCACGAGCAGGGTGGCCACCAGCCCGGCGACGATGCTCGACAGCACCGGCACGGTCACCCGCACCTGCGCGTCGACGACGTCGGTGAGGTCGTCGACCACCCCCGCGAGCACCCGCGAGCGTGACCGTCGACCGAGCCGGGCTGGCGTCAACGGCACGAGCGCCGAGTAGACGCGGGTGCGCTCGCGGGCGAGGTCGTCGAGCGCCGCATCGTGCGACACGAGCCGCTCGACGTACCGGAACAGCGGCCGGGCGATGCCGAAGGCCCGCACCCCGACGATGGCGGTCAGCAGGGTGAGGATCACCGGTTGCTCGCTCGCCCGCACGATGAGCCAGCCCGAGGTCGCCGTCAGGGCGATGCCGGATGCCGTGGCGGCACCTCCCAGCAGCCCGCCGATGATCGTGGCGCGTGTCGGTCGAAGGCTCATGCCAGCACCTCCGCGCCGTCGCGGGTCAGGGCGACGTGCCGGTCGGCCCGGGCGACGAGTTCGGGCCGGTGGGTCACGGCGATGACAGTGCGCCGCTCGCCGAGGTCGGACAGCACGTCGTGCACGAGCGTGGCGGCGGCGTCGTCGAGGTGCGCGGTGGGCTCGTCGACGAGCAGCACCGGCGCGGTGGACAGGGTGGCCCGGGCCAGGGCGATGCGGGCCCGCTGCCCTGCGGACAGCCCGAACCCGTCGTCGCCGAGCGGGGTCGCGAGCGCGAGCGGCAGGCCGGCGACGAATCCTTCGAGGCCGACGAGGCGCAGGGCGTCCCACAGGGCCTGGTCGTCGGCGTCGTTGCCCAGCGTGAGGGCCTCGCGCAGGGTCCCGGCAGGCAGGAACGGCCGTTGCGTGACGAGGTGGGCGCGACCGGCGCGCACGGTACCGGCCGTGGGCGTGCGCAGCCCGGCCGCGAGCTCGAGGAGGGTGGACTTGCCGACCCCCGAGGGCCCGGTGATGGCGGTCAGGCCCGGACCGGCATCCAGCGTGACCCCGGCGAGAACGGCATCCGCGCTCTCCGGGTACGTGTAGTGGATGCCGTCGAGCACCACGCCCAGCTCGTCGCCCGTGCTCGATGCCTCGGGCGAGGGGGTGGTGGGGTCGAGCTCGGCGAGGATGCCGTCGATCGCCTCGGCGCCGTCGGCCGCGGCGTGGAACTCGGCACCGACCCGGCGCACCGGCCAGTACGCCTCGGGGGCCAGCAGGATCGCGAGCAGCCCCGCCTGCAACGTCATCGACCCGTGGGTGAGGCGGATGCCGACGCTGACCGCGACGATCGCCACCGAGATCGAGGCGAGCAGCTCGAGGGCCGCCGACGACACGAACGCCAGCTTCAGGGTGGCCATCGTGGCGCGCCGGTGTTGCTGGCTGACCTCGCCGATGACCTCGACCTGGCGCTGCGCCCGGCCGTAGGTGACCAGCGTCGGCAGGCCGCGCACGACGTCGAGGAAGTGCCCGGACAGCGACGACAGTGCCGCCCAGCGCTTCTCGGTGTCGGACTGGGTGGTCTTGCCGATGAGCGCCGCGAAGAACGGCAGCAGGGGCAGGGTGAGCACGACGATGAGGGCGCTGATCCAGTCGACCCACACCAGGGTCGCGAGGGCCAGCGCCGGAACCACCGCTCCGGCGACGAGCGCGGGCAGGAAGCGCGCGGCGTACGGCTCGACGCTCGCGGCACCCTGCGCGGCCAGGGTCACGGCCCGGTCGGGGTCGGGGCGGCGCTCCGCCGGCGAGGCCATCCACCGGGCGAGCAGGGCCTCGCGCAGCTGCGCGGTGACCTCCACCCCGGCCCAGGCCGCGACCTTCTCCGACACCCAGGACAGCCCGGCCCGCGCCACGAACAACCCCGCCAGCCACGACGCGGGCGGACGCAACGGCATCCCCTCGACGACGGCGACGACGAGCGCGGTGAGCGCCACCGCCAGCCCGATCGTCGCGACGCCCTGGAGCACGCCCACGACGGCCAGGACCGCCACCGGGCGGCGCGCTGCTGGCGCCGCCCGGAGCAGTCGTGGGTCGAAGGGCTTCATGGGATGCCGCGGGGTTACTTGACCGAGACCGGTGCCGGCATGTGGTGGGTGCCGAGGCGCTTGCGGAACGTCCAGTACGTCCACGCGGTGTAGAGCAGCACGATCGGCGTGAAGACCAGGGCGGCCACGGTCATGATCTTCAGCGTCATCTCGCTGCTCGAGGCGTTAACGAGGGTGAGCGACGTGCCGTCGGCCAGGGTCGTCGGCATGACGTTCGGGTAGAGCGTCAGGAAGTAGGTCGCGACGGCGCTGGCGAAGGTGACGGCGGTGCCGATGAAGGCCCAGCCCTCGCTCTCCTTGACGTTGGCGTAGATCGCGGCGAGCAGTGACACCGCGGCGATGGCGGTGGTGATCCACGACCAGACCGTGCCCTGGGTCAGGCCCAGCCAGAGCAGCAGCACGACCGCGAGGCCGGCGGTGACCAGCCCGAGGGTGGTGCCCAGGGCCCGGGCGTCGCGGCGGATGTCGCCCGTGGTCTTCAGGGCGAGGAAGAACGCGCCGTGGGTGAGGCTGAGGCCGAGCACGACGAGGCCGCCGAGCAGGCTCATGGGGTTGAGCAGGGTGAACAGGTTGCCGACGAACTCGCTGTCGGCATCGAGCGGCACACCGCGCACGACGTTGGTCAGGGCGACGCCGACGAGCAGGGGCGCCACGATGGAGCCGCCGATGATCGCCATGTCCCAGCGGGCTCGCCAGGTGTCGTCATCGCGCTTGCCGCGGTACTCGAAGCCCATGTTCCGCACGATGAGGGCGACGAGCAGGATGAGCAGCGGGAGGTAGAACGCCGAGAACATCGTCGCGTACCACTCGGGGAAGGCCGCGAAGGTCGCACCACCCGCGGTGAGCAGCCAGACCTCGTTGCCGTCCCAGTGGGGGCCGATGGTGTTGAGCATGACGCGGCGGCGCTTCTCGGAGTCTGCGTCGCTGGTGCCCTTGCCGAGCACCGGCAGCAGGGCGCCGACACCGAAGTCGAAGCCCTCGAGCACGAGGTAGCCGGCCCACAGCAGACCGATGAGTCCGAACCAGATGAGTGCGTAGTCCATGGTCGAGTCCTCTTGTCGATCAGTAGGCGAACTGGAGCGGGGCGTCCTCGTCCGCATCCGCGTGGTCGGCCGGGTCCTCGAAGGGGTCGGCGCCGCGGCGGACGTAGGTGAGGAAGAGCTTGATCTCGATGACGGCCAGCACGGCGTACACGAGGGTGTAGGCGATCATCGAGATCCAGACCTCGGTGGCGCTGACCGAGGGGGAGACCCCGGTCGAGGTGGTCATCAGCCCGTAGACGATCCACGGCTGACGGCCGGCCTCGGTGAAGATCCAGCCCCAGCTGTTGGCGAAGACGGGTGCGAGCGGTGTGAGGATCGCGACCCACGTCCAGACCGAGCCCTGGGGGACCCGGTTCTTGCGCATCGCCCACAGGGTCGCGGCGGCTGCGGCCATCGTGGCGAAGCCCAGGCCCATCATGAAGCGGAACGACCAGTAGGCGAGCGGGATCATCGGGGTGTAGTCGTCGACGAGCACGAGCGCGGCGACCTCGGGGCCGTACTGCTCGGCGACCTTCTCGGCCATCGCGCGCTCGCTGACGCGCAGCTCGTTGATGCCCTCGACCTCGCCGTCCCAGGTGCCGGTCGCGAGGAAGGAGAGCAGGCCCGGGATCTCGATGATCCGGGTGGCCTCGCTGCCGTCGAGCGAGCCGATCGACAGCACCGAGAACGGGGCGTTCGACGTCGTCTCGTACAGGCCCTCGGCCGCGGCCATCTTCATGGGCTGGACCTCGGTCATGATCTTGCCCTGGATGTCACCGGTGACGATGACGCCCAGCGACGCGACCAGGGCGAAGACGGCGCCGAAGCGGGTGGCCTTGCGGTACATCGGCTCGTCACCGGTGCTGGCGTGCTTGCGCATCAGCCACAGGCCGACGCCCATGACGACGGCGCCGCCGACCATGTACGCCGAGAAGATGACGTGCGGGAAGGTCACGAGCTGCACCTTGTTGGTGAGCACGGCCATGAAGTCGGCCATCTCGGCGCGGCCCGTCTCGGGGTTGAACCTGTAGCCGACGGGGTTCTGCATGAACGAGTTCGCCGCGAGGATGAAGTAGGCCGACAGCACGGTGCCGATGTGCACGAGCCACATGCAGGCGGCGTGCAGCTTCTCGGGGATCCGGCCCCAGCCGAACACCCAGATGCCGATGAAGGTCGACTCCAGGAAGAAGGCGAGCAGCGCCTCGAACGCCAGCGGGGCGCCGAAGATGTCACCGACGAAGCGGGAGTAGTCCGACCAGTTCATCCCGAACTGGAACTCCTGCACGATGCCGGTGACCAGCCCGAGGGCGAAGTTGATGATGAAGAGCTTGCCGTAGAACTTGGTCAGTCGCAGGTACTCGGGGTTGCGAGTGCGCAGCCACTGCGTGTGGAAGATCGCCACGATGAGCGACATACCGATCGTGATCGGCACGAACAAGAAGTGGTACACGGTCGTGATGGCGAACTGCCACCTGGCGACGTCGACGGCATCCATGAAGGCTCCTGCAAGTCAAACGACAAGACGTAGTAGGTCAAAAACTACTCCGTGTAGGAGAGGGACGCCTCATCCGTTCAACCTTCGAGCGGTGTGAACCCCGCCACGCAGGTCACCCTTTCCTGTGGCACCGTTGACGGGTGCAGCGAGACGACCTGGTGCAGCTTCCGGGAGGCCTACGGTGAGACGCCCTACGCGCACCTGATGACCCGCCGTGTCGAGCGGGCGGCCTGGCTGCTGCGGCAGGGGGGCCTGTCGATCACCGAGGTGTGCATGGAGGTGGGGTGCACCTCGCTCGGCTCGTTCAGTTCACGGTTCACCGAGCTCATGGGGGAGACCCCGAGCGCGTACCGGGCACGGTCGCACGACGAGCGCGCCGGCATCCCCGCGTGCGTCGCCAAGCAGGTCGACCGGCCCACCCGGAACCGCTCAGGATCGGAGAAGCGCGCGGTCGGCCCCGGTGCCTAACCTCGACGGCATGGACACCACGACGTCTCCCACGACACCAAACGCCTCCGCCACCGCGTCCCTCGCCGTCGCCAACTGCTTCCTCGTCGTCGACGACCACGAGAAGGCGCTGGCGTTCTACCGCGACGTGCTCGGCTTCACCGTCACCAAGGACGTCAGCATGGGCGACTTCCGGTGGCTCAGCGTGGCGCCTCCGACGCAGCCCGAGCTCGAGATCACCATCCAGTCGGTCGGCGGTGGCCCCGGGGTCAGTGAGGAGGACCGTGCCGCGATCGACTCCTTGCTCGCCAAGGGGCTGCTGACGCCGCTCATCTTCCGCTGCGACGACGTCGACGCACTGTTCGAGCACGTGCAGGCGTCCGGCCGGGCCGAGGTGCTCCAGGAACCGGCCGATCAGTTCTACGGCGTGCGTGACTGCGCCTTCCGCGACCCGGCCGGCAACATGCTCCGCTTCAACGCCGCGCTGCCGGCGAAGGGCTGACGCCGAGCGCCCCGGCGCGGGGTCAGGCGTCGGGGTAGCCGTGCGGGTTCTGCGACTGCCAGCGCCAGGTGTCGACGCACATGTCGTCCACGGTGCGGGTCGCGCGCCAGCCGAGCTCGGCCTCGGCGCGGGTGGCGTCGGCGTACGACGCAGCCACGTCACCGGGGCGGCGGTCGACGATCTCGTAGGGCAGGTCGTGACCGCACGCCCGCGAGAAGGCCGCGACGAGCTCGAGCACCGACGTCCCGTGGCCGGTCCCGAGGTTCCACGTCGAGACGGCGTCGTCCACGGCATCCAGCCTGGTGAGCGCGGCGATGTGCCCGGCGGCGAGGTCCTCGACGTGGATGTAGTCGCGCACCCCCGTGCCGTCGGGGGTCGGGTAGTCACCGCCGAAGACCGACAGCTTCTCGCGGCGCCCGACAGCCACCTGGGCCAGGTAGGGCATGAGGTTGTTCGGGATGTCGGACGGGTCCTCGCCGATGGTCCCCGACGCGTGTGCCCCGACCGGGTTGAAGTAGCGCAGCAGGGCGATCCGCCACGTCGGGTCGGAGAAGGCGACGTCGCGCAGGATCTGCTCCTGCATGACCTTGGTCCAGCCGTACGGGTTGGTCGCCGAGGTCGGCAGGTCCTCACGCATCGGCACGGGGGCGTCGGCGCCGTAGACCGTGGCCGAGGACGAGAAGACCAGCTTGGTCACCCCGTGCCGGCGCATGGCGCGCACCAGCGAGAACGTGCTGCCGAGGTTGTTCTCGTAGTACTCCAGCGGCTTGGCCACGCTCTCACCGACCGCCTTGAACCCCGCGAAGTGGATGACGGCGTCGATCCGGTCGTTCGCGAACAGGTGCTCGGTCTTGTCGTGGTCGGTGAGGTCGAACGAGTGCACCTCGAGCGGCTTGCCGGTCAAGGCCTCGAGCCGGCCGACCACCGCGGGTTTGGCGTTGGCGAAGGAGTCGACGACGACGACGTCGTGGCCCGCCGCGACGAGCTGGACGACCGTGTGGGACCCGATGTAGCCGGCACCGCCGGAGACGAGGACGCGCATGGCGTCGAAGATACCGCTCGGGCAGGATGCGAGCGTGAGCAAGACCACGGATGCCGTGCCACACCCTCAGGACGACGCGCCCGCCCACCCCGCGTACCCCGTGCTGCTGCTCGTCGTGCTCGTGGCCGGGGTGGCGCTCGTGGTGGCCGGCTGGCGCGGGGCGACGCGAGCCCGGCCCGCGCGGTCCGGGTGGCTACGAGTCGCCGGGGGGGCCGTGGGTGGGCTCGCCGCCCTGCTGCTCGTGGCGGTGCTGGTCTACCTCGTGCCGCTTCCCGCGACCGCGGATGCCGTGGCGTCGCTCTCCGGGTCCTCCTCCGTGCGCGTCACGAACTCCGCGACCCGCATCGCGCTGTCCCCTGTCGGGCAGCCGGTGCGGGCTGGCCTCGTCGTCCAACCGGGGGCGAAGGTCGACCCGCGGGCGTACGTGCCGCTGCTCAGCCGCATCTCCGAGGAGGGGTTCCTCGTCGTCGTCGTGAAGCAGCCGCTGAACATTGGCTTCCTCGCCGTCGGTGCCCCGGAGGGCATCATCGACGACCACCCGGAGGTCACCTCCTGGGCCGTCGGGGGCCACAGCCTCGGGGGCGTGGCCGCGTCGTCCTTCGCCGGTCGGTCTCCGACGCCGGTCAACGGCCTGCTGTTCTGGGCCTCCTACCCGCTGGGTTCGCTCGCCGACCGCGACCTCGTGGTGGCCTCGGTGTCAGGCACTCGTGACGGCCTCACCACCCCCTCGGACGTCGAGGCGAGCCGTGACGAGCTGCCAGCGTCATCGACCTTCGTCGCGGTCGAGGGTGCGGTGCACTCGTTCTTCGGTGACTACGGCGAGCAGTCGGGGGACGGCACGCCAACGGTCTCGCGAGCCGAGGCGCAGGACCAGATCGTTGCGGCATCCGTCGCGCTGATGGAGGCCGTCGCGAAGGGCTGAGGCAGGACTGGCGGCTTCAGTCGTCTTCGGGCAGGACGACGTTCAGCACCCACGACACGAGCGTGATGATGATGGCGCCGAAGATCGCGTCCCAGAAGAAGTTCTCGATGCTGAACGACAGGTCGAGCCAGCCGCTGACCCACTCGGTCAGCTGCAGCATGAATGCGTTGACGACGAAGATGAACAACCCGAGCGTCAACACGATGAACGGCAGCGACAGCAAGTTGGCGATCGGCTTGATGACGGCGTTGACGATGCCGAAGATCACGGCCACGAAGAAGATCGTCCAGATCTTGCGACCCCAGCCGACATCTCCTTCCGCCAGGTTGATGCCCGGCAGGACCAGCGCGGCAACCCACAGGGCAACACCGTTGACACCGACACGAATCAGGAAGTTCTTCACGCTGGCAGTCTGACAGGCCGGATGCCGCGTGGGCCGGTTTCGGCGTCAACTCGCCGCGTCGGGTGGCCGCTCGTCAGCCCGGCCTAGAGTGGCTGCCATGAGTGAGGACGTCGTGACGCTGCGATCCGCCCTGGCCAAGCTGCCGGCCTACACCCCGGGCAAGCCCGCCTCCGCCCCGCCGGGAGTCGCCGCCTACAAGATCAGCAGCAACGAGAACCCGTTTCCGCCGCTGCCCTCGGTGCTCGGCGCCGTGCAGGATGCCGCGGGCGCGATGAACCGCTACCCCGACATGGGCGTCACCGAACTGACTGAGACGCTCGCGGCTCGCCTCGACGTGCCCCCGGAGCGGCTGGCCTTCGGGCCGGGCTCGGTCGGTGTCCTCGGTCAGCTCATCGCCGCGACCTGCGACGCCGGCGACGAGGTCGTCTTCGCCTGGCGGTCCTTCGAGGCCTACCCGATTCTCGTGACCCTGGCCGGGGCGGTGCCGGTGCAGGTTCCCTTGGCGGCTGGTGACCGGCACGACCTCGAGGCGATGGCCGACGCGATCACCGAGCGCACCCGTCTCGTGCTCGTCTGCACGCCGAACAACCCCACCGGCACCACCGTCACCGACGCCGAGCTCGAGTTGTTCCTCGAGCGGGTGCCGCGCGACGTCGTCGTGGTCATCGACGAGGCGTACCTCGAGTTCGTCACCGCGCCCGATGCCCCGGATGCCGTCGCCGTCCACCGCTCGCGGCCCAACGTCGTTGTGTTGCGCACCTTCTCGAAGGCCTATGGCTTGGCTGGGCTGCGGGTCGGGTACGCCGTGGCCCACGAACCGGTGGCCCTGGCGCTGCGACAGACCGCGATCCCGTTCGGGGTGAACTCGTTGGCGCAGGTCGCCGCGGTGGCGTCGCTGACGGCATCCGACGAACTCGAGGTGCGGGTCAAGGAACTCGTGGCCGAACGTGAACGGGTGCTGGCGGCGCTGGCCGAGCAGGGCTGGGAGCTCTCGGACTCGCAGGCGAACTTCGTCTGGTTCGGCCTCGGTGACGACACGCCGGCCTTCGCGGCGGCCTGTCAGGATGCCGGGCTGACCGTTCGCCCGTACGGCACTGACGGGGCCCGCGCGACGATCGCCGAACGTGAGGCCAACGACCGGCTCATCGAGGTGGCCAGGGCCTTCCTCGCAGCCCGTCGCGCCTGAGTGGGTGCCTCGTTCGGGGAGCGTGTCGCGCGGGTGACGAACGGTCGGAAGTTCATGACCGGCTTCCTCGCCGTTGCCGCGGCAGGTGGCGCTTTCGGGGCCGTGGTGGCGTTCGACGCAGCCATCGCCCTGCGCGATCGCGGGGTCGAGGTCACCGGTGAGGTGATCGGCGTGCACACCGCGGGGCGCACCAGTGAGGTGACCGTCACCTTTCCTGATGGCCGCGGTCGGATGGTCGTCGCGGATGTGGGCAACTACCTGTTCGACCCCGAGCCGCAGATCGGCGATCGGCCTCGGCTGATCTACGACCCCGCTGATCCGGAGTGGAACGTCGCGGACGCGAGGCTGGGCCCCGACTTCAGCGCCGGCTGGTTCTTCAGCGTGGGCGCGGTGGTCGCGGCCGCCCTCATCGCCCCGACATGGACGGGCAAGATCGATTGGAACTCGTTGCGCTGAGTCGGCGCGGCTGTGGCCCCCCCAGGGGGTGCGCCCACGAGTCATTGCCCGCGTCAAGGAAGTCTTTGCGGCGGGCAACGACTCCCACAGGCACCCCCGCCCCTACCCCTCTCAGATTCCCCGCTTGATGATTGGTCGGTGTGCTGCCCTCAGCGGTTCCCCTCCCCAGTCGCGCGGGCCTGCCAACCGGCAAAGGGCCATCTCCACATCGCGCGAATCCGGGCGGGCGGCATCCTGGCTGCGCCGCCGGACGTGCAAAAGCCCCGGCAGGATGCCGTTGAGCGTGCGATTCGTGCTCAGCTGGCGCCGCGCTCCGCAGCATTGGTTGTCCAGCGGCGCAGGGCCGCATGTCGGCATTGCCGGTTGGTGGGTCCGCCAGGCAGCGCTCAGGCCCGGCCCGCAGTGCTCAGGCGGGCGGTTGCCCTCCGCAGGCCGTCCACACCAGGGTCGCGACCCGCGAGGCCCAGTTGTCGGGCACCGGGCGGCCCGCGATGTGCACCGAGTACCAGGACCCCGGGTACGACAAGGCCGACCAGGACGTCGCCTTCCCGTTCGGGTTCGGCCTGTCGTACACGACCTTCGAACTGTCCGACCTGTCGGTGAGCACCAGCGGGTCCGTCGCCGACGGCACCTTCGGGGCGCGCGTCAGCGTGACCGTGGCCAACACCGGCGACCGGGACGGGGCCGAGGTCGTGCAGGTCTACGTCGAGGACGTCTTGTCGGAGGTCGCCACCCCGCCGCGTCAGCTGCGCGGCTTCGCCAAGGTCGCCCTCGTCGCGGGGGAGCGCACCCAGGTGAGCATCGACCTCGACCAGCGGGCGTTCTCGTTCTGGTCCGACCGCCACCGCCGGTGGGCCGTCGAGGCCGGGGAGTTCGTCGTGGCCGTCGGGCGGCACTCGCGCGACCTGCCGCTGCGGGCGAGCCTGCACGTCGAGGCGCCGTCGCTGGCCGCACCCCTGACCGCCGCCTCGACCCTCCAGGAGTGGGTGGCCGACCCCGTGGGCGCCGAGCTCCTGGGCGCCGAGATGGCCGCGGCGCCGGGCGCGGGCGCCGGACCCGGTCTGGACGACGACGTCATCGCGATCATCGGCAACTTCCCGATGAAGGCCCTGGCGTCCTTCCCCGGCATGGTCATCGACCGGCCCACCCTGGATCTGCTCAGCGAGCAGTGGGCGGCACGCCAGGGACGGTGACGGCGACGTTCTGCTCGCCTCATGTGGTTCTCTGCGGCCACGTCCCACCGGTACGGTGGTCCCGACATCGGCAGTGACCGCAGCCACACCCAGCATCGCGGTCGCCCAACCCTGTCGACCGCGACGACGCGCACCCGGCGACGCCTACGGTCGGCTCGACGCGGCATCCGTCACCACGGGCGCCCGGACAAGGAGTGCCCTGTGAGCGACAGCGACGTCGCCCCCCTCGAGACCGCGTTCGGCGTGGACCACCACGTCAGCCGCGCGACCGCCCCCGAGAACCCCGTCCGCCTCGAGCAGGACGGCGGCCCCGAGATGGTGCAGCTGCTCACCCCTGAGGGGGAGCGGGTCTCGCACCCCGAGCACGACGCCGTCGTGGACGCCCTGAGCGACGAGGAGCTGCGCGGGTTCTACCGCGACCTCGTGCTGATCCGGCGCTTCGACGCCGAGGCCACGGCGCTCCAGCGGCAGGGCGAGCTGGGCCTGTGGGCCAGCCTGCTCGGGCAGGAGGCCGCCCAGGTCGGCTCCGGCCGCGCGCTGCGCCCCCAGGACTACGCCTTCCCGACCTACCGAGAGCACGGCGTCGCGTGGTGCCGCGGCGTCGACCCGGTCAACCTGCTCGGCATGTTCCGCGGGGTCAACCACGGTGGCTGGGACCCCAACGAGAAGAACTTCCACCTCTACACGATCATCATCGGCGCGCAGACGCTGCACGCCACCGGATATGCCATGGGCATCCAGCGTGACGGCGCGGTCGGCACCGGCGACGACGAGCGTGACGCCGCCGTCATCGCCTACTTCGGCGACGGTGCCACCAGCCAGGGCGACGTGTCCGAGGCGCTGGTCTTCGCGGGCGTCAACAACAGCCCGGTCGTGTTCTTCTGCCAGAACAACCAGTGGGCCATCTCCGAGCCGAACGAGAAGCAGACCCGGGCGCCGCTCTGGCACCGGGCGCGCGGGTTCGGGTTCCCCGGCATCCGTGTCGACGGCAACGACGTCCTCGCCGTGTATGCCGTGACCAAGGCCGCGCTGGATGCCGCGCGCACCGGCCAGGGCCCGACGTTCATCGAGGCCTACACCTACCGGATGGGCGCCCACACCACCTCCGACGACCCGACGAAGTACCGCGTCAGCGCCGAGGTCGAGGTGTGGAAGCACCGTGACCCGATCGAGCGCTTCAAGCGGTGGCTGCTCACCACCGGCCGCGCCGACGCCGCGTTCTTCGACGCGATCGACGCCGAGTCCGACACCCTCGGCACCTCGGTGCGAGAACGGTGCCTGTCGATGCCCGAACCCCCCGGAACCGACATGTTCGACCACGTCTACGCGACGCCGCACCCCGTCATGGAGCGCGAGCGGGCCGAGTTCGTCGCCTACCAGGCGTCCTTCGAGGAGGCGCAGGCATGAGCCCGGGAGCCACCAAGCCCACCACCATCGCCAAGGGCATCACGAGCGGGCTGCGGGCCGCCATGGAGCGCGACCCCAAGGTCGTGCTCATGGGTGAGGACATCGGCAAGCTCGGCGGGGTCTTCCGGGTCACCGAGGGCCTGCAGAAGGACTTCGGCGAGGAGCGGGTCATCGACACCCCGCTGGCCGAGGCCGGCATCCTCGGCACCGCCATCGGCATGGCCCTGCGCGGCTACCGCCCGGTCATCGAGATCCAGTTCGACGGGTTCGTCTACCCGGCGTTCGACCACATCGTCAGCCAGGTCGCGAAGCTGCACGCCCGCTCGCTGGGGTACGTGAAGATGCCGCTCGTCATCCGCATCCCGTTCGGCGGTGGCATCGGCGCGGTCGAGCACCACAGCGAGTCCAACGAGGCCTACTTCGCCCACACGGCGGGGCTGCGCGTCGTCGCCGTCTCCAACCCCCACGACGCCCACTGGATGATCCAGCAGGCCATCGAGACCGACGACCCCGTCGTGTTCTACGAACCCAAGCGGCGCTACTGGGACAAGGGCGAGGTCGGCGACGGGCCCTCCGGCGACCTCAGCTCGGCGCGCGTGCTGCGCGAGGGCACCGACGTCACGCTGCTGGCCTACGGCCCCATGGTCAAGACGTGCCTCCAGGCCGCCGAGGCCGCCGCGGAGGAGGGGCACAACCTCGAGGTCATCGACCTGCGCTCGTTGTCGCCGCTCGACGAGGACACGATCCTCGCCTCGGCGCGCAAGACTGGCCGGGTCGTCGTCGTCCACGAGGCGTCGACCTTCCTCGGCATGGGTTCGGAGATCTCCGCGCTCGTCACCGAGCGGGCCTTCCACCACCTCGAGGCCCCGGTGCTGCGCGTCGGCGGCTACAACGTGCCCTACCCGCCCAGCCGCATCGAGGAGGAGTTCCTCCCCGATCTCGACCGGGTGCTCGACGCCGTCGACCGCTCCCTCGCGTACTGAAAAGGGGTTCTCGCAGATGGCTCTTCGTGAGTTCAAGCTCCCCGACCCGGGTGAGGGTCTGACCGAGGCCGACCTCGTCACGTGGCACGTCGCCGTCGGTGACACGGTCAAGGTCAACGACATCGTCGTCGAGGTCGAGACGGCCAAGTCACTCGTCGAGCTGCCGGTGCCCTTCGCCGGCACCGTCGCCGCGCTGCACGCGGCTGAGGGCGACACCGTCGACGTCGGCTCGGTCATCATCACCGTCGACGACGGGGTGGGCGGTTCCTCGGATGCCGCCGCGCCGGCTCCCGCTGCCGCCGCGCCCCCCGCTGCCGCCGTGCCTCCCGCGACTCCCGCTGCCGCCCCGGCATCCGATGGCGGTGCTGCGGGCGAGGAGATCGCCGAGGGCCTCATCGGTGGCACGACCTCGACGGGGCGCACCGCGGTGCTCGTCGGCTACGGGGTCAAGCAGACCGAGGCCAAGCGCCGCCCCCGCGCTGGCGGGGCATCGCCGACCGTCCCCGAATCGACCAATAGGTCACCAGAGGTACAGCCGTTGTCCGGGGAGCGCACCCGAGCCCTGGCCAAGCCACCGGTGCGCAAGCTCGCCAAGGACCTCGGCCTCGACCTCGCCGTCATCACCCCGACCGGCGAGGGCGGCATCGTCACCCGCGCCGACGTCGAAGCCGCGGCCGCGAGCGCGACCGGTGCCCCGGCATCCGCACAGGAAAGCTCGGATGCCGTTCCCGCCGCGTCACGCTGGGGTCACCCCACGGCATCCGGCGACCGTGAGGAGCGGATCCCGGTCAAGGGCGTGCGCAAGATGACCGCCCAGGCCATGGTGGCCTCCGCGTTCACCGCGCCGCACGTCACCGAGTGGGTCACGGTCGACGTCACCGGGACGATGGAGCTCGTCGAGCGGCTCAAGGCCGACCGTGAGTTCCGCGACGTCAAGGTCACGCCGCTGCTCGTGCTCGCCAAGGCGATGTGCGTCGCGGTGCGCCGCAACCCCGGCATCAACGCCAGCTGGGACGAGGCCGCCCAGGAGATCGTCGTCAAGCACTACGTCAACCTCGGCATCGCCGCAGCGACCCCGCGCGGGCTCCTCGTGCCGAACATCAAGGATGCCGACGCGATGACGATGCGTGAGCTCGCCGACGCGATCGGCACCCTCACGGCCACCGCCCGCGAGGGGCGCACGCAGCCCGCCGACATGAGCGGCGGAACGATCACCATCACCAACGTCGGGGTGTTCGGCATCGACGCCGGGACGCCGATCCTCAACCCCGGTGAGTCCGCGATCCTCGCGTTCGGCACGGTGTCGCGTCGCCCGTGGGTCGTCACCGCGGCCGATGGCAGCGAGAGCATCGAGCCGCGCTGGGTGACCACGCTGGCGCTGAGCTTCGACCACCGACTCGTCGACGGCGAGCTCGGCAGCCGCTACCTCGCCGACGTCGCCGCCCTGCTCGGCGACCCGGGGCGGGCCCTGGTCTGGGGCTGAGCACCCGTCGC
>JAGNQK010000018.1:17721-26095 GCA_017989115.1 Dermatophilaceae bacterium | reverse complement strand
AGGCGTTGCCGATCACGGCCACAGCCTGGCCGTGATCGGCAACGCCTTGGACAGTCAGTGGGAGCCTCGCGACTCGGTGATGATCAGGCGGCGGTTCGACGGCATCCAGCGCGCGCTCGAGGAGGCCGGGGTGACGCCGGTCGCGGTGGCCGACCTCACCGAGTGGGAACCCTCGAACGGCTACCACGGCACGCGCGACATCCTGAGGTCCGGCACCCAGCACACCGGGCTGATCTGCCTCAACGACCGGCTTGCGTTCGGTGCCCAGCAGGCACTGACCGAGCACGGCCTGCGCGTCCCCGAGGACGTCTCCCTCGTCTCCTTCGACGACGACGAGCTGGCCGCCTACATGCGGCCACCCCTCACGACGGCCCGACTTCCGTACTACGAGATGGGACGACTGGCGATGGAGCTTGCGCTCGCACCGGAGGTCGTCGGCGGCGAGCACCTGGTGCCCATGCCGCTCCAGGTCCGAAACTCGGTCCGCGTCCTGCCGGGCGTCATCTCCGGGTCAGGCTGAAGCCCAAAACGCGTCGGCCTCGAGTGCGGAAGTGGCTGTCCTGGCCACCACTTCCGCACTCACGGCGAGGTGAGCAGCGCGAGGGCCTGGGTGCAGTGCTCGACCAGGGCCCGGCGCTCGGCCTCGCGAGCTTCCGGCGGCAGTGCCGACCATTGCAGCGCGCGGTCCTCGAGGTAAGCGACCCACCCGTGCGCGGCGGGCATGGCGGCATCCGGCAGGTCGGCGGCGGCCACCACGAGCGCCGCGAGCTGTTCGCGCAGCCCATCGACGCCGACCCCGGATGCCTCGGTCGACTCGCCGCGAGCGGCACCCGCATCGCCGGCGGCGCGCGCGATCGGGGCTTGGCCGAGCACGAGCGCGACGTACGTCTCGCGCCGCCGCTCCACCTGGCGGAGGAAACGCTCGACGACCTGGCGCACGGCGGCCGGCCCCACGGCATCCGGGTCGGGAGCCACGTTGCGCCCCACCCGACGCCAGGCCGCCTCGACCACCGCGCGGTGGTACTCGGTCTTGCTCGGGAAGTAGTGGAAGAGCAGCCCGCGCGAGACGCCGGCCTCGGCCGCGACCTCGTCGAGCGAGAGGTCCTGCACGGGCTGTTCGACGAACTTGCGCAGGCCGATGCCGACGAGCTGGCGGCGGCGTTCCTGCGGGGACATGCGCACCCGTGACGGCGACCTCACGCTATTGAGCATTGCTCAACAACCCTCTAGGGTCAAGGACATGGACTTCGCACCGTCCCCCCGCGCCGCTGACCTCGCCGAGCACGTCCGCGCGTTCATCGACACCGAGATCGAACCCGTCGAGCCGGCCATGCTCGCCGACGTGGCCGCCCGCCGCGCCCGCGGTGAGGACGCCTGGCCACCCCCGGCAGCGCTCGCCGACCTCGCCGCCAAGGCTCGCGCGCAGGGGCTGTGGAACCTCTTCCTGCCCGCCGGGCACGGCGACGCCCACGCCGAGCGGTTCGGCACGGACGGCGGCAAGGGCCTGACCAACACCGACTACGCGAGCATCGCCGAGCAGATGGGCCGTTCGGCGCTGGCTCCTCTCGTGTTCAACTGCAACGCCCCCGACACCGGCAACATGGAGGTGCTGCTCAAGTACGGCACCCCCGAGCAGCAGGAGCAGTGGCTCGACCCGCTGCTCGACGGGCGCATCCGCAGCACCTTCCTCATGACCGAGCCCGGCGTCGCGAGTTCCGATGCCACGAACATGCAGGCCACCGCCACCCTCGACGGCGACGAGGTCGTCCTCGACGGCCGCAAGTGGTGGTCCACCGGTGCCGGTCACCCCGACTGCCGCATCGGCGTCTTCATGGGGCTCACCGACCCGAGCGCGCACCGCCACCGCCAGCACTCGATGGTGCTCGTCCCGCTCGACGCGTCCGGCGTCACGGTCGAGCGCATGCTCACCGCGCTCGGGCAGTACGACGAGCCTCTCGGTCACGGACAGGTGAACCTGGATGCCGTCCGGTTGCCCGCCAGCAACATCCTCGCCGGGCCGGGCCGCGCCTTCGAGATCGCCCAGGGCCGTCTCGGCCCGGGGCGCGTGCACCACTGCATGCGCCTCATCGGCCTGGCCGAGAAGTCGCTCGAGCTGGCCTGCGAGCGCTCGACCCAGCGTGTCGCCTTCGGCAAGCCGATCGCCAACCTCGGTGGCAACCGCGAGCGGCTCGCACGGGCCCGCATCGCCATCAACCAAGCGCGGCTGCACGTGCTGCACGCCGCCTGGAAGCTCGACACCGTCGGCATCGAGGGCGCCCAGTCCGAGGTCTCCGAGATCAAGGCGGCCGTGCCCCAGATGGCCTGCGACGTCATCGACCTGGCCATCCAGCTGCACGGTGGTGGCGGCATGAGCGATGACTTCCCGCTCGCCGCGGCCTACGCCGGCGCCCGCAGCCTGCGCCTGGCCGACGGGCCGGACGAGGTGCACCTCGGCGTCGTGGCTCGTCACCTGCTGCGGCCCTACGCCGAGCGCGCGGCGACAGCAACAACGGCAACGGCATCCGGTTCGACGCCCGTCACCCCGGCTGGCGGCAGCCGATGAGCCGGCGCGTCCTCGTCACGGGTGGCGCCTCGGGGCTGGGCCTGGCCCTGACCGAGCTCATGCTCGACCGGGGAGACACCGTGCTCGTCGTCGACCTCGCCGAGGACCGGCCGGATGCCGTGCCCGAGGGTGCCGCCTACCGTCGCCTCGACGTGCGCTCGCAGCAGGACTGGGATGCCGCGATGGCGTGGGTGCGCGACACCTGGGGCGGCCTCGACCTGCTCGTCAACAACGCAGGAGTCGCGACCGGCGGGCGCATCGACGTCGAGTCGATGTCGGACTGGGAGCGCGTCGTCGACATCAACCTGCTCGGGGTGGCCCGCGGGTGCCACACCGTCACGCCGATGTTCAAGGCCCAGAAGTCGGGGCACATCGTCAACGTCGCCTCGCTCGCCGGGCTCGTGCACGGGCCGGGGATGTCGAGCTACAACGCGACCAAGGCGGGGGTCGTGGCCCTGAGCGAGACCTTGTCCTTCGAGCTCGCGCCGTGGTCGATCGACGTCTCGGTCGTCTGCCCGGCGTTCTTCCGCACCAACCTGCACCAGTCCTTCTCCGGCAAGGACGCCGCGATGCAGGAGGCGGGGGTGCGGCTCATCACCCAGGCGAGCGTGGATGCCGCGCACATCGCCGCGATCGTGCTCAAGGGCGTCGACGCGCGCAAGCGGGTCATCCTCACCGACCGGCTCGGGCGGCAGGCGTACTACTCCAAGCGGTTCGTGCGCCCGCTCTACGACCGCATGCTCACCGCGCAGGCCAAGCGGTTGGCCCGGCGCGCCGGCGCCGACCCCGCGGAGCTCACCCGTGACTGAGGCACTCGCCGAGGTACGCGATGAGGACGCGTTCGACGTCGAGCGGGTCGCTGCCTGGCTGCGCGAGAACGCCTCGGATGCCGTCGACCGGGCCGAGCTCACCGGCCTGCCGGAGGTGCGCCAGTTCGTCGGTGGGGCCTCCAACCTCACCTACCTGCTGCGTTTCCACAGCGGCCGCGACCTCATCCTGCGTCGCCCGCCGTTCGGCACCAAGGCCAAGGGCGCGCACGACATGGGCCGCGAGCACGACCTACAGGCGGCGCTGGCCGGCGCGTTCCCGCTGGTGCCCGCGATGGTGGCGTCCTGCGACGACGAGAGCGTCATCGGCTCGCCGTTCTACGTCATGGAGCGCATCGAGGGCACCATCCTGCGGCGCGACATCCCGCCCGAGCTGGGGCTCGATGTCGACGGGGTGCGGGCCCTGTGTGAGAACGCGATCGACACGCTGGTGAGGTTGCACGACGTCGACGTCGACGTCGACGTCGACGTCACGGCATCCGGGCTGGGGGTTCTCGACCGCGGTGACGGGTACGTGCGGCGCCAGGTCGAGGGCTGGTCGGGGCGGTACCGGCGGGCCCGCACCCCCGACGTGCCCGACCTCGAGGCGACGATGGGGTGGCTCGACGCGCACCAGCCGGGGGACCGGCCGCACGTGGTGATCCACAACGACTTCCGGTTCGACAACCTCGTGCTCGACCCAGCCGGCCCCACCCGGATCGTCGGGGTGCTCGACTGGGAACTCGCGACCGTCGGCGACCCGCTCATGGACCTCGGCTCTGCGCTGGCCTACTGGGTGCAGGCCGACGACGACCCGGCGTTCCTCGCCGTGCGGCTCCAGCCGACGCACACGCCCGGCATGCTGACCCGCGCCGAGGTCGTGCAGCGGTACTGCGCCGCTCGCTCGCTCGACGTGACGCCGCAGGAGTGGCTGTTCTACGACGTGTTCGGCCTGTTCCGCCTCGCCGGCATCGCCCAGCAGATCTACTACCGCTACCACCACGGCCAGACGAGCAACCCGGCGTACGCCCGCTTCGGGGAGTTCGTGCGCATCCTCGATGCGCGGTGCAGCGCCCTGCTCGCCGGGCAGCCCTGACCCAAGCCACGCCACTCAGCCCTGACCCCACTCTGACCTCCTCAGCCCTGACCCGAAGGATCACGACATGCCCACCACCCTCATCACCGGCGCCAGTTCGGGACTGGGCGCCGAGATGGCCCGCCAGCTTGCCGACCGCGGCTGGGACCTCGCGCTCGCGGCCCGCCGCACCGAGCGCCTAGAGGAGCTGCGCGACGAGATCGTCGCCAAGCACCCGGGTCGGCGCGTCGAGCTGCGGGCCCTCGACGTCACCGACGACGACCAGGTGTTCGAGGTGTTCCGAGCCTTCCGCGACGACTTCGGCGTCATCGACCGTGTCGTGGTCAACGCGGGCCTGGGCAAGGGTGCCCCGATCGGCACCGGCCGCTACGACGCGAACCGGCAGACCGCGATGACGAACTTCGTCGCCGCCCTGGCGCAGTGCGAGGCCGCCATGGAGATCTTCCGCCACCAGAAGCGTGGTCACCTCGTCATGATCTCGTCGGTGTCGGCCATGCGCGGCATGCGCAAGACCGTCACGACCTACGCCGCGACCAAGGCCGGCGTCGCCGCGTTGGCCGAGGGCCTGCGCAACGAGATGCTCGGAGAACCCGACCTCGACATCCGCGTCTCGACGATCTACCCCGGCTACATCCGCTCGGAGATGAACGAGCGGGTCACAAAGACCCCGTTCATCGTCGACACCCGCACCGGGGTGGCCGCGATGGTCGACGCCATGGAGAAGGAGAAGGCCAACGCGCTGGTGCCGGCGTGGCCGTGGGTGCCGCTCGGCAAGGCGATGCGTCACCTGCCCCTGCCGCTGGTCCGAAAGATCATGTGACCGTGGGGCGCGTTCTCGTCACCGCTCAGGTCGTGGGGGATGCCGTGGCGCGCCTTCGCGAGGCCGGCCACGTCGTCGTCTTCCGCGACATCGACGCCCCGATGCCCCGCGACGAGTTCTTGGCCGCGCTGCCCGGGGTCGACGCCCTGGTCGCGATGCTCGTCGACCGGGTGGACGCTGAGGCGCTGGATGCCGCGGGGCCGGGGCTTCGCGTCGTCGCGAACGTGGCCGTCGGATACGACAACGTCGACGTCGCAGCCTGCCGCGAGCGGGGGGTGCTCGTGACGAACACGCCAGGTGTGCTGACGGATGTGACCGCTGACATCGCGATGTCGCTGATCCTCATGTCGACGCGAGGGCTGGGGGCGGCCGAGCGCCGGGTCCGTACCGGTGAGCCGTGGCGCTGGAGCCTCACGGCTCACCTGGGGGTGGGCCTGCGTGGCAAGTCCCTGGGCATCGTCGGGCCCGGGGCGATCGGGCTCGCGACGGCTCGGCGGGCCAAGGCGTTCGGCATGGAGGTGCTGCTGGCCGGGCGGTCGTCGCCGGACGCGGCCGTGGTGGGTGAGCTCGACGCGGCGGTGGTCGACCTCGACGAGCTGCTCACGGCATCCGACGTCGTGTCGTTGCACTGCCCGCTCACCCCGGCCACACGTCACCTCATCGGGGCGCGCGAGCTGCGGCTGATGCGGCCGGGAGCGCACCTGGTCAACACGTCGAGGGGGCCGGTCGTCGACGAGGCCGCCCTGGTGGCGGCGCTCGAGGCCGGGGAGATCGCGGGGGCGGGGCTCGACGTCTTCGAGGACGAGCCGCAGGTGCACCCCGGCCTGCTCGGGCGCGAGGACGTCGTGCTGCTGCCGCACGTGGGCTCGGCGACGGTGGAGACGCGCACCGCGATGGCTGACCTCGCCGTGGCGAACGTGCTCGCCGTGCTGGCCGGTGGCGAGCCGGTCACCCCGGTGGGTGGCTGAGCCAGTCGCGGGCGATGCGCTTACCGGTGTGCCGCAGCAGTCGTGCGGTGTCGGCCATCGAACGCTCAGGGTCAGGCTCGAGGTCGGACAGCGGGTAGGCCGCGCTCAGCCCGAGGGTCGTCAGGTCGGCGTCGTCCAGGGCGAGTCGGCCGCACACCGCGACGACGGGGATGCCGTGCGCGGTCGCCCGTGTGGCGACGCCTCGCACTGCCTTGCCCGTCAGGGTCTGCGCGTCGAGGGACCCTTCGCCGGTGATGACGAGATCGGCTCCGGTGAGGGCGGCATCGAGGCCGACGAGGTCGAGCACCAGGTCGATGCCGGAGCGGCGGTGCGCCCCGAGGACGGCCATGAGCGCAAAGCCGACGCCGCCCGCGGCGCCGGCACCCGGCATCCGTCCCCCCATCGACCAATAGGTCACTCGGGGTACGCCGCCTTCCTGTCCCTGGAGTGACCTATTGGTCGATATCGGTACGTCGGGGCGTGACTCGACGGTGTCGGCCCAGTGGGTGAGCGCTGCCTCGAGGAGGTCGACCTCGGCTGGGGTGGCGCCCTTCTGCGGCGCGAACACCGCCGCCGCACCTGTCGGGCCGAGCAGTGGGCTGTCGACGTCGGCGGCCAGGGCGATGCTGGTGTGGGCCAGGCGCGGGTCGAGCCCACTGAGGTCGAGGTGGGTCAGCCGAGTCAACGCGGCCCCGCCGTCAGGGAGATCGACCCCGCTGGCATCGAGC
Source organism: Dermatophilaceae bacterium (assembly GCA_017989115.1). Taxonomy (GTDB): domain Bacteria; phylum Actinomycetota; class Actinomycetes; order Actinomycetales; family Dermatophilaceae; genus Fodinibacter. Next base: position 19,114 of record JAGNQK010000018.1, on the reverse strand, counting down.
AGTCGGGCGCCCAGGACAGCGAGCATTCCGGCGCCGCCGTCGGTGCTGGCCGACCCACCGACGCCGACGATGACCTCTGCCGCCCCGAGGTCCAGGGCAGCGTGGATCGCCTCGCCGAGACCGCGGCTCGACGCGGTGAGGGGTGCCGGAACGGCATCCGGCAAGCGCCCGAGCCCGCAGACGTCAGCCATCTCCACGAGCGCGACGATAGGGATCAGACCCTGTTCGGCGACCGGGATCGGCGCCAGATCCTCCCTCCCGTCTCTCACGGCTACCGTCGCGGTCACCGACAAGCCCGTCGGGCCGTGCACTGCCACGGGCACGGCGCGCCACCCAGCCGCCACCGCAGCAGCGACGGTGCCCTCTCCACCGTCGGCGATCGGCACGACGACGACCTCAGCGTGAGGCGCGACGTCCAGCAACCCGAGGCGGACGGCATCCCCCACCTCAAGCGAGGTCAGCGAACCCTTGAACGAGTCGCTGGCGACGACCACTCGTGGCGCGCGCGCCGGTCGGCCCACGTCAGAGGTACCGGTGCATCACGTGGAGACCGACGCGGCCGTGGGTGCGTGACTCGAAGGCCTCGGGGACCGTGCCGATGACCTGGAACCCGAGGTCCTTCCACAGGGTCACAGCAGCCTCGTTCGTCTCGACCACGGCGTTGAACTGCATTGCGGCATAGCCCTGTTCGTGGGCCCACGTGAGCACCCACTCGCCGAGCTGGCGCCCCACTCCGCGGCCGCGGGCCGCCGGCGAGACCATGAAGGATGCCGTGGCCACGTGGCTCCCGCGGGCGGGGCGGTTGGGCCCTGACTTCGCCGATCCGAGGACAGCGCCCGACTCGTCGACGGCGACCACGGTGACGCCAGGGGGGCCCTCTACCCACAGGTCCCACGCCTGCTCGGGCGTCAGGCCGAGCGGGTAGGCGTAGGTCTCACCAGCCTCGACGATGTCGCGGAAGACGGGGAAGAACGCCGGCCAGTCACCCGGCTCGATCGGTCGGATGACCACCGCGAGCGCTCAGTCCTCCTGGGGCCTCATGTGCAGCCACGGGCGGGTCAGTCCGAACCTGCGCCCGGTGATCTCGTCGACCTCGATGACGATCGTGTTGAACTTCGCCGTGTTGACCCACGGGCGCAGCGGCAGCAGCTCGGTCTCGGCCTCTTCGTGGTGCTCGAGCTGGCGGGCGCGACCCCGGATGACGACGCTCGTTGCCTCGTCCTCGGTGAACTCGTCGATCTCGAAGGCGACGTCAGCGTTCATCGTCAGCCCGAGCAGCTTGCTGCCCTCGGCGGTGCGGAACACGATTCGCCGGTCGGCGTCGACGGCGTAGTTGATCGGGACGAGGTGGACCTCGTCGGCCAGGTGGAAGGCCAGCCGACCGAACTCCTGC
>JAGNQK010000018.1:11104-17621 GCA_017989115.1 Dermatophilaceae bacterium | reverse complement strand
GTGCCGACGTCGTGGCGTACCTCGAGGAGTACGTCGCGCACCACGGCATCCAGCTTCGTCTCGGGACCGCGGTGACGCGCATCGAGCGCGCCGGTGCCGCGGCATCCCATCGCGCCGACGCCGCGGCCGGCGACACCGCAGCGAACAGCGCCCGGTGGCTGGTCCACCTCGACGACGGACCCCCGCTCGCCGCCGATCACGTGATCATCGCCACCGGCTACAACCACACTCCGGTCACCCCCGACTGGCCGGACCTCGACGGCTTCACCGGCGACCTCGTGCTGGCCCGCGACTACCGCAACGGTCGCCCGTATGCCGGCCGCGACGTCCTCGTCGTCGGCACCGGCAACACGGGCACCGAGATCGCGACCGACCTCGCCGAGCACGGGGCCACCCGGGTGTGGCTGGCCGTGCGCACGCCGCCGCACATCATCCGTCGTGACATGTTGGGCTGGCCCGCACAGGGCACCGGCATCCTCGTGCGGCGCCTGCCTCCCCGGCTCGTCGACCGGGTGGCTCATGGGTTGGCCGCCGTCCAGGAACCCGACCTCAGCGCCTACGGGATGGCGCGCGCCGACCCGGGTCTGTACTCGCGCGTGCTCGTGGGGCGGGTGCCGGTGCAGGACGTCGGCATCGTCGATGCCATCCGCACGCGGCGTGTCGAACCCGTGGCTGCCGTCGAGGCCTTCGACGGTGACGAGGTGGTGCTCACCAACGGCACGAGGCTTCGGCCGGATGCCGTGCTGGTCGCCGCCGGCTACCGCGCCGGACTCGAGCCGCTGGTCGGCGACCTCGGGGTGCTCGACGGGCGGGGGCTGCCCGTGGTGCACGGCGCCCACGAGCCCCCGGGCGCTGCGGGGCTGTGGTTCACCGGTTTCACCAACCCGATCTCGGGGATGCTGCGCGAGCTGCGCATCGACGCCGAGCGGATCGCCGCCGCCATCTCGGTTCAGGGCTAGAGCCCTCGACGTGAAAGAGTCGGCTGATCCCGAGGAGGAGCAGATGTCCCAGTTCGGTCTGGTGGTCCGGTTCGCGCTGAAGCCCGGGTGCGCAGAGGCGTTCGACGCGTTGATGCGCGAGACGGTGGCGGGCATCGCGGCCCATGAGCCCCGCACGCTGGCCTACGCGGTGCACGCGCTCGAGGCCGAGCCCGACGTTCGTATCTTCTACGAGCTCTACGCGGACGAAGATGCGCTGGCCGAGCACGAGGCGCAGGCCACGACCCGGTACTTCCTCGACCGCGTCGGCGACTACGTCACGAGCACCGACGTGCAGCGACTGCACCTGGTGACCGCAACCGGCATCCAGGGTGCGGCGGCGGCTGCCACGGAATAGGTGCCGCGGGTCAGTCGGGCAGGCGAACCGTGTCGAGCGTGAACTTGTGCTCACGCAGCCGCTCGACCAGCGGCATCCCGATCGCCGTCGCGGGGGTGAGCACCCCTGCAGCATCGGGCAGCGCGTCACCGTCCTGCAGCAGGGCGAGCGCGGCCTGGCCCAGCATCACCGCGGTGCCGCTGTAGCCCGGGTCGTAGGGGGCAGCAACAGTGGTGCGGTACCGCGCCCCGTTCGTGGCCTCGCCGGTGACCTCCATGCGGAACCGTCCGGCCGCCTGGGCCTCCTCGCTCGGGCCTTCGCCGGGCTTGGGCAGCACCCGGTCCAGCAACGACCGAGTCGGCCCGAACGACATCCCCGCGAGCCCTGCGCCCAGGGCCACCGACGTCATCCCCGCGGCGAAGGCACCGGTCGGCCCGCTGCCGTAGTCGGAGTACTCGACGTACCGGAACCCCTCGCCGTACCCGAGCAGCGACGCCGACCGGGCGACGATCCGGGTGTTGAAGGCCGCCATGACGAACGGGCCGGTGAAGTGGCCGTTGTCGGCATCGCGCTTGACCGGCGAGGCCTTCGCCAGCTTCGCGAGCACCGCCGCGGGCCCCGACGCGCCAGAAGAACCCGACGACCCGGATGCCGTGGCGCCGGTTGCGCTCGCGACCTTGCGGTCCCGGCCGGGCCGGGGACCCTCGGCGAGGGCCCACGGGTCGCCCACGATGCGTCGCGTGGTGGGGTCTGCCTTGAGCTCGTCGACCTGCACCCGGGCCGAGTCGATGGTGCCGCCACTGAACCCGCCCTTCATGCTCCGGACGGCCAGGTGGGTGCGGCCGAGGTCAGCACCGTCGGCCTTGGCGGCCTGCGCCGTGAGCATCACCCCGAGGTCGCTCGGGATCGAGTCGAAGCCGCACGCGTGCACGATGCGCGCCCCGGTGCGCTTCGCGGTCTCGTGGTTGGCGGCGATGCTGCGGTGCACGAAGAGCACCTCACCGGTGAGGTCGCAGTAGTGGGTGCCGGCCTCGGCGCATGCGGCTGCCAGGGGCACGCCGTACTTCACGTACGGCCCGACGGTCGTGACGACGACGTGAGCGCGGCGCGCGAGGTCGGCCACGGCATCCGGGTTCGTGGCGTCGACGACGAGCAGCGGCCAGCCGGCGGCCTGCGACCCGAGCCCGCGGGCGAGGTCCTCGAGGCGTGACTGCGAGCGACCGGCCAGGGCGATCCGCACCCCCTCGGGGGCCTCGGCGGCGAGGTGGCGAGCGGTCAGGCGCCCCACGAATCCGGTCGCGCCGAACAGGACGATGTCGAACTCTCGTGCACTCGCGCTCATCCCCCCACCTTAAAGCGCCCGTGAGCCGCGGCATCCGGCACAGTGTCACCCATGCGCACGAACCCGCGGGTCCTAGCCGTCGTCCAGGCGGGTGGTCAGGGGTCTCGGCTCGACGTCCTGACGCGTGAGCGGGCCAAGCCGGCCCTGTCGTTCGCCGGGTCGTTCCAGCTGATCGACGTCGCGCTGACCAACTGCGCCCACAGTGGCATCTCCGACGTCTGGCTGTCGGTGCAGTACCAGGCCGGGTCGCTGCACCACCACCTCGCGTCCGGTCGACCCTGGGACCTCGACCGCACCCGCGGAGGCCTGCGCTGGCTGATGCCGCAGGAGGGCGGGGGATCGGCGGCCCAGGACGGCTTCTCCAACGGCAACGGCGATGACCTGCACCGGTTCTCCGACGCGATCAGCGAGTTCGCACCGGACGCCGTCGTCGTCATGAGTACAGACCAGGTGCTGGCGCTCGACCTGCGCCCGGTCGTGGCTGCACACCTCGAGCGGGGCTCGCACTGCACCGTCGTCACGACGGAGGTGTCGCGAACCCAGGCGGCCGACAAGGCCGTCATCACCGTCGGTCGGGGCTCGCACGTCACGCGGCTGGACTACAAGCCGGAGCGCCCGAGCGGCACGACGATCTCGGCGGAGGTCTTCGTCTACGACCCGACCGTGCTGCTCGCCACCCTCGAGGACCTGCGCCGCGAGTTGTCGCACACCGACGACGGCAACACCGGCATCGGCGACTTCGGCGAGCACCTCTTGCCTCGCCTGATCCGTGACGGGGTCGTGCACGCCTGGCCGCACGAGGGGTACTGGGCAGACCTGGGCACCCCGGCCGCCTACCTGTCGGCGCACCGCGATCTCCTGGCCGGGCGCGTCGACGTGCTGGACCGCCCGGACTGGCCGCTGCTCACCCGATGGCCCGAACTGCCTGCGTCACGGGTCGACACGGGCGCCGTGCTCGAGGACGTCGTGCTCAGCGCCGGGTGTCATGTCAAGGGGACGGTGCGGTTCAGCGTCCTCGGGCCCGGCGTCGTGGTCGAGCCCGGCGCGGTGATCGAGGATGCCGTGCTGCTGGCCGGCGTTCGCGTCGCGCGTGACGCTCGGGTCGTGACCGCGATCCTCGACGAGGGCGTGCGGGTCGAGGTCGGGGCACGCGTGGGTCAGGCGACCCGGGCCACGCGGGCCCACGACGACCACATCGCCGTGGTGGGGCGGGACTCGGTCATCGGCCGAGGCGTCACGGTGCCCGCCGGCGCCAGGCTCGAGCCGGGAACGACCGCGTGACAGGGGTCGGCGGGCCGAACCTGTGAGGGGGGTGGTTGGGGTGCTGTGAGAAGTCGTTGCAGCCGTGAAGGGATTCCTTGCGCGGCGCAATGAGTGCTGGAGGTGGCTTATGACCTCTGGTTCACAGGAAACCCCCGCAGCAAGCGAGCCCGAAACCGCCACCTTCAGGGGTGGGGTGCACCGCCCTGGGAGGGCTCGCCACCCCTCACGGGTATGTCGCCGCCACCGTCGCGGCGTAGCGGCCACGCACCTCGGCGGCCCGCGCGCGCCCGGCCTCGTCGGGGTCGATCGTGACGTCGACGGCCACGTCCCAGGCGGGAGGAGCATCGCCACCGGCCAGCGCCCACGCGGCCTGCCGCGCCGCACCGACCGCGACGTACTCACCCGGGCTCGGGATCGCCACGGGCACGCCGAACACGTCAGCGGCGACCTCCTGCACGGCCACCGACGCAGCCGCCCCGCCGATCAGCAGCACCCGGTGCACGGGGCACCCGGCCGCGCGCACGGCATCCACCGCCGCCGCGAGCCCGAGCAGCATGCCCTCGACGACAGCCCGCGCGAGGTTCTCGGGCGTCGCGTTCGAGCGGGTCAGGCCGTGCAGCGATCCCGTGGCGTTCGGCAGGTTCGGCGTGCGCTCCCCGTCGAGGTACGGCAGCAGCGTCAGCCCGCCAGCACCGGGCGCCGCAGCCAGCGCCAACCGGTCGAGCCCGGCGTGGTCGGTGTTCAGCATGGCGGCACCCGCCCCGAGCACGCGGGCGGCGTTGAGCGTGCACACCAAGGGCAGGAACCCGCCCTCGGCGTCGGCGAACGACTGCACCGAGCCGCTCGGGTCGGCGCTCGCGACGTCGGTGCGGGCGAACGCCGTGCCACTCGTGCCGAGCGAGACGACGACGTCACCCGGGGCCAATCCCAGCCCGAGCGCCGCCCCCATGTTGTCGCCCGTTCCGGCCGCCACGAGCAGGCCGGATGCCGTGTGGCCGACGACCTCGGACGGCCCCGCCACCCGCGGCACAGCCAGCTTCGCACCCCGGGTGGCGAGGGTGAGCAGGTCCTCGCGGTAGGACCGGGTGCCCGCCGACCAGTACCCGGTGCCCGAGGCGTCGCCGGCATCCGTGGTCCACGCCCGTGGCCCCGACGACCCCTCGCCGAGGATGCGCCCGGTCAGCCAGTCGTGGGGGAGCACGCACGTGGAGGCCCGGGCCAGGTTCTCGGGTTCGTGGTCGGCCATCCAGCGCAGCTTGCTGACCGTCGTGGCCGCCACCGGCACGACCCCGGTGGCGTCGGCCCAGGCCTGCGCGCCGAGCTCGGCCACGAGGTCGTCCGCCGACCCCGCCGAGCGGGTGTCGTTCCACAACAGCGCCGGCCGCACCACGGCATCCGACTCGTCCAACAGCACCATCCCGTGCTGCTGCCCACCGACGGCGATCGCGCTGACGCCGTCGAGGATGCCGCCACCGCTCGCCTCCTGCCACGCCGACCACCAGTGGCGCGGGTCGACCTCGGTGCCGTCGGGGTGGCCGGCGCGACCGGTGCGCACGACCTCACCGGTCACCGCGTCACAGACCACCACCTTGCACGACTGGGTGGAGGAGTCGACTCCGGCGACGAGCGGGCGATCGGTCTGGTTGTCCGTGGGCACCCCGCGACGGTAGCGCGTCAGCGGGCCGCGAACTCCGCTGCCTGACGCGCCGAGTAGACGCGGTCAACCGCGTCGATGCTGGCCCGGCTCGACAGGTCGACCCCGGCCTTCTTCGCGGCCGCCTTCGCTGCGGGGGTGCTCAGGTCGGGTGCGAGCACGAGCGCGGGCTTGATGGCGCGATCGGATGCCGCGTAGCGCTTCTGCTGGTCGGCCAACCTCTTCGTGGAGCCCTTGGCCGTGGTGAGCAGCGCCGCGGTGGCGGTGACGGTCGAGCCGGTGAGGTACGGGCTGACCGTCGGGGTGTAGCCGCTCGCCTGGCCGGTGCGGTTCGGGTGGTAGGACTCCTGGATCGGGTTGGACAGACCGTTGATCCACTCCGAGCTGGAGCACACCGCGTGCCCGACGAACGGGGTCGTGGGGTCGGCGAACGAGAAGCCCGCCGCGGTGGCACGAGCGCGGGTCGTGGAGTTGACCAGGTCGGCCATGGCGTTCAGGCGGGTCATCTCGCTCGCGGAGAACCACGTGAGCAGGTTGCAGTCGACCCCGTTGAAGATGTGCGGGTACCCGACGACGGTGACCTTGGCCTGGGGAGCCCGCGCCTTGATGTTGGCGTAGAGGGTGTTCAGGGCGCCGGGGAGGGTCTGGTTCACGTAGGCCTGGGCCTTGTCGATGGCTCCGTTGCAGTTGCTCAGCCACGCCGGCTGGGCGCACGTGGTCAGCACGCTCGCGAAGCCGGCGTCGTTGCCGCCGATCGAGATGCTCACGTAGGCCGTGCTGGAGCTCAGGGCGGAGAGCTGGGTGTTCGAGACGTCGGCGATCTTCGCGCCCGAGCAGGCCCGGAAGTTCAGGTCGTACCCCTTGGCGGAGGCGATGAGCGACGGGTAGGCGTACACCGAGCGCAGGCAGCTCGTGCCGTCCGAGATGTAGCTGCGGGTGCCGGT
>JAGNQK010000018.1:0-11004 GCA_017989115.1 Dermatophilaceae bacterium | reverse complement strand
CGATCTTCGCGCCCGAGCAGGCCCGGAAGTTCAGGTCGTACCCCTTGGCGGAGGCGATGAGCGACGGGTAGGCGTACACCGAGCGCAGGCAGCTCGTGCCGTCCGAGATGTAGCTGCGGGTGCCGGTGCCCGAGGAGTAGCTGTCGCCGAGCGCGACGTAGGACGGGTTCGCAGCGTGGGCCGGTGCGGCCGAGACCACGAGGGCCGCGGTGGCGGCGAGGGCTGCGGTGGACAGGGCACGTCGTCGGGCCATGGGGTTCTCCTCTAATCAGCAGGATCCTGCGGCGCACCCAGCGTCCTCCCTCGCAGCCCCCTGCGTCGAGACCCAACATCCGCGGAGTCAGGTGCACCCCGCGGGGATGAGCGGGACGGCATCCGCCGCGTAGCATCAGCGGAGTGGCCCTGACTGATCTCTCGCGCTGTTCCGTCGCCTCGCGTCACCGTGGCGACCCGCTGGCGGGCAGTGCCCCCGTCGCGTCGCGCTGGCTGCTCATCGAGCACCAGGGTCCGTGGGCGAAGAAGCCGCTCACCACGCCTCCGCTCACGGCATCCCTCGGTGCCGAGATCGAGCGGATCTGCGCGTTGTTCGGGGGCAAGGTCCTGCTCGTGCGCCGCCCCGGCCGGCGACTGCCCGGTGAGGACCCCCACGCGTGGTTCGCGATCGACACCATCAGGCGCACCCGCGTCAGGGGGACGTGGCGGACCGCCGACGACCTGCGCGAGGCGGCTCACGCCCTGGGGGTGCCTCTGTCCGGCAGCGACGAGGACGCCGACCCGATGGTGCTCGTGTGCACCCACGCCACCCGTGACGCCTGCTGCGCGGTGCGTGGCCGGCCGATCGCGGCGACCCTGGCCAAGGCCCTGCCCGAGGAGGTCTGGGAGTGCACCCACCTCGGTGGGCACCGGTTCGCCGGCACGCTGCTGTCACTGCCCGACGGGGCCTGCTTCGGCCAGCTCGACCCTGACAACGCGCTGGCCGCCGTCATGGGACACCGTGCCGGGCGCACCGATGCTCGCTTCCTGCGCGGCACCACCCGATGGGACCCGCCCGTTCAGGCAGCCCTGGCCGCGGTGCTCGCCGAGCACGGCCCGGCCGACCTCGACGACCTCGTCCCCGGAGCCGCGGACACCGACGGGGACCACACGACGGTCGAGGTCTACGGCCGCGGATCGCTGCCGCCCCGCGTGGTCGTCGACGTCGTGCGCGAGGCCCTGCCCGACGCCCCGCTCAGCTGCGGGGACGTGCCCAAGGCCCACGTGGCCCACCGCGCGACCCTGCGCCCCTGACTCAGGGTGAGGGGGCGGAGGCCGGCAGCACCGTGGCCGTCGTGAGCGGCTCGTCGCGAGAGCACACCCGCTCGGGGTCCACCTCGCGCCGGTCGATCCGCGACCCGTTGACGAGCTGTACCCCGTCATAGCTCGGCCGCCCCTCGATGACGTTGCTGTACCGGTAGCGCGTGAGCGTCGCGAGTCGGCAGTTCGTGCCGAAGGTCAGCACGTCGAAGGCCGACGGCTGCCCGACGAGCTCCTCCCCGGGGGCCTGCTCGACGAAGTGGTTGACCGGCCCCCCGCCGGTGAAGGTGCCGACCTGCACGCGGTTGCCCTCGAGGTCGGTGGAGTGCATGTGTCCGTTGACGAGCACCCCGCCCACGACTCCCTTGAGCGCCCACGGTTCGTGGCTCACGACCACGTCGGATGCCGTCCGCCCACCGAACGCGGCGACGAAGGCTTCGCGGGCGGGCACCTGCTTCGCCGGCGAGCCGGTGCCCGAGTCGCCGAACCAGCGCGGGTCGTTGAACCCCGAGATCGTGACGCCCCCGATGCTGGCCTCGGTGTACTCGCCGGGCGTCGGCTCGAGCAGCACGACGTTCGGCACCTGCGCGAGCCGGGCCAGGACGGCGGTGTCGGTCGCGCTCGTCGCGTCGTGGTTTCCCCGGACGAACAGGTAGGGCACCTCGAGGGACTCGATGCCGCTGAAGATGCCGGCCGCCTCACCCTCGGCAACCGTCCCGAAGTTGAGCAGGTCGCCGGCGTCGATGACGACGTTCACCGACTCCTCCTGCACGATCGTGCGCATCAACGAGTACTGGTTGCCGCCGTGGATGTCGCTGACGAGCAGGGCGCGCAGCGCGGTGTCGGCCTCGAGGGGTGCCGCCGAGTACTTCTGCTGCAACGCCGTCGACAGGGCGATGACGTTGCGCAGGTACGGCGCGACCTGGGTGGCCCGGGCCTCGACGTCGGACAGGATGCCCTGGTTGCGCTGCAGGGTGCCGAGGATGCCGGTCGAGGTGAAGGTCTCCTGGCGCTGCGGCTGGTAGGTCGCGTACAGCGAGGCCGCCGTCAGCGCGGTGGCCAGCACCCACCCCGTGCCGCACGCCACGACGAGGGTGAGGCGGGGGCGACGGCGGCGCAGCACGGCATCCGCCCCCACGACCGCACCGATCAGCACGAGCCCGCCGATGGCGAAGCGCAGGAGGACGTCGACGGCCACCTCGCGGATGGCCTCGCTCAGCTCGGCCGGACCGGGTCGCAGTGACGCGAGGCTGACGTTGGGGCGGGACAGCTCGTCGGCGATGCTCGCGTTCACCTGTGGCACGGAGCGGATGCCGGGGGCGACCCCGGAGAAGCCGAGTTCGAGGTCACCGAACGCCGTGGTCGCGAGGATCTGGCCGAGGTGGGTCGGGTCGGGGTCGAGCGACACGGTGGCCTGGTAGTTGCGGGTGTGGGCCGTCGCGGGGGCAACCGTCGTCGCGATGACACCGGCGGCGACGCAGGTCACGGTCACGGCGAGCACCCCGAGGCCCTGAAGGACCCGACGTGAGCCGATCCGGTGGCCTGCCCACCACCACACCCCGATCGCCGTGACGAGCGGCCAGATCACCGTCAGGGCGGCGACCACCCGTTCGTGGAGCCCGAAGGACGCGCTGCTCAGCCCCAGTCCGAGGCTTGCGACGGATGCCGTGAGCGCCACCGCCGCCGTGCGCGCGACGCGCTGGGTGAGGACTCGCGGGCCGCTCTCGGTAGCGGCGAACCACGGCCAGAGGCCGAGCAGGACGAAGGATGCCGTGGCGACCGCCGTGTGCGCAGCGGAGGACTCGGCGCGCGAGGGCAGCGGGACGGCGGCGACGAACAGGGTGGCGACGCCACCAGCGGCCAGGATCGCGCGCCCGGTGCGCTGGGCTGCTCCGAGGGCCCAGGCCGTGACGACGTGGGCCAGCCCCGTCACCACGAGCGCCGCGGTCATCACCCAGCGGTGCGGGGTGACCGAGGCGGCGAGGGCGCTGATCGTCTCGGACCGGGCATCGAAACCCCCGGGTTGCAGAGCGGCGGCCCACGTCCATCCGCCGACGAGCGCCGCGACGGCGACCGTCGCACTGAGCACGGCGGTCCGGGGCCGCCCCCTGCGTGCGGGCATGGGGTCAACCCTAGGTCGGGCACCTAGGGTTGACCCCATGCCCGGTGCCTCGTCAGCGTTCGACGCCCCGTTCAAGGGCGTGCTCCTCGACCTCGACGGCACGCTCGTCGACTCGATCGCCGCGGTCGAACGGTCGTGGCTGCGGTGGTGTGGTGAGTTCGCCGTCGACCCCATGCGGTTGCGCGGGATGCACGGAGTGACCGCCGCCAACGTCATCGAAGGGCTCCTACCCCCCGAGGTGCGCGAGCAGGCCCACCAGCGCATCCGCGAGATCGAGGTGGCCGACGTCGACGACATCGTCGTGCTGCCCGGAGCCGCCGAACTGCTCCGGGCGCTCGCCGACGCCTCAGTTCCCACGGCCATCGTCACGTCGGGAACGCGCGACCTCGCCGAGGCGCGCATCGCGGCGACCGGGCTGGTCCACCCGCCGGTCGTCGTCACGGCATCCGACGTCGAGCGCGGGAAGCCGTGGCCCGACCCGTGGCTCCTCGGCGCGCGCCTTCTCGGGGTGGACCCGGGGGAGTGCCTGGTCATCGAGGACTCGATGGCGGGGCTGCGGGCGGCACGCGAGGCCGGATGCCGTGGCCTGGTTGCGGTGACGAGCACCACCGCGCCCGAGGAGCTTCGTGAACTGGCCGGGATCGTCGTCCCCGATGTCGCCCACCTGTCGACCCAGGTCGAGCAGGGGCGGCTGCGCGTGCACGTCTGAAGCGTGGGCGAGGTCACTGCCTGAGGGTCCTGTCCGGGGCCCGACGCTCGAGGTCGCCGCTAGGGTGCACCAATGGATGCCGACGTCGTCGTCGTGGGTGCCGGCCTCGCCGGACTCGTCGCCACGTGTGAGCTCGCCGATGCGGGCCGCTCGGTGGTGCTGCTCGACCAGGAGAGCGAGGCCAACCTCGGGGGTCAGGCCTGGTGGAGCTTCGGAGGGCTGTTCCTCGTCGACAGCCCGGAACAGCGCCGCATGGGCATCTCGGACTCGCTGGAGCTTGCCTGGCAGGACTGGCAGGGCACCGCGGGCTGGGACCGCCTGACGAACCCCGACGGCAGCCCCGGGCCCGACCACTGGGGGCGGCAGTGGGGGCGGGCCTACGTCGAGTGGGCTGCCGGTGAGAAGCGGTCGTGGTTGCGCGAGCGCGGCATCTCCTTCTTCCCGGTCGTAGGCTGGGCCGAGCGGGGGGACGGCACGAGTGGCGGGCACGGCAACTCGGTGCCGCGCTTCCACATCCCGTGGGGCACCGGCACCGGGGTGGTCGCGCCGTTCGAGCAGCGGGTGCGCGACCACATCGCGGCCGGCCGGGTGATCTACCGGCCGCGGCACCGGGTCGACCAGCTGGTGCGCGCCAGTGGTGTGGTGACGGGGGTTCGGGGGTCGGTGCTGGCACCTGACGCGTCTCCCCGCGGCGTCGCGAGCAACCGCATCGTCGAGGGTGAGTTCGAGTACGGCGGCCAGGCCGTCGTCGTGACCTCCGGCGGCATCGGCGGCAACCACGACCTGGTCCGGGCCAACTGGCCGCAGCGGCTGGGAGAGGCTCCGGCCGACATGCTGACCGGCGTGCCGGCCTACGTCGACGGGCGGATGCTCGCCATCACCGAGGCAGCCGGCGGCGCCGTGGTCAACCGGGACCGGATGTGGCACTACGTCGAGGGCGTGCGCAACTGGGACCCGGTGTGGCCGGGCCATGCCATCCGCATCCTCGCGGGGCCGAGTGCGATGTGGTTCGACGGGCGCGGGAATCGGCTGCCTGCGCCGTACTTCCCGGGGTTCGACACCCTGGGGACGCTGGATCACCTCCAGCACACCGGTGTCGAGCACTCGTGGTTCATCCTCAACCGGGCACTCGCCGGCAAGGAGTTCGCGCTGTCGGGGTCGGAGCAGAACCTCGACCTGACCCAGCGCCGCTACCGCGACGTGCTGAAGCGGCCGATCACTGCGGTCCAGCCGTCGGTGCAGGCGTTCCTCGACCACGGTGAGGACTGGTTGACCGCCGACACCATCGGTGAGCTCGTCGCGAAGATGAACGAGCTGACCCCGCACGCACCGCTCGACCCGGCGCACATCGAGCGGCAGGTCGTCGAGCGCGACCGGCAGGTCGACAACGCGTACACCAAGGACGCGCAGGTCGCCGCGATCCGGGTGGCTCGCGGTTACCGCGGCGACAAGCTGACGAAGCGGGCCTTCCCGCTCCATCGCATCCTCGACCCGAAGCGCGGCCCGCTCGTGGCCGTGCGCCTGCGGGTGCTCTCACGCAAGACGCTCGGCGGGTTGCACACCGACCTCAGCGGGCGGGTGCTCGACCCCTCGGGTGAGCCGGTGCCCGGTCTCTACGCCGCGGGTGAGGTCTCCGGGTTCGGCGGTGGTGGCGTGCACGGGTACCGTGCGCTCGAAGGGACCTTCGTCGGCGGCTGCCTGTTCTCGGGTAGGGCTGCCGGTCGCGCGGCCGCAGCCGCCACCTCCTGACCCGTTCCCGGATCGACCAATAGGTCAGTCTGGGGACGACGACGGATGCCGGTTCGTCGCGTGATCCCTCAGAGGTACTGACCGGTGCCCTCGGCGTGACCGGGGGCACCGGGGCCGTCCGGCACCGGCTGACCGTGGGGCATGGCGCCGGAGGGCGGGCCCGCGGAGTGCGACGTGCCCGGCGGCAGGGCCCGCATCTGCTGCAGCTGGGCCTGGGCGGCCATCTGCTGGGCGACGAGCGCCGTCTGGATGCCGTGGAACAACCCTTCCAGCCACCCCACCAGCTGGGCCTGGGCGATGCGCAGCTCGGCGTCGCTCGGGGCCTCCTCGCTGAACGGCAGGGCGATGCGCTCGAGCTCCTCGACGAGTTCGGGGGCCAGTCCGTCCTTGAGCTCGGCGATCGAGCGGCTGTGGATCTCGGCGAGCCGGGCCCGGCCGCGCTCGTCGAGCGGAGCGCTGCGCACCTCTTCCAGGAGCTGCTTGATCATCGAGCCGATCCGCATGACCTTGGCCGGCTGCTCGACGAGGTCGGCCGGGTTGCTGGGGCGCTCGCGGCGTTGCTCGCGCTCGTCGTGGGGCTGCTCGTCGTGGTGGGCGACGCCCATGCCGTCGGGGGTGACGACGACGACGCGCTCGCCGTCGCTGGTGACGGTCGCGGGGACGACCTGCTCGTCGGTCGAGGAGTCCTGGTCGCCGTTGGGGGTGTCGTGCTCGCTCATGCGCCCATCCTGCCCCACGGCATCCGGCCCCACAGGGTTGACATCGACAAACGATGTGCATATCGTCAATCAGGATTATCGAAAGTCGATATGTGACACACGAGAGGCACTCCTCATGGACCAGAGCACGACACCCACGACGCCCACACCGAAACCCCGTCGGGACTGGTTCGCCTTCGACCGCAGCGACCGCTGGGGCATGGGCATCCTGCTCGGGTTGGTCGTCGTCATCACCGTCGCCACCAGCATCGTGCTGCCCATCCTGCGCTGGGCTGACGGCGACGGCATCCCCTTGTCGTTCCTCAGCGACGTCACCGTGCCCGAGCTCGATGCGGTCGGAACCTCCTACGGTGTCGCGGCCTACGACGTCACGCTGGCCGATCCCACGGTCGCGCAACGTCTGCTCGACCTCGCCCCCGGCGTGTTGATCGTCGGTCTCATGACCGCCGGCAGCCTGCTGATCGTGGCGGTGATGCGCACGATCGCCGCAGGTGACCCGTTCGTCGCCGCCAATGTCCGCCGCATGCGCCAACTCGCGGCGGTGCTGCTCGTCGGGCCGTTCTTCACCCTCTTCCTGTCGATGTCGGTGCACGGGGCACTGCTCAGTGACGTAGACCTCGGCGGCCTCGGGCTCTCGGTCGTCCTCGACATCCCCTGGCCGTGGTTCATCGCCGGCATGGTCGTCGCGCTGCTCGCGGAGGCGTTCAAGGCCGGCAGCCGGCTGCGCGACGACGTCGAAGGCCTCGTCTGATGCCGGTCGACGAGCCGCACCGCGTCACCTGCCACCTCGACCGACTGCTCGCGGAGCGCGGCATGACCTTGGCGGCCCTCGCGGATGCCGTGGGCGTCACCGTCGTCAACCTCTCGGTGCTCAAGAACAACCGAGCCAAGGCCGTCCGGTTCAGCACCATCACGGCGATCTGCGACGTGCTCGAGTGCCAGGTCGGGGACGTGCTGAGCGTCGAGCGCGAGGCGCGCTGACGGCATCCGATCAAGCCGCCCGCCCACGGCATCCGATCAGGAGACCGGGGTGGCCGTGACGACGATGTTGTCGCGGTGGCTGCGCAGCTCGCGGTTGTACTCGCCGCCGCAGGTGATGATGACGAGCAGTGGATCGCCGTCGCGGGCGAAGATCTCGTCGACCGGAAGCGCCTTCTTGAAGATCCGCTCGCGGCCGGCGATCTTGTACTCGTGCTCCACCCCGTCCTTCGTGGTCACCGTGACGCGCATGCCGGGCTCGGCCTTGCGCAGCTGCGACAGTGCGCCGGGTCCGGCCTTCTGGGTGGCGACGTGGCCCGCGATCACGGTGTTTCCCTGCTCGTCGTCGGGGGCGGGCCCGTACTGGTACCACCCGACCCTCGTCGGCTCGGCGGGGATGACCATCGCCCCGTCGTCCTGCACCCCCACCGAGTACACGGTGGCGTCGACGTCCAGGTCAGGGATGACCAGCCGGGTCGGGGGCGAGGCCGCGTCCTGCTGGGCGTCCAGCGACGCATCCCGTGCGGTCGCCGTCGGCAGGGTGCGAGGAGCAGATGCGGTGGGCGTCGGAGAGGGCGAGGCGGATGCCGTCGGGCTCGCGGTCGCGGTCGCCGCGGAGGTTGCGCTGGTGGAGGCCCTGACATCCGCCAGCGCCTGACCCGCGGATGCCTCCGGCTGCCGGGCGAACCACACGGCGAGCACCACGAGGGCGAGCACGCTGACGGCGGCGGCACCTGCTGACAGAGCCGTCCAGCGACGCGGCGACGAGTGGGTGCCCATGTGCTCTTCTCCTCAGAGTCGTGGCCAAAGACGTGTGACGAACGCCCGAGGGCCCGGCCGTGCCGGGCCCCCGGGCGTCGCGGGGTACTCCGGGGGCGACGTCAGACGGTCTCGCGGCGGGCGCGGGCCGCGGCACCGGCCGCGACGACGGCACCGAGCACCGCGACCCCACCGAGGGCCAGTGGCAGCACGTCGGTGCCGAGGTCCGCGGTGCCGGAGGGGACGCTGGACGGCGTGCTGTGCAGCCCGTCGATGGTCTGCACGGCGACGGCGAGGTTCTCGTCCTCGAGCGAGCCCCACGCGTAGACGATCGTGGCCGCGCCCTCCTTGACGGTGACGTCGGCCGGGCCGATGACCGGGTCGGTCGTGCCGGTGGCGGCCACCGACGCGGAGACGGTGCCCGCGGCCAGGTCGGCCTTGGCCTCGTTGGGGTTCGTCAGGTTGGTGAAGACGGGCTCGCCGCCGGCGAGGACGTCGACCGCGGGGGCGGCTGCCGTGTGGCGGACGATGAGGCGACCCTCACCGGCATCCACCTTGCTGACGTCGTTGACGAACGGAGTGAGCACCGGGGCGCCGTCGGCGTTCAGGTGCGCGGCGATGCTGATGTTCGCGCCGTCGGGCACGGTGACCCCTTCGGCCTTGATCGCCGGCTCACCTGACGGGTCGGCGTCCTTGGGGAAGACGGCGAGGTTGTAGGTGCCCCCGGGGATGGAGACGGGGTTGGTGACCGTGCCCGGCTCGAAGTCGGTGAGCAAGGCCTCTTCGGCGGTGTAGGTGGTGTCCGCCGAGGCGTACACGTCGACGATCTGGCCGGGCACGCCGTGGACCACGACGACGGACGCGTTCTCGGCGGCGACTGCCGGCGTGGCCAGCATGGTCAGCGGCGCGGCGGCGAGAGCCAGGGCGGCGGTGGTGGCAAAGGTCTTGCGCATGACGGTTCCCTTCGGTGGATGAGTGGGGCAACACCACTACTTCCGTCGTCAGGGCCGTGCGGATGCGCACCGGCGCGATTAGTTTCTGCGACAACCTCTGTCAGGGGTGTGCGCCGCCGCTCGCGAGTCGTCGCAGGGCGGGCTGGGATGCCGTCGCGAGGGCTGCCGCCGTCAGCGCCGCTCCCACGGTCACGGCGAACGCGCCGGGGTGGCCGTGCATGTCGGCGAGGCGTCCGGCGGTGGCCGAGCCGAGGGCGTACCCGAGACCGGTGGCCCCGGCGAGCAGGGTCATCGCCGCACCGACCCGCTCGACGGGGGCAGCGCGCTCGCCCAGCATGAAGACGCTGATCATGTAGGGGGCGACGACGAAGCCCAGCACGAGGACGACGGCGAACAGCTGCGGCACCGTGTCGGTGACGAGCAGCGGCAAGGACAGCAGGGCCAGGCCCAGGGCGGCGACGAGCACGCGGGAGCCGTATCCGAAGCGGGCGGGCAGGGCCGCGACGGCGAGCCCGGCGATGACCGATCCGACACCGAGGCAGGCGTGGACCAGCCCCGCGAGGCCGCTCTGCCCGGCATCCGTGGTGAGCACCGTCGTGCCGGTCTGGATCGACCCGAACACCACTCCGATGAGCAGCTGCGCGACGAGCAGGATCGCGAAGGTGCCGGTGACGAGACGGCCGGTGGCGGCGGCATCCGGGCGGTGGGCGTGGGTGAGGCGGGCAGTGGGGTGCAGCGCGAACGCGCACCCGAACACGAGCAGGATCGCGGCGGCGATGAGCAGGGCGAGCTCGGGGCTGGCCAGCACGACGACGAGGCCGAGCAGTGCCGGGCCGAGCACGAAGGAGGCCTCGTCGGCGGCGCCCTCGTAGGAGAAGGCGGCCTCCATCAGGCGCGGCTGGTGGTGCTTCTGGTTGCGGGTGATGGGGCGCCAGCGAACCCGTGCGAGCGGGCCGATCTGCGGCATCGCGGCGCCGGCGAGGGCGGCGGTGAGGATGACGATCCACGGGGTGACCTGCGCGTGGGCGAGCACGACGAGGGCGATCAGCCCGAGCCCGCCGAGCACCGACTGGACGAACACGACGGGCCGTTGCCCGACGCGGTCGGCCAGGGCCCCGGCGATCGGGGCACCGATGGCGTTGGTCACGGCCAGGGCACCGGCGGCGGCGCCACCGGTGCCGTAGGAGCCGGTGGTGCCGGCGACGAGCAGCAGGGTGCCCATCTGGGCCATGGCCAGGGGCAGTCGGCCGATGAAGGCAATGGCGACGTAGAGCGGGCCGGCGAGGCTGAACAGCCGCCGGTAGGAGGCGAGGGGGGACATGCGCGGCTTCCTGGTCTGCGCCCGGGGAGGGCGAAACGAGTGTGCGCCGAACCCGCCTCCAAGGACGCACCAGGACCCTGTGCTCCGCCCATCCTACCGGCTCGCGTCCGCAGCCACCCCGCCTGAACTTTCTCGCCCGGTGCCAGAAACTTCAGGTTCGCACCACTAATGAAGTGGTGTCATGGTGAAGCTGGTGGCATCGGGCGAGAAAGTTCCGACGGGGGTTCGGGTCTGCCGCGCGCGGTTGGCCGCTTCGCAGGTGGCTGGAGCGCAATAAGTCGCGGAGGAGGGGGCAAGGTGAAACGGGGGTGGACTTGGGGGGCTTGCCGGTTGCGGGCCCCCGGATTCGGCCCCCCCCCCATGGGTACCACCCGGCCCCGGGGGGGCGGGGGAGGCACGGG
>JAGNQK010000120.1 GCA_017989115.1 Dermatophilaceae bacterium | reverse complement strand
GATCTACACGTTGGTCACCGTGCAGCGACTTCGTGAGGTGTACGCCCAGAGTCATCCGCGTGCCCGCTGATAGGGTCGGCCCCGATCAGCGCGATGCTGACCGTCGAGCACCAGACCATGTACCGGGGAGTAGAGAGTTGGATTCCGACACGGCGTTGCGTAGCGAGGCCCCCGGCACCATGGGGCCCACCGGGCGCCCCCTTCCCGCCTTCCCGGAACCCGCGCCCCTGGCCTCCCACGGGCCCGCGCGCATCATCGCGATGTGCAACCAGAAGGGTGGCGTCGGCAAGACGACGACCACCATCAACCTCGGTGCCGCCCTGGCCGAGGCCGGCCGCCGGGTGCTGCTCGTCGACTTCGACCCGCAGGGGGCCCTGTCCGTCGGCCTCGGCATCCCCACCCACGAGCTCGACGTCACGATCTACAACCTGCTCACCGAGCGCGGCCACGACGTGCGGGACGTCATCGCCCACACCAAGGTCGAGGGCCTCGACGTGCTGCCGGCGAACATCGACCTGTCGGCGGCCGAGGTGCAGCTCGTCGGCGAGGTCGCCCGCGAGCAGATCCTCGCGCGGGTGCTGCGGCCCGTCGTCGACGAGTACGACGTCATCCTCATCGACTGCCAGCCCTCCCTCGGGCTGCTCACCGTCAACGCCCTGACGGCGGCGCACGGCGTCATCATCCCGCTCGAGTGCGAGTTCTTCGCGATGCGGGGCGTGGCCCTGCTCGTCGAGACCATCGAGAAGATCACCGACCGGCTCAACCCGCGACTGCAGGTCGACGGCATCCTCGCCACGATGTACGACGGCCGCACCCTGCACTCGCGCGAGGTCGTGGCCAGCGTCGTCGAGCACTTCGGCGACCGCGTCTTCCACACGGTGATCTCCCGCACCGTGAAGTTCCCCGACGCCTCGCTCGCGGCCGAGCCGCTCACGACGTACGACTCCGCGCACAAGGGTGCCGAGGCCTACCGCCAGCTCGCCCGCGAGCTCATCGCGCGCGGCGGGGCGGCCTGAACCGATGACGAAGGCCCCCGAGGAGGTCGGGGGAGCCGCTCCGACCGACCTCACCCCCGGTGGGGTGCTCACCCGCCGGGCTCCGGCGACGGCCTTCGAGGTCTCCCTGGACAACTTCACCGGGCCCTTCGACCTGCTGCTGGGCCTGATCAGCAAGCACAAGCTCGACGTCACCGAGATCGCCCTGGCGCGGGTGACCGACGACTTCATCGCCCACATCAAGGCCGAGCGGGCCAAACCCACGGGCTGGGACCTGTCGCAGGCCACCGAGTTCCTCCTCGTCGCCGCGACCCTGCTCGACCTCAAGGCGGCCCGGCTGCTGCCTCAGTCCGGCCCGGAGGACGAGGAGGACCTCGCGCTCATCGAGGCGCGGGACCTGCTGTTCGCGCGCCTGCTGCAGTACCGGGCCTTCAAGGACATCGCCCACACCTTCGCGCAGCGGATGGCGACCGCCGGGCGCACCCAGCCGCGCACGGCATCCCTCGAACCCCAGTTCGCCGCGCTGCTCCCCGAGCTGGTCATGACCGTGACCCCCGAGCAGCTCGCGATGATCGCGGCGCGGGCCATGGCCCCGAAGCAGGTGCCGACCGTGGGCCTGAGTCACCTGCACGCCCCGCAGGTGAGCGTGCGCGAGCAGGCGTCCATCATCGGCGCCCGACTGCGCCGCGACCGGGTGGCCTCGTTCCGGGCGCTGGTCGCCGACGCCGACTCCACCCTCGTCGTCGTGGCACGCTTCCTCGCGCTGCTCGAGCTGTTCCGGGAGTCCTCGATCGCGTTCGAGCAGGCCGAGGCGCTCGGTGAGCTCACCGTGCGCTGGACCGGCGCCGAGGAGGGCGACATCGAGGTCGATGACGAGTTCGACGACGAGGTCGACGATGACGCGGACCCGTCACTGACCACCACAGAACCAGCGGAGAGCACCGATGACTGACGAGCACGAGAGCGCGGATGCCGTCGCGCCCCCTCCCGAGGACCAGCTGGCCTTCGACGTGGCCGACTTCCCCGGCGGGATCCACGCCGCCCTCGAGGCGGTGCTCATGGTCGTCGACGAGCCCGTGTCGGTCATGGCGCTGGCCTCCGCCATCGAGCAGCCGGCCGCTGACGTCGAGGCCGCCCTGCGCGAGCTCGAGGACGGGTACGCGGCCCAGCAGCGTGGGTTCACACTGCGCCAGGTCGGGGGAGGGTGGCGGATGTACAGCCGCCACGAGTACGCGCCCGTGGTCGAGCGGTTCGTCCTCGACGGGCAGCAGGCCCGCCTGACCCAGGCCTCGCTCGAGACCCTCGCCGTCATCGCCTACCGCCAGCCGGTGTCCCGTCAGCGGGTGGCCGCCGTGCGCGGGGTCAACGTCGACGGTGTCATCCGCACCCTGCTCAGCCGCGGCCTCATCGAGGAACTCGGCCACGACGAGGAGTCGACCGCGATCCTCTACGGCACGACGTCGTACTTCCTGGAGCGTCTCGGCCTTTCCGACCTCGACGACCTACCCGCCCTCGCCCCGTACCTGCCCGAAGTCGACCTGCTCGACGAGATCGCCGAAGGAGGCCGCTCATGACGCCGCCGAACCCCCGTGGACCCCACCGACCCGGCAAGGGCAAGCCCACGGGCCAGGGAAAGCCAGCAGGAAAGGGCAAGGCATCCGGCCCGGGCAAGGCCAAGCGCCCCACCGCCGGTACGACGCGCCCCAGCCAGCCGACGGCCGTGCCCCAGTGGCCCGACCGTCCGACTGTCGACGTCCACGACCCCGACGGGGTGCGTCTGCAGAAGCTGCTCGCAGCCGCAGGTGTCGGCTCGCGCCGGGTCTGCGAGAACCTGATCACCCAGGGCCGGGTCGAGGTCGACGGCCAGGTCGTCACCGAGCTCGGCGTGCGGATCAAGGCGACCCAGAACGTCCACGTCGACGGCATCCGCATCCAGCTCGACGAGAGCCGCGTCTACCTGGCGTTCAACAAGCCGCTCGGGGTGGTCACCTCGATGAGCGACGAGCTGGGGCGGGTCGACATCGGTGACTTCGTCGCCAATCGCAAGGAGCGGCTCTTCCACGTCGGCCGGCTCGACGCCGACACCGAGGGTCTGCTCATCCTCACCAACGACGGTGAGCTGGCGCACCGGCTCCAGCACCCGCGCTACGGCGTGCTGAAGACCTACCTCGCCCAGATCCAGGGCCAGGTGCCCCGCGACCTCGGGCGGCGGCTGCGTGAGGGCATCATGCTCGAGGACGGCCCGGTCAAGGTCGACTCGTTCCGCGTCGTCGACTCCGCACCCGGCAAGGCCCTGGTCGAGGTGGTGCTGCACGAGGGCCGCAAGCACATCGTGCGGCGCATGCTCGCCGAGGCCGGCCACCCCGTGCTCACCCTGGTACGCACCAAGGTCGGCCCGATCCACCTCGGCGACACCAAGCCGGGCAAGTGGCGCAACCTCACCAACACCGAGGTCGGCCTGCTCTACAAGGCTGCGGAGCTGTGACGCAGGTCCACGTCATCGGCACCGGGCTGCTCGGTACGAGCCTCGGGCTGGCGCTGCGCCGCGTCGGTGACGACGTGACCCTCGAGGACATCAGCCCCACGCACGCGGCCCTGGCGCGCGACCTCGGTGCCGGACGGCTCGCTGAGAGCGCGGTCGACGGCGACGGCGACGGCGACGCCGGCTTCGAGCCCGACCTCGTCGTCGTCGCGACCCCTCCCGACGTCACGGCTGCGGTCGTGGCCCGGGCGCTGACCCGCTGGCCGACGGCGTTCGTCACCGACCTCGCCTCGGTCAAGGGTGCCGTGGTGAACGGGCTGCGCGCGACCGGCACCGACCTCACCCGCTACTGCGGATCCCACCCGATGGCGGGTCGCGAGCGCTCCGGTGCCGTGTCCGGGCGCTACGACCTGTTCGACGGGCGCGCGTGGGTGTTGACCCCGACCGAGGAGACCGACCCGGCCGCGACCGTGCTCGTCACGGCCGTGGCCCGGTCGGTGGGGGCAGCGGTGAGCACCCTGGCCCCCGAGCGGCACGATGCCGCGGTCGCCGCGGTCTCGCACGTCCCCCAGCTCGCGGCGAGTCTCGTGGCGGCCCGGCTCGAGCCCCTCGACGACGCCGCGGTGGCGCTTGCCGGTCAGGGGCTGCGCGACGTCACCCGGATCGCGGCGAGCGACCCCGGCCTGTGGACCCAGATCCTCGCGGGCAACGCCCCTGCCGTGCGTGACGTGCTGACGGCGCTGGTGGCCGACCTCGAGCGGGTGGTCGACGCCCTCGACGACCTCAGCACGTCGACCGACGCACCCGGGGCGCGCGGTGCCCTGGCCCACGCCATCGCGGCGGGCAACGCCGGCCACGCGCGCATCCCCGGCAAGCACGGGGCCGCCCCCACGACGTACACGACGGTGCGCGTGCTCATCCCCGACGAGCCGGGCCAGCTCGGCCGGCTCTTCGCCCACATCGGCGAGATCGGCGCCAACGTCGAGGAGTTCCACCTCGACCACGGGCTCGGTCAGGCGTTCGGGGTCGCCGAGATCGACGTCGTGCCGGGTGCCGCTGCGGGTCTGGGCGAGGGGCTCACCGAGCGGGGCTGGCACCTGCACGGCTGAGCCGCCAGTAGGCTTGCGGCCCATGAGTGCACCCCTGACGATCGCCATCGACGGACCCTCCGGCTCGGGCAAGAGCAGCGTCTCGCGGGCCGTGGCCCGTGCCCTCGGGGTCGGTTTCCTCGACACCGGGGCGATGTACCGGGCGCTGACGTGGTGGTGCCTCGAGCGCGACATCGACCTCACTGACGCGGATGCCGTGGCCGCCGCCGCGCGCGACCTCCCGCTCACGGTCGGTACCGACCCGGACGCCCCGACCGTGTCCGTCGACGGCACGGACATCTCGCAGGCCATCCGCACGACACGGGTCAGCACCTCGGTGTCAGCCGTGGCCACCAACCTTCAGGTGCGGGCCGAGCTCCAGCAGCGCCAGCGCGACCTCATGGCCCAGATCGCGCAGGAGACCGGGGGAGTGGTGGCCGAGGGGCGCGACATCACCACCGTCGTGGCCCCGGACGCGAGCGTGCGGGTGCTGCTGACGGCATCCGAGGAGGCGCGGCTGCGCCGGCGCTCCACCGAGCTGCACGGGAGCACCGACGCAGCCGCGGTCGAGGCGACGCGCGACCAGGTGGTGCGGCGCGACCGCGACGACTCGACGGTCTCCACGTTCACCGAGGCCGCACCCGGGGTGGTGCTGGTCGACACCTCCGACCTGGACTTCGACCAGAGCGTGGCCGCCGTGCTCGCCGTGGTCACCGCAGAGACCTCTGCCTGACGCATGCCCGTGGACGACGTCAGCGCGCCCGGCCCCGCACGGGCACGCCTGGGCCACCGGGTCGGGAGGTTCCTGTTCCGCCTGCTCTATGCCGCCCGCGCGGTGGATGCCGGTCACGTCCCGCGCGAGGGTGCGGTGATCCTCGCCGCGAACCACACCGGCTACCTCGACGGCGCCCTCGTCGTGTCGATGGCGCCGCGCCCGAGTCACTTCCTCGTGCTCGCGAAGACGTTCCAGGGGTTCACCGGGCACCTGCTGCGGTGGAGCGGCCAGATCCCCATCGAGCAGGGCCGCGGGGACCGGGCAGCGCTGGCCCAGGCGCTCGAGGTGCTCGGTCGAGGCGGTGTCCTCGGCATCTTTCCCGAGGGTGGGCGCGGGCGCGGTGACCTCGCGTCGGCCGGCAAGGGGGTGGCCTGGCTGGCCCTGCAGTCCGGGGCTCCCGTCGTGCCCACCGCGTGCCTGGGCACGCGGCGCACGGGTGAGCTCGCGGCATCCTGGCCACGCCTTCGCTCCCGACTCGTCGTCGACTTCGGGGAGCCTGTCGTCCTCGACCTCCCCGACGGCCTGCCCGGCCGGGCCCGCCTCGACCTCGCGACCGAGCAGATCCGCACCGCCCTCGTGGCGCACGTGCACGCCGCCTCCGCCCGCCACGGCATCCCGCTGCCGACGGACGTGCCGCCCGACCTCGTGGACTGAAGCGCCCCTGACGTGGGGGAGAATGGTGGGATGAGCACCGAGGACCCCACCACCGCGACCGCAGACCCCGACGCCGTCGAGCGAGCCCTGCGCGTCGGTCTCGAGGACTTCGAGCTCAGCGACGAGGACCGCGCGCTGCTCGACCGTGACGACGACGACCTCGAGGCCGAGGCCGCATCGGGCCCGCTGCCGGTCGTCGCCGTGATCGGCCGCCCGAACGTCGGCAAGTCCACCCTGGTCAACCGCATCATCGGCCGCCGCGAGGCCGTCGTCGAGGACGTCCCCGGGGTGACCCGCGACCGCGTCGCCTACGACGCCGAGTGGGTCGGCCGCCGCTTCACCCTCGTCGACACCGGCGGCTGGGCCATCGACGCCCGAGGCATCCACCTGCGGGTGGCCGAGCAGGCCGAGATCGCCGTCGACCTCGCCGACGCCGTGCTGTTCGTCGTCGACGCCACCGTGGGGGCCACCGACGACGACGAGAACTGCGTGCGCCTGCTGCGCCGCGCCGGCAAGCCGGTCGTGCTCATCGCGAACAAGGTCGATGACCAGCGCACCGAGGCCGACGCCGCCGCCCTGTGGAACCTCGGCCTCGGGCAGCCCTGGCCGGTCTCGGCGCTGCACGGGCGGGGGAGCGGTGACGCCCTCGACGCCCTGCTCGCGGTGCTGCCGGAGTTCTCCGCCATGGGTGGGGCCTACGAGCGCGGAGGTCCGCGGCGGGTGGCCCTGGTCGGTCGGCCCAACGTCGGCAAGTCCTCCCTGCTCAACAAGCTCGTCGGCCACCAGCGCGTCGTCGTCGATGACGTCGCGGGCACGACCCGCGACCCCGTCGACGAGCTCGTCACCCTCGGCGGGCGCGACTGGCGCTTCGTCGACACGGCCGGCATCCGCCGCCGGGTCCACC
>JAGNQK010000119.1 GCA_017989115.1 Dermatophilaceae bacterium | reverse complement strand
GAGGTGGTGCTGGGGCTGCTGACCCGCGGGGCCCGGGTCGCCGCGGTCGACCTCAGCGAGCAGGGCCTGGCCGAGACGGCCGCCCTCGCGGGTGCCGGTGAGCGGCTGAGCACCCACACCGTCGACATCACCGACCGGGCCGCCGTCGAGGCCCTGCCCGACGCCGTCATCGCCGCCCACGGCCGGGTCGACGGCCTGCTCAACGTCGCCGGCATCATCCAACCCTTCGTCCGCTTCGCCGACCTGGAGTACGGCCAGATCGAGAAGGTCATGGCCGTGAACTTCTGGGGCGTGGTGCACACGACCAAGGCGTTCCTGCCGCACCTGAGGTCGCGCCCGCAGGCTGCCGTCGTCAACGTCTCGAGCATGGGTGCCCTGGCGCCGGTCCCGGGCCAGGCCGTCTACGGCGCGAGCAAGGCGGCCGTCATGCTCCTCACCGAGGCGCTGTACGCCGAGCTCAAGGGCACACCGGTGACGGTGTCGGTCGTCTTCCCCGGTGGGGTCTCCACCCACATCGCGGAGAACTCCGGGGCGGCCATCCCCGGTCGGAGCACGGACGCCGCGGCCTCGGCGGGCAGCCTCACCACGGCTCCCGACGCCGCTCGCCAGATCATCGACAAGGCCGTCGTCGCCGGCAGTTTCCGCGTCGTCATCGGCAAGGACGCGCGCATGCTCGACTCGATGTCGCGGCTGTCCCCGCGCCGGGCCACCGACTTCATCGCCAAGAAGATGGCCGGGCTGCTCAGCTGATCTGCGTGGCCCCTGCACGCTGGCCGAGCCAGCGGCGCAGGGCGGCGTCGACACCCCAGTAGATCGCCATGACGAGCAGGCCGAACGCCAGGATGCCGGCCAACGTGCCGGCGACCGGGCCCACCCCGTACTCGGCGACGTTGACGAACCCGTACGGGTAGGTGCTGGTGATGCTGCCGCGCACCATGACCCACACGATCCACGCGATGGGGATGACCATCGCGGCCAGGACGGTGCGACCGGTGATCCAACCGCGCGGTCCGAACACGAGCCACACGAGCACCGTCACGATCGGGGTCACCTGGTGCAGGATCGGGTCGGTCAGCAGAGACCAACCCACCACCTCCGTGACCGGGGCCAGGAGCACCGCGTAGACGATCGCCGTGATGGTGATCATCAGGATGCTGTCGAGGCGCAGGACCCGCAGCAGGGGCGTCGCCCGAAGCGGTTGCCGAGCCAGCAGCGTCATCGTCACGGCGACGACGACGTTGGACCAGATCGTGAAGTAGCTGGCCGTGTCCGCCAGTCGCGGCAGCGCGCCGGCGACCCCGGCGGGATGACCGCCGTACAGGCCCGGCTCGACCGTGACTTCGGTGTACGCACCGAGCCCGGAGAGGATGACGGTGAGCACGACGCCGAGCCAGGCGATGGCGGCATTCGCGGCGAATGCCGTGCGCGCCGCTCTCGAGATCGGCCTCGGCGAGTCCTGCGGCGGCGGCCCGGACGGGGAGTGGGCCGAGGAGGTCGTCGTCATGGTGAGCCAGCCTACGAGGGCCGAGGTCGGGCCGGAGCGTGATGGGGAGGCCGAACGGCATCCAACGGTGTGTCGACGGGTGGGAGCACCTGGGCGGCCGTCCTCAGGCAGCGCTGGCGTCGAGCTCCTCGGCGACCGGCACCGTGCCGTTGTTGAACTCCACGACGGTACCGGCCAGGTCCGGCCGCTCCAGGGCCTGCGCGATGACGAGCGCCACGTCGGCGCGCGACACCGACCCCGGTTCGGCACCCGTTCGTGAGGTCTCGATGCGCCCGGTCGGTGCGTCGTGCGTGAGGCGGCTGGGACGCAGGATCGTCCAGTCCAGGCCCGACCCCTCGAGGTGGGCGTCGGCGGCCGACTTGGCGTCGGCATAGGCGAAGAAGGCGTTGTCCTCGGGGACCGCGTGATCGGGGCCGGCCCCGAAGTAGGACACCATCACGTACCGCTTCACCCACGAGCGGCCAGCGGCCTCCATCGACCTGATCGCGGCGTCCCGGTCGACCGCGTAGGTGCGCTCGGGGTCGCCGCCGCCTGCGCCGGCAGACCAGACGACGGCATCGTGTCCGTGGACGAGACGGGCCAGGGCCTCGACGTCCATCGACTCGACGTCAGCGACGACAGGGGTGGCGCCGTCCGCGCGCAGGTCCTCGACGTGAGCGGGGTCGCGGATGACCCCGGTGACCTCGTGGGATCCGGCGACGAGCAGGGGGGTGAGGAGTCTGGCCACGTTGCCGTGGCCGCCGATGACGATGACGCGCATTGGGGGTCCAACCTCGTCGGATGCCGTGCTGTTCCCTCCGGCGGTCGCCCTCGGCTTCGTGGTGCGGTCGCCCTCGAAGCGCCGAGCCCAGTGCGTCAGCCCGCTGCGTCGGCCGGGGGCTCGTGGTGGCTGGTCTTGGACAGGACGTAGTCCGCGAGTCGCGCGTCCGCGTCATCCCCGAAGAGGATGCCGGCCACCTCGGTGAGCCCGGGGGAGCCGAGGATGTCGCGGTCGCGCACGACGAGGTCGATCTTGCTCCGGCGGCGCATGAAGTCGTCGAGGGTCACGACCATCTCGTGCTCGGCGGCCGTGTGGAGCTCGGCGCGCAGGTAGTCGGCGGAGCCCATGACGTCCTCACCCATCGTCGGGTCGGCGCGGATCATTTCGAGCAGGTCGAAGGCGCGGCGGCCGTAGCGTCGCCAGAGCCGATCGGTGAGCGGCTCGGTGTCGGGCTTGGTGCGCAGCGAGTCCAGGCGCATGAGGCGTGCCTGCCGGTAGAACTCCTTGCGGGTCGCGGCGGCCGGTTCGCCGTACCAGTTGCGCAGGTCCTTCTCGAGGGGGATGCCGAGTCTCTCGACGTGCTCGGCGACCTCCTCACCGACGTTGAGGCAGTCGGTGAGCTTGCCGCCGAAGATGGTCACGACGCCGCGGGCGTCGTCGCGCTCGATCTCGTGCTTGCGCGACAGCGACGTCCAGTCGACGTTGGTCTGGTCACTGCCGCCGCGACGAACCACGAGCGGGCGCACGCCAGAGCGCTCGGCGATGATGTCGTCGTGGGTGAGCGGCGCGGGTAGGTCGAGGCGTGCGTTGATCTGGGCGAGGAGGAAGTCGCGGTCCTCGTCGGTGACGTGGGTGTGGGGGTCGTCGACGCGGGTGTCGGTCGTGCCGATCACCGAACGCCGGCCCATGGGGATGACGTAGAAGAGCCGCTGGGTGTCGTCGAAGAACGCGAGCACCCGGTTGTGCCTCGTGGTCGTGAGGCGCGGGACGATGAGGTGGATGCCCTTGGAGTACACGATGCGGTGATCCGTCGTGACCCCCCACGCGGTGTTGAGCTCGTCGACGAACGGGCCGGCCGCGTTGACGACGACCCGGGCCGTCGTCGTGAACTCCTCGCCCGAGTCGGTGTCGCGCAACTGGCACACCCAGCGGTCGCCCTCGCGCCGGGCGCTCACGAGCTCGACGTAGTTGGCGACGGCCGCCCCCGCCTCGATGGCCGAGCGGACGAAGGAGAAGACGAACCGGGAGTCGTTGTCGACCAGGTAGCAGTCCTGGTACTGCACGGCGCCGCGGGCGCTGGTGGTGTCGATGACCGGCTCGACGGCCTCGAGCTTCTCGGCGTTGTAGAGCCGCGGCGGCTTCGTGCCGAACTGGCCGATGCCCCAGTAGGCCGTTGCGCCCAGGGCGGCGAACCACGGCTTGAAGGGGGCCGTGTTGTCCAGCGTCGCCAGGAAGGAGATCTCCTTGACGTTGTCCGGGTAGGCCTTCATCAGCCGGTTGCGCGACTTGCACAACCCGAACACCAGCGGCAGCTCGTAGTTCTCGAGGTACTTGAAGCCACCCCACACGAGGTTGCTCGACTCCTGGCTGGTGAACCCGCCGAAGTCGGCCCGGTCGATCAGGGCCACCGAGGCGCCGCGACCGGCCAGAGCCGCTGCGGTCACCGCCCCGTTGATGCCGGCACCGACGACGAGGACGTCGACGTGGCCGTTCTTCATCCTGCTGATGGCGGTGCGGCGCAGTGACATGCCCCAAGCGTCCCAGATCCGCGCGTGGCGCGGGCGAAGGGGGGCCAGACGCGCGACTGGCTGCGCGTCTGGCCCCCCTTCGGGGCGGACGGCGTGTGGTGTCAGAACGAGTAGTGGACGCCCGTCAGCTCTTCGCTGCGTTCCCAGAGCAGGGCCGCCAGGGCGGGGTCCTGCGCCCACTGGCTCTGCTTGGCCGTGCCGACCGCGCCACGCGTCTCGCCGATGCCGGTCGGGCCCGAGTACGAGGCCGGTTCGGCAACGGTCGCGGCATACAGGATCGCCTCGGCCCCCCGCTCCGGCGAGGGGAACGCGAGCTTGACGGCCCAGCTGCCGACGGTGCCGATGACGGGGATCGAGCCCATCCCGTCGCGGCTGCCGAACAGGTTCGTGCCGGAGACGCCCGGGTGCGCGGCCGTCGACGTCAGGGACGAACCGGATGCCGTCGCCCGCCGCTGGAGCTCGAGGGCGAACAGCAGGTTGGCCAGCTTCGAGCGGCCGTAGGACGTCTGCGGGTCATAGCCGGATGCCGGGTTGCCCTCGGCAACCGCACCGTCACCGCGGTGGTGGGCGATCGAGGCCACCGTCGTCACCCGCGGTGCCTCGGCCTCGAGCAGGTGCGGCAGCAGCAGCCCGGTGAGGGCGAAGTGGCCCAGGTGGTTCGTGCCGAACTGCAGCTCGAACCCGTCGACGGTGGTGCGGTGCTTGGGCGGGGCCATCACCCCGGCGTTGTTGAGGAGCAGGTCGAGCGCCCCGTCGAGGCGAGCGGCGAACTCCCGCACCGATTCCTGCGACGCCAGGTCGAGGCGCTCGACGCTGACCCTGCCAGCGGCGCCGGTGGCCCGGATCCGCTCGGCGGCTGCGTCACCGGCATCCGTGTTGCGCACGGCGAGCACGACGTCGGCGCCGTGCCGGGCGAGCTCACGCGCCTCGACCAGGCCGATGCCGGAGTTCGCGCCGGTCACGACGGCGCGACGTCCGGTGAGGTCGGGCATCTGGTCAGGGGTCCAACGCATGGGGTGTCCTCGGTTCAGCTCAGGAGCGGGCATTCAGTATGCGCTGGTCGTTGCGGGGGAGTGTCCGAGGGATGGCGGATGCCGGTCGCCTGGGTCTCGGGGAACGCCTCGCCTCCCTGGCCGGTCGGGTCGGGGGTCGTCGTGGGATGCCGGGTGGCCGGCGCGCGCTGTCGTGGCTCCCCTTCCCGGGGCCGCGGTGGACCCAGGCCCGCGACCTTCCCCTGCCGCCGCCGGAGTCGTTCCGGTCGTGGTGGCGACGGGTCGGCCGGGACGAGGGGCAGTCGTGAGCGCCCGCGACGACGTCCTCGCGGCGGTGCGGGCTGCCCTCGCCGGGCAGGCAGGGCCGACGCATCCGGGAGGTGCGCCGCCGGAGGAAGCGGCACACCCGGAGGCTGCGCCGGGAGGTGGGCGGACGGCATCCCAACCGGTGGTGCCGACGGCCGCCGAGCGGGCGCGTACCCTCGACCTGTTCGCCGAGCGCGTGGCCGACTACCGGGCGCAGGTGACGAGGTGCGCCGCGGTCGCCGTCGCGGAGACCGGCACCGTCGTGCTCGACCACGGGCCCGGTCAGGGGCGGCGGGCGATCACGCTGCTGCCCGATCTGCACGTGTGCATCGTTCGTGCGTCCCGGGTGGTGCCGGATGTCGGCGACGCCCTGGGCCGGCTGGACCCGCAGCGGCCGCTGACGTGGATCAGCGGGCCGTCGGCGACGAGCGACATCGAGCTGTCGCGCGTCGAGGGTGTGCACGGCCCGCGGACCCTGCATGTCGTGCTCGTGGCCGACTGACCCTCGAGGGGCAGCAGCCGGCTCGGGTCAGGAGCCCTCGACGAGCCCGTCGGCCCCGGCGGCACCCTCACGCTCGGCGAGGGTGCGCAGGATGCAGAACTCGTTGCCCTCCGGGTCGGCGAGCACCACCCAGCCGGTGCCGGGGCCGTACTGCCCGCGGTGGTCGGCGACCTCGACGGCGCCGTGCGCGAGCAGGCGGGCGAGCTCGTCGTCGCGGGAGCCCTCGACCGGCTCGAGGTCGAGGTGCAGCCGGTTCTTCACGGTCTTGCCCTCGGGCACCTCGATGAACAGCAGCCGGTGCGTGCCGTCCGGGCTGACGATCATGCACTCCTCGTGGCCGGGAAGGTTCGGGTCACCCTCGACGTCGCCGTAGCCGAGGACCCCCTTCCACCACTGGGAGAGCGCGAAGGCGTCGCGACAGTCGACGGTCGTGTGGGCAACCCGTGCGGTCATGCCCCCAGCCTGCCACCGCGCCCCTGCCGATCGAAGTCCTCGGACCCCTCTACCCCGACTTCGTGCGACTTCCGTGCGGGATTTTGGGCTCCAGGCGTCGACGAGCGCACCCAAGTCGCACGAAGTCGGGAGGTTCGCGTGTCGGATCTCTCAGACGTGGATGGCGGCGCGGATGCCGTCCGAGAACACCTCGGGTGGGTCCGGCAACCTGCGGGCGTCGCCGGTGGCCCGCCGGTGGGCGCTCCACGCCACCGCGCAGGCGTCGAGCACGTCGTCCGGCGCGTACCCGGAGCCCTTGAGCACCGACGGCCTCGCGATCCCGGATGCCGCGAGCGTCGCCAGCCGCTGGTCGTGGCCCTCCGGGGTGCGCTTGGGCGGTAGCGGCGCCCCGGCCATCTCGGCGAAGGAGACCTCGGGGTGCACCTCGATGACCTCGATGGTCGGTCGGGTGCGCAGCCATGAATCGACCTCGAGGATCTTCGCCTTCAGCCCGAAGGCCTGGGCCCCGACGCCCTGACCGCTGAGGCGACGGTTCACGGCATCCGCCTCGACGCGCGTGTCGGTGAGGTACGCCGACCTGGTGAGTGTGGTGAAGACCGTGCTCGCCCGACCGGGAAGCTCCTTGCGGGCCAGGGCATCGGC
>JAGNQK010000118.1 GCA_017989115.1 Dermatophilaceae bacterium | reverse complement strand
GGCCAGCGGGGTGGTCTGGTCGCGATCGCCCTCGGTGCTGACCTCGACGAGCTCGACCTCGTGGCCGAGCGCACGCAGCTGGTCGGCCACCCACGACGACTGGGTCGTCGCGAGGGCGGATCGGCGGGTTCCGAGGCGGAGCATGCTCAGTCCTCCTCGGGCAGGGTCGGGGGTGCGGACACCAGGGAGACGTCGCGGGGGTCGAGGTCGAACAGCTCGTTGAGCGCCCGCGCGTAGCTGCCGCCCTGGCCGTCCTGGGCGAGTTCCTTCACGCGCACCGTCGGGGTGTGGAGCAGCTTGTCGACGACACGCTCGACGGCCCGGCGGACCTCGGCCCGCTCTGCGTCGCTCAGGCCGGGTGTGCGTCGCTCGAGGCGGTGAAGCTCCTCCTCGACGAGCGCGCCGGCGTGGCTGCGCAGCGCGGTCACGGTCGGCGCGACGGCCTCGGCCGATCGGGCCATGAGGTACGCCGCGACCTCTGCCGTCACGAGGTCACCCGCCTGCGCGACCTGGGGTGCCGACCCGGCATCCGAGAGGTCCTCGCCGAGCTCGGCGAGGCCGACCCGGGTCGTGGCGGGCAGGTCGGCGACGGCGAGGTCGATGTCGTGCGGCAGCGCGAGGTCGATGTAGACCTGCGGGCGTCCGCTGCGGGCAGCGACCGCACGACGGACGTCGTCGGCGGTGATGACCTGCCCCGGAGCGCCGGTGGAGGAGATGACGACATCGGCCTCGACGAGGGCAGCACCGAGGTCCGCGAGGTGGCGCGAGGTGCCGCCCACCCGATCGGCCACCGTGCGCGCCCGGTCGTGGTTGCGGTTCGCCACGACGACGGTGCGGGCCCCCGAACGGGCCACGGTCGCCGCCGCGAGGGCGCCCATGCCGCCGGCGCCGACGACGAGCACGGACAGGTCGCCGATCGGTCCGAGGGCGGCCTGCGCCCGGGCCAGCCCGGCCTGCACGAGCGAGCCGCTCACGAGGTCGATGCCGGTCTCGGTGTGCACGCGCTTCGCGACCCGCAGGGCCTGCTGGAGCACGGTGTTCAGGGCTGGGCCGACGTGACCGTGACGCTGGGCGCGAGCGAGCGAGCGGCGCACCTGGCCGAGGATCTGGGCCTCACCGACGGCCATCGAGTCCAGGCCCGAGGCGACGTTGAACACGTGGGCGATGCCGCGGTCCTCGTAGTGCACGAACAGGTGCGGTTGCAGATCGGCCCGGTCGACCGAACAGGTGTCGGCCAGCGCCGCCGTGATGTCGGCCAGGGCGCCGTGGAAGGTCAGGCACTCGGCGTAGACCTCGGTGCGGTTGCACGTGGACACGACGACGGCCTCGGTGACGTGCTCCGAGCGCAGCACCGCCTGCTCGAGGGCGGTGCGGGCGTCGGGGTCCAGGGCGACCGACTCCAGGAGTGACAGGGGCGCACCGTGGTGCGACAACCCGAGGACGACCAGGCTCATCAGGCCACCACCTCGGAGGTCGTGGCGGCCGCGGCGACCCGCTGACCGTGGAAGGCGAGGATCTGCAGCTCCGTGGACAGGTCGACGTTGCGCACGACGACCCCGTCGGGGACGGCGAGCACGGCAGGGGCGAAGTTCAGCACCGAGCGGACCCCCGCCGCGACGAGGCGGTCACACGCGTCCTGGGCCCCTGACGACGGCGTGGCGATGACGCCGATCGCGAGGCCCTCGTCGGCGACGAGACCCGGCAGGTCGGACATGGGGCGCACCGGCCGCCCGGCGACGTCCTCGCCCAGCAGCCGACGGTCACCGTCGAGCAGTGCGACGACCTCGAACCCGCGCTCCTCGAACCCGCGGTAGGCGGCGAGCGCCCGACCGAGGTTGCCCATGCCGACGATCGCAACCGGCCACTCGCGGGTCAGGCCCAGTGCGGCGGTGATCTCGGCGGCCAGGCGCTCGACGTCGTAGCCGACCCCGCGCACCCCGTAGGAGCCGAGGTGCGACAGGTCCTTGCGCAGCATCGCCGAGCTCACCCCGGCGGCGTTCGCGAGCTCCTCGGAGCTCACCGAGATCACGCCGTGGCCCGCGAGGGTCGTGAGCGCCCGCAGGTACCCCGGGAGTCGGGCCACCGAGGCCTCCGGGATGCCCCGGCGGGTGGTCGCTGCGTCGGACACCGTCGCTCACCGACTCCTTTCGCGGGCCCGCACGGCCGGATCGGAGCGGGCGGGCGCACGCGTTCAGCGGCCCGGCCAGCGGGTGAGACCGTCAGCGTACGGTCTTGTGAACGCCTGCACAAAGTCGTCCGAGGACCCCGTGACCCTGCTCACTCCCCCGTGTGCTAAAAGCTTCGACAGCAGTCCGGATGCCGTCAGCGCACCGCGGGCGGCGCGGACAGGGCCGCTCGCAGACGGGTCTCGTCGACCCGCCAGTAGTCGTG
Organism: Dermatophilaceae bacterium; assembly: GCA_017989115.1. Lineage (GTDB taxonomy): Bacteria > Actinomycetota > Actinomycetes > Actinomycetales > Dermatophilaceae > Fodinibacter. Next base: position 4,520 of record JAGNQK010000118.1, on the reverse strand, counting down.
CTGACGACCGTCGACCAGGGTCACCGGAATCTGCTCGGCCCACGCGTCACGCAACTGCGGGTCGTCATCGATGGAGTGCTCCTGCCACCCGACCCCGAGATCGGCACTCACCCGCTCGATGGTCTCGCGGGCCGTGTCGCACAGGTGGCACCCCGGCCGGCCGATCAGGGTGACCCGCACGGGAAGCGGCTGCGCGGCGTCCATCAGAACGCGCTGTCGGTGAGAACGCGGGTGTCCATCAGAAGAAGACCGAACGCCGCTGCATGAGCAGGGTGTACAGGGTCTGCTGGATCGTCTCGCGCACCTGGTCGGTGAGGTCGAAGACGAGCATCGGGTCGTCGGCGGCGCCGGGGCCCTGGCTGTCGGTGGGGATGGGGGCACCGAACTCGATGATCCACTTGCTCGGCAGCGGGATCAGACCGAGCGGGCCGAACAGCGGGAACGTCGGCGTGATGGGCGCGTAGGGCAGCCCGAACAGGCGGGCCACCGTGCCCATGTTGCCGATGATCGGGGCGATCTCCTCGGCACCCACGACCGAGCACGGGATGATCGGTACCTGCGCGGCCAGCGCGGCAGCCACGAAACCTCCGCGACCGAACCGCTGGAGCTTGTAGCGCTCACTGAACGGCTTGCCGACCCCCTTGAAGCCCTCGGGGAAGACCCCGACGAGCTCGCCCTGGGCGAAGAGGCGATCGGCGTCGGAGTTGGTGGCCAGCGTGGAGCCCGACCGGCGCGCGACGGTGCCGAGGAACGGTGTCTGGAAGACGAGGTCGGCGCCCAGCGCCCGCATCGCCCGCCGCTGGGGGTGCTCGTCGTGGATGGCGAGCTGCACCATGAGCGAGTCGATGGCGATGGTCCCGGAGTGGTTGGACACGACGAGGGCACCACCGGTGGCCGGGATGTTCTCGATGCCGCGGACCTCGACGCGGAACCAGTGCCGGTAGATCGGTCGCAGCATCGGGTAGAAGACGTTCTCGGTGAAGTCGGCGTCGTAGCCGAAGTCATCGACGTCGTAGTCGCCGTCGATCCGGCGGCGGATGTAGGCCAGCACCTGCGCCACGCGACGCTCGATGTCCTCGGGCGAGATGCCCGCGGCCTGCGCCCCGAACCGCAGCAGGCCGACTGCCGCGGACAGGGCGTCCCCGACGTCGGGCAGCGGCAGCCCGGTGCGCTCCGGCGCCTCGATCACCGTCGGGTCCAGCGGCGGCTCGGCGATCCGCAGGTGCGGCCTCGCGGCGTCGCGGCTGGCCTTCTCGCGAGGGTTCAGCCGAACCCGGGGAGCCCGGGGTGCCTCTGCGACCGGGGCGGGCGCGGACCTGGCGTGCCGCTCGCCGGCCTGGCGCGAGGCCCGGCGGGAGGGAGCCGAGCGCACCTTGGGTGCCGGGCGGTGCGGCCGACGAGCTGCCTGCTCCCCCGTGCCCGAATCGACCAATTGGTCACTCGGGGTACGCGCCACCTTCGTCGCGGCTGGCTTCTTCGGCGCCGCTGGCTTCTTCGGGGTCGTCTTCTTCGGGGTCGCCTGCTTGGCGGCTGGCTTCGTCGACGCCGGCACCACGGCATCCGCGTCGTCGCCGGCAGGCACGACGGGCTCGGCACCGATCAGCGGGGTGGAGCGGCGCCTGGCCCGCTCCCCCGAGGCCCGGGCCGCGCCTGCGGCGAGGGCTCCCTGTCGCGCTGCCATCAACGTCCCCTTCCTGCGCCGAGAAGGCCGAGAACGACCTGACTCGCCGTGCCTGCGACCCCGCTCACGGCATCCCCGACGATGGCGGCGGCGGGCACCGCGGGGCCGACGGTGCGGGCAAAGTCCTCGAACGCCTCACGGGAGGTGTAGCGCGGGGTGAAGCCGAGGACGGAGCGCATCCGCCGCGTGTCCATGCCGCGACCGAACGCGAGGAAGGACATCTGGTCCGGCGAGAAGTCGGCCAGGCCGAGCCGTTTGGCGAACCCGCCGACGACGCCGGCAGCCTGTAGCGGCATCGGCACCACCGGTCGTCCGACGATCGCTGCGGCCTGGAGCACCGTCAGCACGCCGTCACCCGCGATGTTGACGATGCCGGAGGCCTCGCCGGTGGTGGCGCGCACGAGCGCGTCGATGGCGTCGTCCTCGTGGACGAACTGCATGCGGGCGTCGTACCCGAGCGGCACCGGGACGACCGGCAGGTTGAAGTAGTCGGTGATCGACGTGCGAATGCGCGGACCGACGATGTTGGCGAAGCGCAACGTGAGGATCTCGGTGTCCGGACGGCGGCGGGCGAACCCGCGCACGTACCCCTCGACCTCGATGGAGTCCTTGCCGAACCCGCCCGAGGGCGACCGCTTGGCGCCCATGTCCTCGGTGAACATCGCCGGGTCACGGGGCGTGGAGCCGTAGACAGCCGCAGACGACTTCACGACGAGACGCCGCACCGTCGTCGACTTCTGGCACGCCGCGAGCAGCTGCATCGTGCCGATGACGTTGATCTCCTTCTGCGGGGTGCGGCCCCCGACGAAGGTGGGCGTCGCGATGACGTTCATGTGCACGACGGTGTCGACCCCGGCCGACTCGATGACCCGGGCGATCATCGGGTTGCGGATGTCGGCGCGCACGAACTCGACGCCGCTGATGTCGTGCGCGGGCGGGATGACGTCGACGCCGACCACCCGGTCCACGCTCGGGTCAGCGCTGAGGCGACGCGCGAGGAGTCCTCCGAGGTAGCGGGAGACCCCGGTCACGAGCACCACTGACGCCATGCCCTGCTCCTTCACCTGATTTCGACAGCCCCGACCCTAATCGACCCGTCGGCGCACCGACAGGGCAGGTCCACCCGGACACGACAAAGGCCCCCGGGGTGCGGGGACCTTTGAAGTGCAGAGGTGACTCTTACGTCACTTCTTGTTGCGGCGCTGGTGGCGCGTCTTGCGAAGCAGCTTGCGGTGCTTCTTCTTCGCCATCCGCTTGCGCCGCTTCTTGATGACTGAACCCATTGCGATGTCCTCGTCGTTAAGCGTCTGATGCGGCTGCCCACCCTACCGGCAGGCGGTCACGCTGCCCAAACCGTGGCCACGGCGCTCGTTCGGCAGCGCCCGTCGGGCACACCCGTGACCAGTCCCGAACAGCCGTGAGGGGCGGCCCGCACGTCGGGCCGCCCCCCACCGGTGTGGTTCGTCGGGGTCGGTCACGCCGTGTCGACGAACGAGGTGCGCAGGTACGCATGCACCTCGTCCTCGGGGACACGGAAGGACCGCCCGACGCGGATGGCCGGCAACTCCCCGGCGTGGACCATGCGGTACACCGTCATCTTGGACACCCGCATGATTGCGGCGACCTCGGCGACGGTGAGGAACCGCACCTCCGCGAGCTGACGCTCCGTCGACATCGTGACCTCATTCTCCTGCACGACCACAGCGCCAGGACGCCCCGGCAGTCTCCCTGTCGTCGTGCAAGCGCAACCATAGGGGCAGGTGTGACCACTGGGGAAGTGGAACGACGAAGTTGGGCGCCAATGTCCAGTCGACACGCCGTGGCGGATGCCGTGAGTCCGCTCCCAGCGGCATCCGCCACTCGCTTCACATCGGGGCTGGCGCCGCAGCCCTCCCGTCGAGAGGAGGCAACACGCAGTGGCGAGGCGCACGGCATCCGCGTGTTGCCTCCTGTCGACCCAGCGGTCAGTCGAACCAGGGATCCAGCCCGTGGTGGCTGAACACCGCCTGACGGGTTGCCATGATGGCCCGGTCGATCGGGCTCTCGGGGTTGTGGCCCATGCTCCACGGCTGCACCCAGATGGGCAGGCTCTCCTCGGGCAGGTCACCCATCCGGGTGGGAGCCGAGCGACCCATGGTCGCCTCGACGTGGTCGAGCCACTCCTGCGGCACGCGAGCCTGGGCGGGGACGGGGACGTGGGCGGCGATGGCGGTCAGGTGGGTCCATGACCGCGGGACGACGTCGACGAGCTCGTAGCCACCGCCGCCGAGAGCCACCCAGCGCCCGTCGGCCGCCTCGTGCGCGAGGTCGTGCAACGTCTCGTGGGCCCGACGCTGGGCGTCCATGGTGATCGTCAGGTGCGCCAGCGGGTCGTGCATGTGGGTGTCACACCCGTGCTGGGTGACGAGCACGTCGGGGTGGAAGGCGCGCACGAGCGGCGGGACGACGGACTCGATGGACCGCAACCACGCGGCATCCCCCGTGCCCGGTGGCAACGCGACGTTCACGGCACTCCCGCGGGCCGACGGGCCGCCGATGTCCGAGGGCCACCCGGTTCCCGGGAAGAGGTGCTGGCCGTTCTCGTGCACCGAGATGGTCAGCACCCGCGGGTCGTTCCAGAAGATCTTCTCGACGCCGTCGCCGTGGTGGACGTCGATGTCGACGTAGGCGACGCGCTGCGCCCCGTTGTCGAGCAGCCACTGGATGCCGACGGCGATGTCGTTGTAGATGCAGAAGCCGGACGCGTGGGTGCGCATCGCGTGGTGCATGCCGCCGCAGAAGTTGACCCCGTGGTCGGTCTCGCCGGTCAGCACCTGACGGCAGAGGTCGAGGGTGCCCT
>JAGNQK010000117.1 GCA_017989115.1 Dermatophilaceae bacterium | reverse complement strand
GTCGTGCAGGTTCTCGACCGTGATCCCCTCGGGCGCGGCTGCGGCCAACAGCTCGACGACGGCCGCCGTGTTCGCCGCGTTGGGGATGAGGAAGACGTCGTCGTCCGAGCGCAGGTACTGGATGAGGTCGTCGACGACCCCGCCCTCCTCGGTGCAGCACATCGTGTACTGCGCCTGGCCGGGCTCGATGCGGCGCAGGTCGTTGGTCAGGCACGCGTTGACGAAGTCCGCCGCACCGGGGCCGGACACCCGCGCCTTGCCCAGGTGCGACACGTCGAAGATCCCGACTCGCTCACGCACGGCCGTGTGCTCCGCGACCACCCCGCCGCCGGGGTACTCGATCGGCATCGACCACCCCCCGAAGTCCGCCATCTTGGCGCCGAGGGCAACGTGCTGGTCATGGAGCGGGGAGTGCAGCAGCTCGGTCATGGTCGGCACGTTACCGCGTGCCCGACCGTGCCCGCCCGTGCTCGAGCACGCTCGACCCGGCTCAACCGTGCCAACGGTCGTCGGCACGTGGTCGCTAGGGTGCCGACATGACTTCCGTGTCGCTCACCACCCGCACCCCCGCCGAGCTTCCCGTCGACTGCCTGGTCATCGGATCCGTGCGAACTCCCGACGGCACCGACCTCGCCACCGGTCACGCCCTGCCCCGCAAAGCCGTCGTCCACCTCCAGGCCGTGCTCGCCGACCTCGAGGCCACCGGCAAGGCCGACGAGGTCGTACGGGTCGTCGCCGTCCCCGGCGTCAAGGCAACCTCGGTGGTCGTCACCGGCCTCGGCGAGGGCACGTCCCGCCGGGCGACCTACCCCCACACCGTCCTGCGCTCGGCTGCCGGAGCGGCCCTGCGCACCGTGCGCGGCAAGCGCACCGTCGCCGTCGCCCTGCCCACCCCCGACGTCGAGAGCCTGTCCGCCGTCGCCGACGGGGCGTATGCCGGGTGCTACGTCTACGACAAGAGCGCACCCCTCGCGGTGGTCGGCGCGGCCCGCCGCACGGTGCCCGCCCGCCCCGGCAAGCCGACCGCGACCACCGGGGCAACGGCATCCGGCCCGCGGGTGCTCGTCGTGTCCGGTGCCGGGCAGGGGCGTGCCGCCAAGGATGCCGTGACGCGCGCCGGCATCCTCGGCTCCGCCCGCGACTGGGCCCGAGACCTGGTCAACACTCCCCCGAACTACCTCTACCCCGCCTCCTTCGCGGATGCCGTGAAGAAGCGCGTCGCGGGGTCGACCGCGCGCGTCACGGTCTCCGTGCTCGACGACAAGGCACTCGTCAAGGGCGGGTTCGGCGGCATCGTCGGCGTCGGTCAGGGCTCGGTGCACCCGCCACGCATCGTGACGATGTCCTACAGCCCGGCCTCCCCGAAGGCCTCGGTCGCCCTCGTCGGCAAGGGCATCACCTTCGACTCCGGAGGCCTGAACATCAAGCCGTCATCGGGCATGGTGACGATGAAGTGCGACATGGCCGGTGCCGCCGCCGTCGCGGCCACCGTCATCGCCGCAGCCGAGCTCGCCCTGCCCGTGGCCGTCACCGGCTACCTCTGCCTGGCCGAGAACATGCCGAGCGGCACCGCGCAGCGGCCGAGCGACGTCGTCGTCATGCGCAACGGCACGAGCGTCGAGATCCTCGACACCGACGCTGAAGGGCGCATGGTCCTCGGCGACGGGCTGTGCCTGGCGAGCGAGAAGGACCCCGACTGGGTGGTCGACATCGCCACCCTGACCGGCGCCCAAGTCGTGGCGCTGGGCACCGACATCGCAGGTGTCATGGGCAACGACGACACCTTCCGCTCCCGCGTCGTCGACGCCGCCGACGCCTCGGGTGAGGGCGCATGGCCGATGCCGCTGCCGGTCGAGATGCGCGCGAAGCTCGACACGCCCACCGCCGACCTGGCCCACAAGGGCGATCGTGACGGCGGGATGCTGACCGCCGGGATCTTCCTCAAGGAGTTCGTCGGCGAGGGCATCCCGTGGGCCCACGTCGACATCGCCGGGCCGGCGTTCAACGACAAGGGCCCCAAGGGACACACCCCGAAGGGCGGCACCGGCTTCGGCGTGGCGACCCTGCTGGCCCTCGTGGAGTCCAGCGCCGGCTGAGTCCAGCGCCGGCTGAGTCCAGCGCCGGCTGAGACGACGGTGACGAACCACGGATGCCGTGCCTCCCCCAGCGGGGTGGCGCGGCATCCGTCAGTCGTGGGTCATGGGAGAGCGAACGCTCAGCCGCCGCTCTTGCGGCGGAACATCTGCTGCGTCGCGCTGGCCTCCGGACCGTGGGCGTGGTCGACCTTCGAGTGGTCCGAGTGGTCCGAGACGTCGGCGCCGCCGTGGGACTTCTTCGCGTCCAGGGCTGCGCGGAACTTGGCCTTCACGTCCTCGTCGACGGTGGCGCGCGGCTTCTTCGAGCCTGACATGGTGCTCCTTCGTTCGGCGGGTGGTGCGTCAACCTTCGCAGACCCGAGCGCCCCGATCGATCGAATTGCCGTCCACGACGGCTGGCCCGGCGTCGGTGGCGCCGTGAGTCACTGCCGTCAGCGCTGGTCAGGGCGCCGCTGGCGGGCGGTCCACTGGCGCATGCGCGCCGGGTAGCCGGTGAGGTTCACGTCGTAGACGGGGATGTCGAGCGAGCGGGCGACCTCGAAGGCCACCGGCCGGGACGGCAGTGCCCGCCTCGTCCACTCCCCGTCGTGGGCGATGAGGACCACGGTCGTCGCGGTGATGTTGGTCGCGGGCTCGATGTAGGCCTCCACACCCCGCCGCGTCCCGACGAACTCCTGCAGGTGGGCACGGGCGCTGCTCAGGTCGCCACCGCCATGGGGTGCCTGCTTGTCGCGACTGCGTCTCCACCACGCCATGACGACACGATAAGCGCTCAGGGAGTGACAGGATGCTCGCAGGCGCCCCACCCCCGCGCGAAGGAGCAGCTGATGCCGGCCACCGCCGAACCCACCCATGACGTCGTCGTCCTCGGAGGTGGCAGCGGCGGCTACGCCTGCGCGCTGCGCGCCGCCGAGCTCGGATTGAGCGTCGCCCTCGTCGAGAAGGACCTCCTCGGCGGCACCTGCCTGCACCGGGGCTGCATCCCCACCAAGGCGCTGCTGCACGCGGCCGAGGTCGCCGACTCAGCCCGTGAAGCCACCCGTTTCGGGGTGCGCGCGACGCTCGACGGTGTCGACCTGCCGGGCGTCACCGCCTACCGCGAGGGCGTCGTGAGCCGGCTGCACAAGGGCCTTCAGGGCCTGGTGTCCTCACGCAAGGTCGACTACGTCCAGGGCGAGGGCCGCCTCGAGGGTGAGCGCACCGTCGTCGTCGGCGACCGGCGCCTCGTCGGCCGCCACGTCGTGCTGGCCACCGGCTCGTACGCCCGGACCCTGCCCGGGCTCGAGCTCGGCGGCCCGATCATGACCAGCGACGGCGCCCTCGCGCTGACCGAGGTGCCCAAGAGCATCGTCGTGCTCGGCGGGGGTGTCATCGGCGTCGAGTTCGCCTCCGTCATGCGCTCGTTCGGCGCCGACGTGACGATCGTCGAGGCCCTCCCCCGGCTCGTCGCCGCCGAGGACCCGGCCGTCAGCACCGCGCTGGAACGCGCCTTCAAGAAGCGCGGCATCGCCTTCCGCACCGGGGTGCGCTTCGAGTCGGCCACCCCGACCGAGAGCGGTGTCACGGTGCGCCTCGAGGGTGGTGACGAGCTGAGCGCCGACGTGCTGCTCGTCGCCGTCGGGCGAGGGCCGTCGACCGCCGGGTTGGGATTCGAGGATGCCGGGGTGAGCGTCGAGCGCGGATTCGTCATCACCGACGAGCGCTGCCGTACCTCGGTCGACGGGGTCTACGCCGTCGGCGACATCGTGCCCGGGCTCCAGCTCGCCCACCGCGGCTTCGCCCAGGGCATCCTCGTGGCCGAGGACATCGCCGGGCTCGATCCGGTGCCTCTCGTGGAGTCGTCCATCCCCCGGGTCACCTACTGCGAACCCGAGATCGCGTCGGTGGGGCTGACCCAGGCGCAGGCCACCGAGCAGTACGGCGACCGGGTCGAGACCTACGAGTACAACCTCGGCGGCAACGGCAAGTCCCAGATCCTGCGCACCCAGGGCTTCGTCAAGCTCGTGCGGGTCAAGGACGGCCCGGTCGTCGGCATCCACATGGTCGGTTCACGCATGGGTGAGCAGATCGGGGAGGCCCAGTTGATCGTCTCGTGGGAGGCCCACGCCGAGGACGTCGCGGCTCTGCTGCACGCCCACCCGACCCAGAACGAAGCCCTCGGCGAGGCCCATCTGGCGCTCGCTGGGAAACCGCTGCACGCACACAACTAGAGTGGTCAACGTCACCGCCCACAAAGGAGAGCTGTCCCGATGTCAGAACGCGTGAAGATGCCTGCGCTCGGCGAGTCCGTCACCGAAGGGACCGTGACGCGCTGGCTCAAGGGGGTCGGCGACACCGTCGAGATCGACGAGCCACTGCTCGAGGTCTCGACCGACAAGGTCGACACCGAGATCCCTTCGCCCATCGCCGGCACGCTCCAGGAGATCCTGGTCCAGGAGGACGACACCGTCCCCGTCGGCGCTGACCTCGCGGTCATCGGTGACGGCGACGCGCCCGCTGCGAGCGAGCCCGAGGCCGCACCCGCCGAGGCTGCGCCCGAGCCCGCACCCGTCGAAGCCGAGGCCACACCCGCCGAAGCCGCCCCCGCCCCCGCGGAGAGCGCACCGGCCGAGCAGGCCGCACCTCAGGGCTCTGCCGACACGTCCTCCGACGGCGGCGACGGCACCACCGTGACCATGCCGGCCCTCGGCGAGTCGGTCACCGAGGGGACCGTCACCCGCTGGCTCAAGCAGGAGGGCGACGACGTCGAGGTCGACGAGCCGCTCCTCGAGGTCTCGACCGACAAGGTCGACACCGAGATCCCCTCCCCCGTGGCCGGCAAGCTCAACAAGATCCTCGTCCAGGAGGACGACACCGTCCCCGTCGGCGCTGACCTGGCGGTCATCGGCGGCTCCGGTGGTGGCTCCGCTCCTGCCGCCGCCGCTGAGGCTCCGGCTCCCGAGCCGGCTGCTGCCGCCCCGGCACCCGCTGCTCCCGCCCCGGCATCCGCTGCTCCCGCCCCGGCTGCTCCCGCCCCGGCACCCGCCGCTCCTGCTCCTGCTGCCGCGGCACCGGCTCCTGCCGCAGCCGCACCGGCGAGCAGCGACGACACCGAGGGCCGCGATGCCGCGGCCTACGTCACGCCGCTCGTGCGCAAGCTGGCCGCCGACCACGGCATCGACCTCGCGACGCTGACCGGCACCGGGATCGGTGGCCGCATCCGCAAGCAGGACGTCATGGCGGCCGCCGAGGCCAAGAAGGCCCCGGCTCCTGCCCCCGAGGCACCGGCACCTGCAGCGGCCGCACCCGCCGCGCCCGCCAAGGCACCTGCGGCCACCGACTCGCGCCGGGGCACCACCGAGAAGATGTCCCGCCTGCGCCAGACGATCGCCCGCCGCATGGTCGAGTCGCTCCAGATCTCGGCGCAGCTCACCACGGTCGTCGAGGTCGACGTCACCCGAATCGCCAAGCTGCGCGACCGGGCCAAGGCAGACTTCGCCGCTCGTGAGGGCACCAAGCTGAGCTTCCTGCCGTTCTTCGCGCTCGCCGCCGTCGAGGCCCTCAAGGCCCACCCGACGGTCAACGCCAGCGTCGACGGCGACCAGGTGACGTACTACGGCGCCGAGCACCTCGGCGTCGCTGTCGACACCGAGAAGGGTCTGCTCGTCCCGGTGCTCAAGAACGCCGGCGACCTCAACATCGCCGGCCTGGCTCGCGGGATCTCCGATGTCGCCGAGCGCACGCGCAACAACAAGATCATGCCTGACGACCTGTCCGGTGGCACGTTCACGATCACCAACACCGGCTCGCGAGGGGCGCTGTTCGACACCCCGATCATCAACCAGCCGCAGGTCGCGATCCTCGGCACGGGCTCGGTGGTTCGCCGCCCCGTCGTGGCCATGACCGAGGACGGTGGCGAGACGATCGCGATCCGCTCGATGGTCTACCTGGCGCTGTCCTACGACCACCGCATCGTCGATGGTGCGGATGCTGCCCGCTTCCTCACGACGATGAAGCAGCGTCTCGAGGAAGGCGCCTTCGAGGCCGACCTGGGTCTGTGATGACGTCTCGTCGAGCACTGACCGGCACCGGGTGGAGCACCAGATGAAGCGCATCGCCGTCACTGGCTCCTCGGGGCTGATCGGCACCGCCGTCGTCGCCGCGCTCACGCAGCGCGGCGACGAGGTGGTGCGCTTCGTGCGCCGCCCTGCCCGGGGCCGTGACGAGGTGCAGTGGGACCCGACGAGCCGAACCCTGGACCCGCGTGCCCTCGACGGCGTCGACGGCGTCGTGCACCTCGCCGGGGCCGGAGTCGGCGACAAGCGCTGGTCCCCGGCATACAAGCGCGAGATCCTCTCCTCGCGCACCGACACCACGCACGCACTGGCCACCGCCATCGCACAGGTCCAACACCCGGTGCGCTTCGTCTCGGGGTCGGCTGTGGGGTACTACGGCAACCGCGGTGACGAACCGCTCACCGAGAGCAGCGCGCCGGGCGAGGGGTTCCTCACCGATGTCGTCCTCGCGTGGGAGGCCAGCGCGGCTCCCGCGGTGGATGCCGGGGCGTCCGTCGCGCTGGCCCGCACCGGCATCGTCCTGGCCCGTCAGGGCGGCGCGATGGAACGGCTGCTGCAGCTTGCCCGGTTCGGGCTGGCCGGGCCGCTCGGCTCCGGGAAGCAGTACTGGCCGTGGATCACGCTGGACGACGAGGTCGGCGCACTGCTGCACCTGCTCGACCGCGATGACCTCACCGGCCCGGTCAACCTGTCGGCGCCCGAACCGGCGCGTCAGCGCGACATCGTCGCGGCCATCGGGCGCGCCCTCAACCGGCCGGCAGTCCTGCCGGCACCGTCGCCCGCCCTGCGCATCGTGCTCGGCGAGTTCGCCACCGAGATCCTCGGGAGCCAGCGCATCGTCGGCGAGGTGCTGGCCACGAGCGGTTACGACTTCATCCACCCCGACCTCGAGGGCGC
>JAGNQK010000116.1:3940-7053 GCA_017989115.1 Dermatophilaceae bacterium | reverse complement strand
CCACCATCGCCCTGCGCGAGGTCGTCGGCCCGGGCGACGTCGACCCCCGCCACCGAGGTGAGCGGGGTGGCGCGCAGCCGCGCCATGATCTCGCCGATGAGCGAGAGGTCCTCGACGCGCACCGAGAAGGCGTCGGTGGCGTGCACCCCGTGGGCCCGGGCCAGGTCGTCGAGCAGGTCGTCGACGCTGCGGCCCCCGGCCTTCAGGCCCGCGGTCAGTTCGGCGAAGAGCAGCGCGGCGCTGACGCCGTCCTTGTCGCGCACCTGCGCCGGGTCGACGCAGTAGCCGAGCGCCTCCTCGTAGCCGTAGCGCAGCCCGGGCACCCGGGAGATCCACTTGAAGCCGGTCAGGGTCTCCTCGTGACGTACCCCGGCCGCCCGGCACATCGCGGCGAGCATCCGCGAGGAGACGATCGAGTTGGCGAACACGCACTCCGCCGAGTCGGGCAGCACCCCGGCCGCAGAACCCTTGGCGAGCAGGTGCGCCCCGAGCAGGGCACCGACCTCGTCACCGCGCAGCATCCGCCAGCCACCGGGGCCCGGCACCGCGGCCGCACAGCGGTCGGCATCCGGGTCGTTGGCGATGACGACGTCCGGTCCGGTCTGCTCCGCGAGCTCGATGGCGGCGTCGATCGCGCCCGGCTCCTCGGGGTTGGGGAAGGACACCGTCGGGAAGGCCGGGTCGGGCTGGGCCTGGCTCTCCACGACGTTGGGCGCCGAGAACCCGGCCCGCTCGAAGGCGGCCAGCACGGTCTCGGTGCCGACCCCGTGCAGCGCGGTGTGCACGACCGACAGCTCGGCCGCGGCACCGTGCTCGACCACGGCGGCGGCGTCGCGCAGGTAGTCCTGCCACACGTCGTCGCCGAGGGTCTCCCAGCCGTCGTCGGCCCGGGCCACGCCCGCAACCGACGAGACCTGCGCGATCTGCTCGGCGATGAGGGCGTCAACCGGCGAGACGATCTGCGACCCGTCGCCGAGGTAGACCTTGTAGCCGTTGTCCTGCGGGGGGTTGTGCGAGGCGGTGACCATGACACCGGCATCCGCCCCGAGCCAGCGGATCGCGTAGGCGAGCACCGGCGTCGGCATGGTGCGGTTGAGGATCGCCGCCCGCCCACCGGCGGCGACGACGACGGCCGCGGTGTCACGGGCGAAGACGTCCGAGTTCGTGCGGGCGTCGAAGCCCACCACGACGAACGGCTCGGGGTTCAGCGTCTTCAGGTAGGCCGTGAGCCCGGCGGCCGCCCGGATGACCACGGCCCGGTTCATCCGGTTGTTGCCCCCACCGAGCTTCCCGCGCAGACCGGCCGTGCCGAACTCGAGCATCCCGGCCATGGCATCGGCCAGCTCCGCGGCCGCGCCCTCGTCGCCGCCCTCCGCGGCGTCGGCGAGGCCGACGAGCTCGTCGCGCGTCACGGCATCCGGGTCATCGGCTGCCCAGGCGCGGGCGGCGGCGAGCAGGTCGGTCAGGTGAGCGCTCACGGCATCCTCAGATCTTGGCGACGACGGCGGCGAGGAGGCGTCCGCAACGCTGCGCGGCCTCGCGGCCGGCCTCGAGGACCTCTTCGTGGTTGAGCGGCGTCTTGGAGATGCCGGCGGCCGGGTTGGTCACGAGCGAGATGCCAAGCACCTCGAGCCCGCTCTGGCGGGCGGCGATCGCCTCGAGCGAGGTCGACATGCCGACGAGGTCACCGCCGAGGATGCCGGCCATGCGCACCTCCGCGGGGGTCTCGTAGTGCGGCCCGCGGAACTGCACGTAGACGCCCTCGTCGAGGTCGGGGTCGATCTCCTTGGCGATGGCGCGCAGCCGCGGGGAGTACACGTCGGTGAGGTCGACGAAGTTCGCGCCCTCGATGGGGGAGGTGGCGGTGAGGTTGATGTGGTCGCTGATGAGCACGGGGGTGCCCGGCGCCCACTCCTCGCGCAACCCGCCGCAGCCGTTGGTGATGACGACGGTGCGGCACCCCGCGGCCGCTGCGGTGCGGATGCCGTGCACCACCGCACGCACGCCGTGGCCCTCGTAGTAGTGGGTGCGGGTGCCGTAGACCAGGGCGCGGCGACCCGTGTCTCCGATGGCGACCGAGCGCATGACGCCCGAATGGCCGGCGACGGCGGCCTTGGCGAACCCGGGGACGTCGGTGTTGTCGATCGTCGCGAGGGTCTCGCCGATGAGGTCACCGGTCTGCCCCCAGCCCGATCCCAGCACGAGGGCGACGTCGTGCGCCGCCACCCCGGTGCGCTCGCGGATGACCGCTGCCGCGGCATCGGCGACGGCGAACGGGTCGGTCGCGGGGTCGGACAGGGCGTGGGCGGCGGCGTTGTCGGTCACGCTGCGCAGCGTACCGACCCGAGCCCATCTGCACCTACGTCAAAACTTTGTCGAAGAAGGTGCATCCAAGCCCGGGGTCCCCGCGGAAGAAGGGGTGTCAGACCAACCCAGAGCTTCACCCCCCGAAAGGACTCCTCCGATGCGACGCATCCTTCCCGTGGCCGCCGTCCTGGCCCTCGCCCTGACCACCGCCGCCTGTGGGAGCGACGAGGCCGAGCCCGCAGCCTCCAGCGCTTCCGCGGCCGCCACCACCGAGGCGCCCTCCCCGTCGCCGAGCGAGACCATGGCGGCGTCCGACATCGTCGACACCGCGGTCGCGGCCGGCGACTTCACGACCCTGGCTGCCGCCCTGACGGCTGCCGAGCTCGTCGACACCCTCAAGGGCACCGGCCCGTTCACGGTGTTCGCCCCGACCGACGCCGCCTTCGAGAAGCTGCCGGCCGGCACGGTCGACACCCTCCTGAAGGACCCCAAGGGTGACCTGACCCAGATCCTCACCTACCACGTCGTGCCCGGCAAGGTCATGGCCGCTGACGTCGTCAAGCTCGACGGCCAGAAGGTCGCGACCGTCCAGGGCGGCGAGCTGACCGTCAACGTCGACGGCGACAAGGTCTCGCTGACCGACGTGGCCGGCAATACCGTCAACGTGACGGCGACCGACGTCGAGGCCAGCAACGGCGTCATCCACGTCATCGACGCGGTGCTCATGCCGAAGTGACCCACTGAGGTCTCCGCAGCACCCAACTGACGGATGCCGGGTACAGCGACAGTCGCTGTACCCGGCATCC
>JAGNQK010000116.1:0-3840 GCA_017989115.1 Dermatophilaceae bacterium | reverse complement strand
GGGCGGAACGTCGTGACGTCGGTGTTGGGCACCTGCACCGTGACGAGCGTGCCGTCGGGGATGCGAGCGATGACCCGGCCGTGTCCGCCGAGGAAGCTCGCGCTCACGACGGATGCCGTCCCGCCGTCGTCGTGCGCGATGCGCACCCCTTCGGGTCGCACCAGGACCAGGGCGCTCGGCCCCGAGGAGGAACCGGGCAGCAGGGGCACGGAGCCACCGAGCAGGTGGGCGGTCTCGCCGGCCACCTCGCCGCGGATGCGGTTGGTGAGCCCGACGAAGTCGGCGACGAAGGGGGTCTTCGGCGCCGAGTAGAGCTCGGCCGGTGGCGCGAGCTGCTCGAGCTTGCCCACGCTCATGACACCGACCCGGTCTGCGACGGCAAGCGCCTCCTCCTGGTCGTGCGTGACGAACAGGGTGGTCGTTCCGACCTCGAGCTGGATGCGCCGGATCTCGTCACGCAGCTGGGTGCGCACCTTCGCGTCCAGGGCCGAGAGCGGCTCGTCGAGCAGGAGCACCTGCGGCTCGATGGCCAGGGCCCGGGCCAGGGCCACACGTTGCTGCTGGCCTCCGGACATCTGGTGGGCGAACTTGTCGGCGTGTTCGACCAGGCCCACGAGGTCGAGCATCTCGGCGGCGCGGGCTCGGCGTGCGGCCTTGTCCCGCCCACGCAGTTCGAGGCCGAACTCGACGTTCTGCCGGGCGGTCATGTGGGGGAAGAGGCTGTACGCCTGGAACACCATCCCCATGTCGCGCTTGTTCGTCGGCACCTTCGTCAGGTCGTTGCCGCCGACGACGATGGTGCCTGCGTCGGGGTCCTCGAGGCCGGCCAGGCACCGCAGGGCGGTGGTCTTGCCGCAGCCGGAGGGGCCGAGCAGGGCGACGAACTCGCCCGGCTCCATGTGCAGCGTCAGCCCGTCGAGCGCCGCGACCCCGCCGTAGGAACGGCGCAGGTCGGTGAGCTGGACGGGGGTGCCACGGGGGGAGTCGGTCATGCGGCAGGCTCCTTGCGGTCGACGCGGGTGCGCCGGAATCGGGCGAGGGGGGAGGTGCCGGCAGGGCTGCTGCCGACGAAGGACATCGCGAACAGCACGACGAAGGCGAACACCAGCGAGACCAGTCCGACGGCGACCGAGATCTTCGCGTCGGACTTGCCGAGCTCGTACATCGCGACCTGGAGGTTCTTCTTGCTGAACAGGCTGGCGATGGTGAACTCCCCGAGCACCAGGGCCACCGACAGGAACGACGCCGAGAGCACGGCCGAACGCAGGTTCGGCAGCACCACCCGGCGCATCACGGTGAACCACGACGCCCCGAGTGAGCGGGCGGCCTCGGAGAGGGTGCGCACGTCGATGGCGCGCAGACCGGCATCCAACGAGCGGTAGGCGTAGGGCAGGACGAGCACGACGTACGCGAGGGAGAGCCACAGCGTCGACGAGCCGAGGAGGTAGTACACCCAGGCGTAGACGGGCGTCAGGCCCACGACGAGCACGATGGCCGGCACGGTGAGCGGCAGCAGGCAGATGAACTCCACCGTGCGCGACAGCCCCGGCAGGCGCAGGCGCACCCAGGTCATCGTCGGCACGAGGATCGCGAGCATGACCAGGGGCGTGACGATCGCGAGCCCGATGGAGGCGAGGAACCCCTGGCGCAGCGCCGGGTAGTCGGTGGTGATCGTGCTGACGTCGACGAGCGTGCGCCAGGTGTCGGCGGTGCGCCCGACCCCGCCGGGGCCCTGCGTCGTGAAGTCGAGCATGCCGAGCAGGGGGAGGGCGAACAGGAAGGTCGCCAGCAGGACGGCGACCCAGCGGAAGGTGGTCTGACGGCGACGCAACGTCGCGCGCTGCCCGCTCATCGCGGCATCCACTTGCTCGTGCGGCGGTCGAGCATGACGTACGCCGTCATGACGAGCGCCACGACGACGACCATCGCGAGCGCCATCGCCTTGCCGACGTTCTCCTGCCCGAGGATGACCTCGGAGCTCATCGTGCCCGCGATCTGCAGCGGCAGCAGGGGCGAGCCCTGCGAGATCAGCGCCTTGGCGGTGGCGTAGGCGGAGAAGGCGTTGGTGAACAGCAGCAGCATGCCTCCGACGAACGACGGCATGAGGATCGGCCCGGCGACGCGGCGCCAGTACGTCCAGGTGGTGCCGCCGAGGGTCTCGGTGGCCTCACGCCACTGGGGGCGAAGGCCCTCGACCGCGGGCAGGAAGACGATGACCATGAGGGGGATCTGGAAGTACAGGTAGATGAGCATGAGGCCCTTGTTCCACTCGTACAGCCAGAAGCCGGTGCCGGTGTCGACGCCGATGGCGGCCAACCAGGCGGTGATGAGGCCGGTGGCCCCGAAGGACGCGACGAACGCGAAGGCCAGGGCCACACCGCCGAACTGCGCGAGGACGCCGCACAGCGAGGTGATGAAGCGCTTGACCACGCTCGTCGCGGATGCCGTGCTGACGGCATACGCGAGGATGCCGCCGACGATCGCCCCGACGACCGCGGTCACCGCGGACAGGACCACCGAGTTGCGCAGCCCGCGCACCACGGACGGTGAGGTGAGCGCCTCGATGTTGGCGGTGGTGGGTGCACCGTCGGCGTCGAGGAAGGCGCCCACGATGACGACGAGCGTCGGGATCAGCAGGAAGACGGTGGCGTAGGCGAAGAACGGGATGACGCCCAAGAGGGCACCGGACGGTCGTCGACCGCCCAGTGCCCTCTTGCGCGAGGCGTCAGCCAACGGCGTTGGCCCAGTTCTCGGCGAGGTACGCCTTGCCGGCCTCGGCGTCAGCCTGGGTCGGGACCACCGCGGTGCCCTCGATGGGGGGCAGTGCGGCAGCGGCGGCGGCGTCGAGCGTGCCGGCGGTCTTCATCGCCTCGAAGCGGACCGGGCGGGCGCCACCCTTGAGCCAGAGGTTCTGGCCCTCGTCGGAGTACAGGTACTCCTGCCACAGGCGCGCGGCCGCCGGGTTCGGGGCGTCGACGTTGATCGCCTGGTAGTAGAAGCCCGCGACGACGGCCTCCTTGGGCACCATGACCTTCCAGGTCGGCAGCTTGGCCGCGAGACCGGCGTTGAGGTAGTCCCAGTCGATGACGAGCGGGGTCTGGCCCGACTCGACGGTGGCCGGGGTGGGGTCGACGGGCAGGAAGTTGCCGGCCTGGGTGAGCTGCTTGAAGAAGTCGACACCCTTGGTGAGGTCGGCAGCGGTGCCGCCCTGCGCGATGGAGACCATCTGCACCCCGGCGAACGCGGCACCGGCCTCGGTCGGGTTGCCGTTGAGGGCGACCTTGCCCTTGTAGTCGGCCTTCAGCAGGTCGGCGACGCTGGTCGGGGCGGGCACCTTGGCCGAGTCGTAGCCGATGCTCATGTAGCCGCCGTAGTCGTTGACCCACAGGCCGTTGGCGTCCTTGAGGTCGGCCGGGATGTCGTCCCAGGTGGCCACCTTGTAGGCCGCGTACTTGTCGGTGTTGGCCAGGGCGACTGCGGCGCCGAGGTCGAACACGTCGGGAGCGCCGGCCTGGCCCTTGAGGCGCTCGGCGGTCGCGATCTCGTCGGCGCTGCTCGCGTCCGGCTGGTCGCTGGTGATCGTGATCTCGGGGTACTTGGCCTGGAAGCCCTTGATGATCTCGCCGTAGTTCGCCCAGTCCGGCGGGAGGGCGATGACGTTGAGCTTGCCCTCGGCCTTGGCGGCGGCGACGAGCCCTTCCATGCCACCGAAGGCCTCGGCGGAGGTGGCGGTCTTCGCGTCGACCGAGCCCGAGGAACCGGCCGGTGCCGGGGTCTCCTCGTCGGCGGGGGGTGAGCAGGCGACGACGGCGGCAGCCGCGAAGCCGACGACGGCCATCG
>JAGNQK010000115.1 GCA_017989115.1 Dermatophilaceae bacterium | reverse complement strand
CGGATGCCGGTCACGCGTCATCGCGCGCCACCCACCCACCAGCCGGGGCTGGTTCCTCGAGCGCGGCCCAGGGCGCCTTCTCGGGGGCGGCCGCCTGACCTTCGGGGCAGTGCGCCCGCAGGTCACACCACCCACACAGGGGCCCGGGTCGGGGCGGGAACGCCTCGCTGTCCTGACCCTTGTCGGCGAAGTCGAGGTCGGCCCGCTGGGCGTCACGGGCTATCGAACGCGCCTGCTCGACCTTGCGGGTCAGCGACTCGGGCGTGTGTACGTGCGGGGCCACCGTGCCGGAAGGCACGTGGTGCAGCTCGATGCGCAGCGTGCGCCGTCGGAACATCTTCCACACGGCGGCGGCGTAGAGGCCCAGCGCCAGCGAGGTGCGCGCCTCGTCGCCGGTGGACGGCACCCGCGAGGTCTTGTAGTCGACGACGACGAGCTCGCCGTCGCGGTCGTCGAGCCGGTCGACGCGCCCGGTGAGGCGAAGGTCGCCGCTGACGAAGGACACCGTGCGCTCGATGCCCATCGGCTGCGTTGCGGGGTCCACCGACTCCAGATAGGCGACCACCGCGGAGCGCATCCGCTCGCGCCAGACGCGGGACTGCTCGGCGTCACGAAACCCGACGTCGATCCAGGCGCGGTCGACCAGGGCCGCCCCGGCATCCGGCGTCCTGACCGGGAGGTCCCACCAGTCGCGCAGCGCGTTGTGGACGGCGTTGCCGAGCGAGGTGTGGGCTCGTTGCGCCCGACGGGGCGGGGAGGGCCGGTCGAGGTACTGCAGCCGGTAGCGGCGGGGGCAGTCCAGGAACGCCAGGAGCTTGCTCGGACTGGCGGCATAGAGGGGGGTGGGCACACCCGTGAGCGGCAGGGCGCCCTGGCGTGCCGCTGTCGTGACCTCGGTCCCCGGATCCATGGTCGGCAACGCTAGCGCCGAGCACCGACGCCCTCTACGCTGAAGCGACATCCGGTGCGTATGACGAGACAGGTTGCATGATGAGCAACGAATTGCCAACGGTGGCACTGACCCGCCTCCTCGAGGGTGCCCGCTACGAGGTGATGCCCACCGCGACGATCGCGGACAAGGTGCGGGCCCACGTGCCCCTCACCGTGCCGCTCACCGTCACGGCGGCACCGGGCAAGGGCCTCGGTGCCACGTTCGACCTCGCCACGGCGCTCGCCGACAGCGGCTACCGGGTGGTGCCGCACGTGGCAGCACGCATGGTCTCGGGCCGGGACGAACTCGTCGACATCGTCGCCCGCCTGAAGGAGCACGACATCTCGGCGATCTTCGTGCCTGCTGGTGACGCCGACCCGCCGGCCGGGGCGTACCACGGCGCCGTCGACCTGCTGCGCGACCTCGAGGAGATCGGCCACAGCTTCAGCCACATCGGGATCACCGGCTACCCCGAGTCGCACCCGACCATCGACGACGACATCACGGTCCAGGCCATGTGGGACAAGCGGCACTACGCCACCCACATCGTGTCGAACATGACCTTCGACGCCGAGCACCTCGCAACCTGGATCGAACGCGTGCGCCGCCGCGGGGTCACCCTCCCCCTGCTCGTCGGTGTCCCCGGGCCCGTCGAGCGCACGAAGCTGCTCGGCATGGCGACGAAGATCGGAGTGGGTGAGTCACTGCGGTTCCTGCGCAAGCAGAAGTCGATCTTCGCCCGCATCGCGTCGCCCGGGTTCTCCACCGACCGCTTCGTCAGCCGGGTCGCCGCCCTGTCGAGCAATCCGGCCCTGCGGGTCGAGGGGCTGCACGTCTTCACCTTCAACCAGGTCGAGGTCATCGAGACCTGGCGCCAGCGCATGCTCGACGAAGCGGTGAGCGCCCGAACCCGCGCCCGATGAGACGGCGGCGGGGCACGGCATCCGCGCTGCGTACCCTTCCTTGGTGACGAATCGACTGCTGACCCTGCTCGCTGACCGCCCGGCCGTCTTCGACGGCGGATACGGCTGGTTGCTGCAGGAGCGTGGGCTCCCTGCGGGCGAGTGCGCGGAGTCGTGGAACGTCGACAACCCGGATGCCGTGGCGAGGCTTCACGACGAGTACGCCGCCGCGGGTGCCGTCATCATCACCACCAACACCTTCGGCGCCACCGAGCCCCGTCTCGCCGCCCACGGCCTGTCCGGCCGGGCGGAGGAGGTCAACCGGGCGGGGGCTGCCATCGCGCGGGAGGTCGCAGACCGGCACGCGGTGCTCGTGGCCGGCGACATCGGCCCGACGGGTGAACTGCTCGAACCGCTCGGAACCCTGACCGCGCAGCAGGCGACCGCCCTGTTCGCCGAGCAGGTGCGCGGGCTGGCCGCCGGTGGCGCCGACCTCATCCTGATCGAGACGATGAGTGACCTCGGCGAGGCGAGCGCCGCCGTGGCGGCCGCGCGCGAGGTCGCACCCGACCTGCCGGTCGTCGTGACGATGTCCTTCGACACGAACCTGCGCACCATGATGGGCGTCTCACCGGCCGCCGCCGTGGCGGCGCTGGCCGCCGCGGGTGCCGACGCCGTCGGGGCCAACTGCGGCCGCGGGCCCGAGGAGATGCGCACCATCGCCGAGCAGCTCGTGGCGGCCCGCCCCGAGGGGCTGCTCCTCGTGGCCCAGTCAAACGCCGGACTGCCCGCGCTCGAGGGTGACAGGTTCGTGTACACCGTCGGCCCCGAGGCCATGGGGGAGCACGCGGTCGAACTGCGCGACCTCGGCATCGACGTCATCGGAGCGTGCTGCGGATCCTCACCCGAGCACATCGGCGAGATGGCCGCCGCCCTGGCGGGCCGCTAGAAGTCCAGGCACCCCTCGCCGCAGCCGTCGCCGCAGCCGTCGGTGGGCAGGATGTCACCGACGGCGCCGGCCAGGTGACCCAGGGCGTCGCCGAGCCCCTCGAACCCCTCGACCAGGGCCTCGAAGGCGTCCTCCGGTACGAGGTCGCCGAGCCCGCTCACGTCCAGGTCGGCGAGGTCGACAAGCCCCGACACGAGGTCCCACACGCCGGGGTCGATGGCGGCGTCGACGGCGATGTCGAGCGCGGCCTGGGCGCCCGCCGCGACCTGGGCGGCACGCAGGGCATCACCCAGGACGGCGGCGACGTGGCCCGCGACCCCGAAGGCAACGGCGTAGGGCAACATGGCGCGCACTTCGCCGGCGAGCTCCTCGTGCCGCAGCTGGCCGGCCTCAGCGGTGGCGAGGTACCGCTCGTAGCCCAGGGCCTGGATTCGCGCTGCGGACCCCGTGGCCGTGCGCGGAGTGCGCCCGCGCCCGCGCCACAGCAGCAAGGCGCCGCCGAGGCCGAGCCCCACTCCCAGAGGGGCCCATCGCAGGTGGTCCTCCGCCAGTCCGGAGACCACGCCTGCCACGGCCGATGCCACCACGAGGAGCATCCCCAGCGCAGCGAGCCGCCCGTTGCGCAAGCGCGGATGCCGGGTGTACCAGCCCCGGTCGACCACGGCCCGGTAGACCGAAATCTCGGCGGCCCGCCAGCGCGCCACGACCTCGGCCCGTCGCAGGTCGCCGAGCAGTACCGAGGTCGCGCCACCGAGCACGGCGTCGAGAAGCGCCACCTCGTGGGGCGCGAGCGGGTCTGCCGTCACGTCGGCCCTGGTGACCCGCCAGTCCTTGCCCTCGCGCGCGAGGAGCACGTGCCCGCGCAGGGCCAGGTCCACGAGGGTGGCGGCGAGGTCACGCCCGTGCACCACGCCGTCGATCACCGTGCCCGACAGGGCCGGGGTCGAGTGCTCGGGCTGGTGGAAGCGGGGAGCCACGGCGCCCGAGTACTCGACGCCGCGGCGCACTCGGGCGCTGTCACCGGCTTCACCGAGCCCCGGGACTTCTCCGGGCGTGAGGTTGACGAACACCTCGTCACGCCGCCGCCACCGGAACACGAGCAGAGTCAGCGCGGCCACGACGAAGGGCACCAGTCCCCCGACGAGGCTCGCAGGAGTCAGTCCCTCGAGCACCTGCACGACCCTAGACGACCCGATCCTGATGTGCAGGTCGGTCAGGAGGGGTCGGGAAGGAGGGAGGCGAGGGCGCGCTCGAGGCCGTTCTCGCCGGTGTGCCTCACCTGGAGCGGCAGCCCGATGCGGTCGGTCGCGGCCTGCGCCAGGGTGCGCAGCTCGGCCAGTTCCACCGGATCCGTCGTCTGCACCAGCCACACGACCCGGGTGTAGTGGCGGAAGTAGTCATCACGCAGTTCGGGGTGCCGGTCGAGGCCGAGTTCCTGGATCACCGTGCGCGCGAACGACTTCACGAGGAAGTCGGTGAGCAGGTAGGTGCCCGGCTCGTCCTCGGAGAGCTGGGTCACCACGTCCGACCCGGCGAAGAGGTCGTAGCAGTGCAGCCCCGGAAGGCGGTCGACGTGCAGCCGTTCGCAGACGGCATCCAACGCTCCGTAGGTACCGCAGTCGGCGTAGCCCACGACCACCCGGTCGTAGCGCCCCCGCAGCTGGAGGACCAGGGCCTCGACGGCATCCGCGATGCGTTCGGGCCGGTTGTGGAGCAAGGGCGGCAGGGGGTGGACGTCGACGGGCCACGCGCGGCGCGCCACGGCATCCGCCGCGGGTTGGGCGATGGCCCCGCACGCGACGAGCGCGACCCGCCCAGACGGCACGCCCATGCTCAGACTGGGAACGCGAGCTGGTCGATGAAGCGGTCGTTGAAGTCAGGCCGGTCCGAGAGCTCGATGTACGCGACTTCAGCGAGCATCGCGTCGGCACCGGCCCGCTCACGCGCCGACAGCAGCACCATCTTCGCGCCCTCACCGGCGACGTTGCCCGCCGAGACGATGCGCAGCACGGGCAGCTTGGGCACCAGACCGATCCGCACGGCCGACGACGGTGACAGGTAGGAGCCGAACGACCCGGCGAGCAGCACCTGCTGCACGTCCCGCGGGGTCACGCCGAGCTCCTCGAGGAGCAGGGTCCACCCCGTCGAGATCGCGGCCTTGGCGAACTGCAGCTCGCGCACGTCGCGCTGCGAGAGGTAGACGCACTCGACCGTCGGCGCATCGGGAGTCGGCCGGTGCAGGATGAACACCCGCTCGCCGTCCCCGATGGTGGCCAGCCGACCGGCCAGCGCCGGCACCGAGGCGGCGGCGGCCTCGTCGCTGATGAGGCGACCCGACTCGTCGAGCAGGCCCACGCGCACGAGCTCGGCCACGGCATCGACCAGGCCCGAACCGCAGATGCCGCGGGGTTCCGCGTCGCCGATGACGCCGAGCGTGACCGCCTCGTCGTCGCCGGACGCACCCGCGTTCAGGGTGATCACCTCGATGGCCCCGTCGGCGGCCCGCATCCCACAGCGGATTGCACCTCCCTCGAAGGCCGGCCCTGCAGGGGCAGCCGTCGTGACGATCCGCTCACCGTCGCTGAGGGCGATCTCGCAGTTGGTGCCGACGTCGATGAACAGCCGCACCCGCTTGTCGCGATCGAGGCCGCTGGCGAGCATGCCCGCCACGATGTCGCCGCCGACGTAGGCCCCGAGCGCCGGGAAGATGGTCGCGCGGGCTCCGGGGTGCACGTCGATGCCGAGGTCGCTGGCGTGCAGCACCGGCCAGTCGGCACTGACCTGGATGAACGGCGCCACCCCCAGCGGTTCGGGGTCGATGCCGAGCAGCAACGCGGTCATCGTCGCGTTGCCCGCCAGCGCCACCTCGTACACGCTCTGCGGTGAGATGCCACCCTCGTCCAGCACCTCCCCGGCGAGCTCGGAGAGGGTCTGGCGTGCCAGCTGGGTGAGTCGCCCGAGCGCCTCCGGATCCATCATCGTCGCGCTGATCCGGGTGATCACGTCACCGCCGAAGGGCTGTTGCTTGTTGAGCATCGAGGCCACCGCCACCGGGGTGCCGGTCTCGAGGTCGAGCAGCGTGGCGACGACGGTCGTCGTCCCGAGGTCGTACGCGATGGCGTGGCGCGACCCGGTGGTGTCACCGGGCTCGACGTCGATGAGCACCTCGTCGACGACGACCGCGGTGACCTTGAGGTCGCTCTGGCGCAGCACGGTGGGCAGCCGCCGCAGGGCGTACAGGTCGGGGTTGAGGGTGAGGTCGTCGACCGCGTCGCGAAGGCGCTGCAGGTCGGTGCGCTGGTCGGCCAGCGTCGGGTCGGTCAGCTCGACGTACCGCTTCTGCACCCCCGGCCGCAGGATGACCTGGCGCCCGACGCCGACCGTCGACGCCTTGGGTCGCGTGACGAGCGGTGGCACCTCGAGGCCGAGGTCGTGGGTCGCCTTGACCAGGCACGCCAGGCGCCAGCCCTCGGCGATCTGGTCCTCGGAGAAGGTGCGCCGGTCGTGCCGGGTCACCGGCGCCGACCCGGAGGTCACCCGAACGAGGCACTTGCGGCAGGTGCCGTGCCCTCCGCACGTGGAGTCGATGGCGATGCCGTTCCACGAGGCGGCGTCGAACACCGACACCCCCGGGGGGACCCGGAAGGTGCGCCCTGCCGGCTCGAAGGTCAGCTGCACCCGGCCGGTGCCCTCGTGCGGCTCCCCGACCTCCGCCGCCGGCGGCGGGGGCTCGAGCAGACCTTCGCGGCGCAGACCGTCGACGACGTCGCCGAACGGGGCTCCCGGGCCTCGTCCGTCGCTCACGCCGAGGCGGTGGATGCCGCGGCCGCCTCAGCGGCTGCGGCCTCGGCGGCTGCGGCGGCCTGGCGCGCCCGGTGCGTGGTGATCCACGCCGAGCCCCACTCGTCGTTGCCGAGCAGCAGGTCGCTGGCGCGCACGGCGTCGACGACGTGCGGGGTGCGGGCGTCCATGATCGCGCTGGTCATGCCGGCGGACATGGCGAGCGAGAGCCAGGCGCCGTTGATCGCGTGACGACCCGGCATCCCGAAGCTGACGTTCGAGGCACCACAGGTGGTGTTCAGGCCCCACTGCTCGACGATGCCGCGGATCGTCAGGAGCGTCTCGCGCCCCACGGTGGGGTCGGCGCCGATCGGCATGGCGAGCGGGTCGATGACGATGTCGTCGATGGCGATCCCGTACTCCTGCGTGGCGACCCGGACGATCTTCTCGGTGAGCTCGAGGCGCCGCTGGTGCTCCATCGGGATCTCGTGCTCGTCGTTGGGCAGCGCGA
>JAGNQK010000017.1 GCA_017989115.1 Dermatophilaceae bacterium | reverse complement strand
TGCCACGGCCGCTGACCTCGGGGTGGTCGACGGCGACCACCTCACGGTCCGGGCCGGCGACCAGAGCGTCACCGCACCGGTTCTCGTCTCGGAGATGGCCGACCACGTCGTCTGGCTCCCGACGAACAGTGCCGGGTGTGACCTGCGCGGCGCCCTCGAGGGTGCCCCCGGAGCCCTGGTGTCCGTCACGAAGGAGGCCCTCGCGTGAGCACGCTGACCGCCCTGCCCGAGCTGGTCTCGGTGGCCTCGCTGGCCACCGCGAGCGTCGACAACCCGAAGGCCGACTTCAGCGACACGCCGTTCTGGCTGTCGGTCGTCAAGGGGTTGATGATCTTCGTCTACCTCCTGCTGTCGACGCTGCTCGTCATCTGGTTCGAGCGCCGGGTCATCGGCCGGATGCAGCAGCGTCCCGGCCCGAACCGCAACGGCCCCTTCGGCCTGCTCCAGACGCTGGCCGACGGCATGAAGGCGATGCTCAAGGAGGACGTGCGTCCCAAGGCCGCTGACGTCTTCGTCTTCACCCTGGCGCCGATCATCACGGCGACGATGTGCTTCGTCTCGTTCTCGATCATGCCGCTGGCCGGTGAGGTGTCGCTGTTCGGGCACCAGACCCCGCTCCAGCTCACCGACACCCCCGTCGCCGTGCTGCTCGTGCTCGCCGTCGCGGGTGTCGGCATCTACGGTGTCGTGCTCGCGGGCTGGTCGTCCGGCTCGACCTACCCGCTCATGGGTGGCCTGCGGGCGACCGCGCAGATGATCTCCTACGAGATCGCCATGGGCCTCTCGCTCGTGGCCGTATTCATGTACGCCGGGTCGATGTCGACCTCGCAGATCGTCTCTGCCCAGTCAGACCTGTGGTTCGCCCTCCCGCTGTTCTTCAGCTTCTTCGTCTTCACCATCACCATGGTCGGTGAGACCAACCGTCTGCCCTTCGACCTCGCCGAGGGTGAGGGCGAGCTCACCGGTGGGTTCCACACCGAGTACGGCTCGATGCGCTTCGCGATGTTCTTCCTCGGTGAGTACATCAACATGTTCACCGTCGCCGCGCTGGCCACGACGATGTTCCTCGGTGGCCCCGCGGCCCCTCCCGGCATCGCGGCGATCAACGACGGCATGTTCAACCAGGGCTGGTGGGGCCTGCTGTGGTTCACCGCCAAGCTGTGGGTGTTCATGTTCTTCTTCGTGTGGCTGCGCGGCTCGCTGCCGCGCGTGCGCTACGACCAGTTCATGCGCTTCGGCTGGAAGTTCCTCATCCCCGCGACCCTCGGCTGGGTGGTGCTCATCTCGGTGTTCCGGGCCGGGCGCAACGGGTGGTTCGACTCGCTGGGCACCGTGGACTTCGCCAACCGTTCCTTCCCCGTGGTGACCCTGGGCCTGATCGGGCTCATCGCCGTGGTCGCCCTCGTGGGTGTCTGGCTGTGGGACATCCGTGCCGAGGCCAAGGAAGCCGCCGCCCACCCGCCCATCCCCGACGAGGTCGACCCGTACGCGGGTGGACATCCCGTGCCACCCCTGCCCGGCCAGCGCCTGGTTGAGCCCTCGCTCGCCGCCCCGGCCCTGACTGCGGACAGTGAGACCAAGGAGGCCGTTCGTGGCTGACGAACAGAAGAAGAAGTCCGGCTTCTTCTCCGACCTGTTCGCCCCCGTGGGCGGATTCGGGGTGACCTTCTCGACGATGTTCCGCAAGGTCATCACCGAGGAGTACCCCGAGGAGAAGCGCCCCACCCAACCTCGGTTCCACGGACGCCACCAGCTCAACCGGCATCCTGACGGTCTCGAGAAGTGTGTCGGCTGCGAGCTGTGCGCCTGGGCCTGCCCCGCTGACGCGATCCTCGTCGAAGGGGCCGGCAACGACGACTCCGAGGGTGGTTCCGGCCGGTTCAGCCCCGGGGAGCGCTACGGCCGCGTCTACCAGATCAACTACCTGCGGTGCATCTTCTGCGGCCTGTGCATCGAGGCCTGCCCGACGCGCGCGCTGACGATGACCAACGAGTACGAGCTCGCCGACAACAACCGGGCCGACCTGATCTTCACCAAGGACCAGCTGCTGGCCCCGGTGCAGCAGGGCATGCTCACCCCGCCGTTCCCCATGGCGCCGGGCATGGAGGAGCGCGACTACTACCTCGGGAAGGTGTCGGCAGCCACGGACGCGCAGCGTGCGTACGTCGCCGAGCACGCCCACCCCACCGACGCGGAGGTGACCTCGTGACCGGCACCGGTGAGCAGGTGCTCTTCTGGGTGCTCGGACCCCTCGCGGTCCTGGGCTCCCTCGGTCTGGTCTTTGCCAAGAAGGCCGTCCACGCGGCGCTCGGCATGGCCCTGACGATGATCATCCTCGGCATCTTCTACATCGCCCAGGGTGCCGACTTCCTCGGTGTCATCCAGATCTTCGTCTACACCGGCGCCGTCATGATGCTGTTCCTCTTCGTCATCATGCTCGTCGGCGTCGACTCCTCCGACAGCCTCGTGGAGACCCTGCCCGGCCAGCGCTGGGTGACCGCGGTCCTCTGCCTGGGCCTCGGCGGCATCCTCGCCGCTGCCATCGGGCGGGTCGCCTTCCGCGACCCGGTCGGCGTCGGTGCGATCAACGGCGAGGTCGGCAACGTCACCGGGATGGCGCAGCTGATCTTCGGCCGCTACGTCTGGGTGTTCGAGATGACGAGTGCGCTGCTCATCACCGCGGCCCTGGGGGCCATGGTGCTGGCCCACCGCGAGCGGCTCGGCCGGGCGCCGAACCAGCGCGAGTGGAGCACCCGTCGCTTCCGCTCCGGTGAGCACCTCGCCGGCCTGCCGGTCCCCGGTGTCTACGCCCGCCACAACGCGGTCGACACCCCTGCCCTGCTGCCTGACGGCACCCCGTCCGAGTTCTCCGTCTCCCGCGTGCTCACCGCCCGCGACCAGAACCAGTCGCCGACGCCGTTCATCGAGGCCGAGGCCGAACGAGACGCCGAGATCGCCAAGGGGGAGGAGCGATGAACCCCGTCAACTACATCTACCTCGCGACGATCCTGTTCGTCATCGGTGCGGCCGTGGTGCTCACCAGGCGCAACGCGATCATCGTCTTCATGGGGGTCGAGCTCATGCTCAACTCCGCGAACCTCGCCTTCGTGACCTTTGCCCGGATGAACGGCAACCTCGACGGTCAGGTCATCGCCCTGTTCGTCATGGTCGTCGCGGCAGCCGAAGTCGTCGTCGGATTGGCCATCATCATGGCGATCTTCCGCTCCCGCCGCTCGGCCTCGGTCGACGACGCCAACCTGCTGAAGCTGTAAGGAGCACCAGTGACCTCACTCATCACCGAGGGCAGCGGGCTGGCCCCAGTCGACGCGAGCGGCGCATCCGCGTTCGTGTGGCTGCTCATCGCCCTGCCCCTGCTCGGTGCGGCCGTGCTGCTGCTCGGCGGGCGTCGAACGGACAAGTTCGGGCCGCTGCTCGCGACCGCCATGTCCTGGGGATCCTTCCTCGTCGGCGTCGCCATCATCCTGCACCTCATCGGCCTGCCCACCGAGGAGCGGGCCCAGCACCTGACGCTGTGGAACTGGGTTCCCGCCGGGTCCTTCCAGCTGGACCTCGGGCTGCTCGCCGACCCGCTGTCGCTGACCTTCGTCATGCTCATCACGTTCGTCGGGTCGCTGATCCACGTGTACTCGATCGGGTACATGGAGCACGACCCCGACAAGCGGCGCTTCTTCGCGTACCTCAACCTGTTCATCGCCTCGATGCTCCTGCTGGTGCTCGCGGACTCCTACCTCCTGCTGTTCGTCGGCTGGGAGGGTGTCGGCCTCGCGTCCTACCTGCTCATCGGCTTCTGGAACTGGAACCCGGCGTACGCGAGTGCCGCGAACAAGGCATTCTTCGTCAACCGCGTCGGTGACCTCGGCCTGTCGATCGCGATCATGGTCATGTTCGTGACCTTCGGTGGGGTCGACTACGCCACGGTCAACGAGGGGGTCGCCACCGCCAACCAGGGGGCCATCACCGCGATCGGCCTGCTGCTGCTCGTCGGTGCCTGCGGCAAGTCGGCCCAGTTCCCGCTGCAGAGCTGGCTCGGCGACGCGATGGCCGGCCCCACGCCGGTCTCCGCCCTGATCCACGCGGCGACGATGGTCACCGCCGGTGTCTACCTCGTCGTGCGCTCCAACGTCATCTACGACGCCACCCCCGATGCCCGCCTGGCCGTCGCACTCGTCGGTGCGATCACCCTGGTGTTCGGGGCGATCGTCGGCTGCGCCAAGGACGACATCAAGAAGGCCCTGGCCGCCTCGACGATGAGCCAGATCGGCTACATGATGCTCGCGGCCGGTCTGGGCCCCGTCGGGTACGCCTTCGCGATCTTCCACCTGCTCACCCACGGCTTCTTCAAGGCCGGCATGTTCCTCGGAGCAGGCTCGGTGATGCACGGGATGAACGACGAGGTGAACATGCGCCGCTTCGGTGGGCTGTCCACGGTCATGAAGATCACCTGGGCGACCTTCGCGCTGGGCTGGCTCGCCATCCTCGGTGTCCCCCCGTTCTCCGGCTTCTGGTCCAAGGACAAGGTCATCGAGGCCGCGTTCGTCGGCGAGGGCTGGCAGCCGTGGGTGCTCGGTGGTGCCGCCATGATCGGCGCCGGCGTCACCGCGTTCTACATGTCCCGCCTGTTCTTCATGACCTTCCACGGCGAGCGCCGCTGGGCCGACGACGCGCACCCGCACGAGTCGCCCCGCACCATGACCATCCCGATGATCGTGCTCGCCGTCGGTTCGGCCTTCCTCGGCCTGGCCCTCGGCCCGACCGGGGTCTTCACCCACTGGCTCGAGCCGGTCGTCGGTGAGCACGGCGAGGAGCACCCGGTGCTGCCCGTCCCCGTGATCATGGCGCTGACCCTGGCGCTCGTCGCGGCCGGTGCCTACCTCGCCTGGGTTCGCTACGCCAAGGACGTCGTGCCCGAGGTTGCCCCCCGCGGCTCGGTGCTCACGCGGGCTGCTCGCCAGGACCTCTACCAGGACGCCGTCAACGAAGGACTGTTCATGCGCCCCGGCATCCACCTCACCCGCGGACTGGTCTTCGCTGACGCAAGGGGCCTCGACGGCGCTGTCGGCGGTCTCGCCGCGTTGGTCGGAGGCCTCTCCTCGAGACTGCGACGACTGCAGAACGGGTACGCCCGGTCATACGCCTTGACGATGCTCTCCGGCGTCGTCGCCATCCTCGGCATCCTGTGGGTGATCCAGTGAGCTCCCTGCCCCTGCTGACCATGATGATGGTCGTGCCGCTGCTCGGCGCGATCATCGTGGCCGCGCTGCCCGGTGACTCGGCCAGGCTCGCCAAGCCGATCGCCCTCGGTGCCTCGCTGGTGACCCTGGTTCTCGCGCTGCTGGCGTGGGCCCGCTTCGACACCGGCGCCACCGAGCAGTTCCAGCTCGCCGAGGTCCACCCCTGGATTCCCCAGTTCGGTGTCTCCTACGCGGTGGGCGTCGACGGCATCGCCCTGTCGCTCATCGTCATGGCGGCCATCCTCACGCCGATCTGCCTGCTCGCCGCGTGGAACGACGTCAGCGAGGAGGGCTACTCGCGCGAGAAGCGGTACTTCGCCCTCATGCTCGTCCTCGAGGCGTTCATGGTCGGCGTGTTCGCGGCCACCGACGTGTTCCTGTTCTACGTCTTCTTCGAGGCGATGCTGATCCCGGTGTACTTCCTCATCGGGCTCTTCGGTGGACCGCGGCGTCAGTACGCCGCGGTGAAGTTCCTGCTGTTCTCCCTCGCGGGCGGGCTCATCATGCTCGTCTCGGTCATCGCCGTGTACTTCGCGGGCCCGGGAGGATCAGACGGCTTCCTCATCGAGAACCTCACCGGCAACCTCGATGCCTCCCCGGAGGCACTGCGCTGGATGTTCGTCGGCTTCTTCATCGCCTTCGCCGTCAAGGCCCCGATGTGGCCGGTCCACACGTGGCTGCCCGACGCCGCCACCGAGGCACGCCCCGCGACCGCGGTGCTGCTCGTCGGCGTGCTCGACAAGGTCGGCACCTACGGCATGATCCGCTTCTGCCTCCAGCTGTTCCCGGAGGCCTCGCAGTGGGCGACCCCGGTCGTCATCACCCTCGCGGTCATCTCGGTGATCTACGGTGCGCTGCTCGCGATCGGCCAGACCGACATGATGCGGCTCATCGCGTTCACCTCGATCAGCCACTTCGGCTTCATCGTCCTGGGCATCTTCGCCCTGACGAGTGTCGGCGGCGCCGGGTCGACGTTGTACATGGTCAACCACGGCTTCTCCACGGCCGGGCTGTTCCTGCTCGCCGGGTTCCTCGTGGCCCGTCGTGGCAGCAAGCGGATCCCCGACTACGGCGGCTGGCAGCGGGTCACCCCCGTGCTCGCCGGAGCCTTCCTCGTCGTCGGCCTGTCCAGCCTGGCCCTGCCCGGCCTGTCGTCGTTCGTCTCCGAGTTCCTCGTCCTGCAGGGCACGTTCATGGTCTACCCGTGGGCAGCCGTCATCGCCGCCCTGGGCATCGTCCTCGCGGCCCTGTACATCCTGCTCATGTACCAGCGCGTCATGACCGGCCCGAAGCCGACCTTCGCCGAGGGCGAGGCCCCACCGGACCTGTCCTGGCGGGAGAAGGTCGTCGTCGCGCCGATCATCGCCTCGTTCCTCTTCCTCGGCTTCTTCCCGAAGCCGGTGCTGGACCTGGTCAACCCGGCCGTGGACCGGACGCTGCAGATCGTCGGCGTCTCGGATCCGGCCCCCGCCAATGCCTCCGGGAGTGAGAAGTGAACCCCGAGTTCTCGGCCGTCGACATCGACTACGCCGCCGTCGCCCCGATGCTCATCGTCGTCGCGGGTGCCCTCATCGGTGTCGTCGTGGAGGCCTTCGCTCCGCGACGCAGCCGCCACGGCATCCAGGTTGGCCTCGCCGTCCTCACCCTCGTCGCGGCCTTCGTGGCTCTCGTGGCGTGGTCACGCAACAACCTCACGGTGACCCTCGGTGGGTCCGTCGTCGTCGACGGGGTGTCGGTCTTCCTCATCGGCGCCCTGCTGCTGATGGCCGCGCTCAGCGTGCTCATCATGGCCGAGCGCTTCGGCGGGGTCGGCTCGGACGCGTTCACCCCCATGGGTGCCTCGACGCCCGGCTCGTCCCAGGAGGACGTCGCCACACGGGCGGGGTACGCCACCTCCGAGGTCTTCCCGCTCACGCTGTTCGCGGTGCTCGGGATGATGGTCTTCCTCACCGCCAACGACCTCATCACGATGTTCGTCGGACTCGAGGTGCTCTCGCTGCCGCTCTACGTCCTCACCGGACTGGCGCGCCGCCGCCGTCTGCTCTCGCAGGAGGCCGCGCTCAAGTACTTCCTGCTCGGCGCCTTCTCGAGCGCGTTCTTCCTCTTCGGAGCGGCGCTGCTCTACGGCTTCGCCGGGTCCTCCGACCTGCGGGTCATCGCCGCCGCGATCTCCACGACGTCCAGTGACTTCGACGGTCTCCTGGTGCCCGGGGTCGTGCTTGTGCTCATCGGCCTGTTGTTCAAGGTCGGCGCCGTGCCGTTCCACTCGTGGACCCCTGACGTCTACCAGGGTGCGCCGACCCCGATCACCGGCTTCATGGCGGCCTGCACCAAGCTCGCCGCGTTCGGGGTGATCCTGCGGGTGACGTACGTGGGTGTCAGCGCGAGCCGTTGGGACTGGTCGGACGGTCTCTGGGCGATCGCCGCGATCACGATGGTCGTCGGCGCGGTGCTCTCGGTCACCCAGACCGACGTCAAGCGACTGCTCGCCTACTCCTCGATCGCCCACGCGGGGTTCATCCTCGTGGGTGTCCTGGCGTTCTCGCAGGCGGCCATCGGCGGGGTGATGTTCTACCTCGTCGCCTACGGTTTCGCGACGGTGGCGGCGTTCGGCATCATCGCCATGGTCCGTCAGGGTGGGTCCGAGGCCTCGCATCTCTCGCAGTGGGCCGGCCTGGGCCGGCGTCACCCGGTCGTGGCCGGGGCGTTCTCGTTCCTGCTGCTCGCGTTCGCCGGTATCCCGCTGACCTCGGGCTTCACCGCCAAGTTCGCGGCGTTCGCACCGGCCGTGGAGGCGGGCACCGGAGGTGTCGTCCTCGTCGTCATCGCCGTGCTGGCCTCGGCGGTCACGGCCTTCGTCTACGTCCGGCTGATCGTGCTCATGTACTTCACCGAGGCCTCCACCGAGGAGGGTGACGAGGTCGTCGCGCTCACGCCGTCGATCCCGTCGACGATCGGCATCACCGTCGGTGTCCTCGTCACGGCCGTGCTCGGCATCGTGCCCGGCTTCCTCCTCGACATCGCGAGCTCGGCCTCCGAGTTCCTCCTGTGACGCCCGTGGCGGCCACCCCTGCCCAGCGCGGCACCCCCTCGGTGCTCGACCTGCCGGGGGCGACTGCCGACCTGCGTGAGCGCCTCGGGGCGGGGATCGCCGCGGTCAACGCGCTCATCGAGGAGCGCGTCGACCACGACGACCCGTTCATCGCCGAGGCCGGAGCACACCTCACGGCGGCCGGGGGCAAACGCTTCCGTCCCCTGCTGACCCTGCTCGCGGCAGAGCTCACCCACGGCATCAACGAGCAGGTCGTCGCGGCAGCCGCCGGCGTCGAACTGACGCACCTCGCGTCGTTGTACCACGACGACGTCATGGACGAGGCCGACGTGCGTCGGGGGGCGCCGAGCGCCAACGCGGCCTATGGCAACTCCACGGCGATCCTCGTCGGTGACCTGCTGTTCGGAACGGCCTCCGACATCGTCGCCGACCTCGGCCCGGATGCCGTGAAGATCCAGGCGCAGACGTTCATCCGGTTGTGCTCGGGGCAGATCCGCGACGACCGGCCGTGCCCCGCGGGCACCGACCCGGTGGAGTACTACCTCGGGGTGCTGGCCGACAAGACGGGTGTGCTGATCGCCACCGCTGCGCGGTACGGGGCGATGTTCTCCGGTGGCGACGAGGAGACCATCGAGACGATGCGTGAGTTCGGCGAACGTCTCGGGGTGGCGTTCCAGCTGGCCGACGACCTCATCGACATCGAGTCCGACGCCGACGAGACGGGCAAGACTCCCGGCATCGACCTCCGTGAGGGCAAGCGCACCCTGCCGGTGCTGCACGTCCTCGCCTCGACCGATCCTGCCGATGCCCGACTCCAGGCGCTGTTGACCGGGGACCTCTCGGACGACGACCGGCTTGCCGAGGCGCTGACCCTGCTGCGAGCCCACCCGGCGATGGACCTGGCTCGTGAGCACACGTATGCCGTGGCCCGTCGCGCGCAGGACGTGTTGACCGCCCTCCCGGACAGCGACGCCAAGGACGCCCTGGACGCCCTGGCGACCGGGGTCGTCACCCGCGTCGGCTGACCCTCGCGGAGGGCGAACGGCCCTCACCCGACTTCGTGCGACTTGATAACCGTTACTAGGCCAAAACAGACCCGAAAGCGTGGGTAAGTCGCACGAAGTCGGAGCCAACGGGGCCAGTCGGGACGGGTGTCTGTGGCTTGCGTACCTGGAGTGACCTATTGGTCGATGTGGGGATGCCGGGGGATCGACAGGGACAGGGCCACCGCGGCGAAGCACAACGCCGCCGCGATCAGCCACGCCCAGTGGTAGTCGCCCTGGTCGGTCCGCACCAGCCCTGCGACGCTGGCTCCCACCCCGGCCCCGATCATGTGGGACGCGAACACCCACCCGAACACGACCCCCGAGCGTTCGAGACCGAAGTGGGTTCGGCACAGGGCCACGGTCGGTGGCACGGTGGCCACCCAGTCCAAGCCGTAGAAGACGATGAACACCCACATGCCGGGGACGATGCCGGGGGCCAGCACGGCATCCAGTGCCACCAGGGACAGCGCGCGCCCGAAGTAGTAGCCGGCGAGCAGCCACCGAGGGTCGACCCGGTCGGTGAGCCACCCCGACGCGATCGTGCCGGCGATGTCGAACACCCCGACGAGGGCGAGCAACCCGGCTGCCGTGGTGGACGGCATCCCATGGTCATGGGCCGCGGGGATGAAGTGGGTTTGGATGATGCCGTTGGTCGACCAGCCACAGATCCAGAACGTCAGGGCCAGTGCCCAGAACACCCAGGTGCGGCTGGCGAACCGCAGCACCCGAACGGCGACGACCGCGGGTGATGCGGTCGGTGCCTGTGGAGCGTCGACCACTGTCCCCGGTGGCAGCCCGTAGGGCAGCACCCCGACGTCGCTGGGTCGGTCGCGCAGGAAGGTCACGACGAGCACCGCGGTGAGGAGTGCGAGCACGCTGACGATGAGCGCGGCCGGCCGCCACCCGGCGTCCGTGGCGGTTCGGGCGATGACGGGCAGGAAGATCAGCTGCCCCGTTGCGCTCGCCGCCGAGAAGACCCCGGTGACCAGACCGCGCTGCGTGTGGAACCAGCGGTTCGCGACGATCGCACCGAACACCAGCGCCATGGCGCCCGTGCCGACCCCGATGAACACACCCCAGAGCAGCCAGAGCTGCCACGGTGCCGTCATCACCGTCGTGAGCCCGCTCGCCACCCCGACGACGGCCAGCGCCGTGGTCACCGTCCGCCGCACCCCCCAC
The DNA here is from genome assembly GCA_017989115.1 of Dermatophilaceae bacterium. Taxonomy (GTDB): domain Bacteria; phylum Actinomycetota; class Actinomycetes; order Actinomycetales; family Dermatophilaceae; genus Fodinibacter. The sequence continues at coordinate 16,578 of JAGNQK010000017.1, read as the reverse complement.
CGCTCCATCGCGGCGGCCGCGAAGGGTGCACTGATGCCGTAGAGCACGAGGTTGAGGCTGACCGCGCCGGACGTCGTGGCCCGCGACCAGCCGAACTCCTGCTCGATGGGTTCGAGCAGCACGCCGGTCGAGGACCGGAAGGCGGCGGCCGCGACGAGGGCCGCGAGCGTCACGCCAGCCACAGCCCATGCGCGGTGCCAGCGCGTGCGGGGCGGGTCGCCCACGTAGGTCTCGACGTCCTCGGTCACCGACGCAGTCTGCCACCGGGCGAACGAGGCCGGCGGGGTATGTCCGGAGGGGGATGTTGGGGGCGATGTCGGGTGCGGGATGTCCGGCGGGGAGTACCCGACGCGGTGGTGCCCCAACCGCCGACGGGCTCGAGGTCGGGGTTCAGTAGGGTCGGGGCGTGAACCCGTGGGAATCGGCGACGGCAGGGCTGCCGTCACCGCTCGTCGCCGTCGACCTCGACGCGTTCGACGCCAACGCCGACGACCTCGTGCGTCGTGCCGGCGGCCTGCCGATCAGGGTCGCCTCGAAGTCACTGCGGTGCCGCGTCCTGCTCGACCGGGTGCTCGCCCGCCCCGGGTTCGCCGGCGTCATGGCGTACGCCGTGCCCGAGGCGGTCTGGCTCGTCAGCGCCGGGGTCCGCGACGTGTTCGTCGCCTACCCGAGCGTCGACGTCGAGGCCCTGCGGGCGGTCGCTGCTGACGACCGGCTGCGTTCCGAGGTGACGGTCACCATCGACTCCGTCGAGCACGTCCGCTGGCTGCGCGACACCTTGGGTGCCGCCGCTCGTGGCCTCGGCGTGGCGCTCGACGTCGACGCCTCGCTTCGTGTCGGCCCGGTGCACCTCGGCGTGCGGCGCTCGCCGACCCGCACGCCCGCGCAGGCCCTCGCCGTGGTGCGAGCAGCCTTGGGGGTGGGGCTCGACGTGCGGGGCGTCATGACCTACGACGCCCAGGTCGCCGGGCTGCCGGATGCCGGGCCGCACCTTCGCGCCATGAAGCGCCGCTCGGTCCCGGAGATCGCCGACCGGCGCCGCGCCGTCGTCGAGGCACTGCGGGCCGAGACCGACCTGCGATTCGTCAACGCAGGCGGGACGGGCAGCCTGCACCGCTTCGCGGGCGACCCGGTCGTCACCGAACTGGCTGCCGGGTCTGGCCTGTACGCACCCACGCTCTTCGACGCCTACGACGACTTCTCCCCACGCCCCGCGATGGCCTTCGCCCTGCCCGTGGTGCGGCGTCCCGCCCCGGGCTTCGCCACGGCCTTCGGTGGGGGGTACGTCGCGAGCGGCGAGCCGGGTTGGGCCCGGGTCCCGTCACCGGTGCGCCGCGGCGTGAAGCTGGTGCGCACCGAGGCTGTCGGCGAGGTGCAGACGCCCCTGCACGGGGACGACGCCGGTGACCTGGCCATCGGTGACCGCGTCTGGCTTCGTGGGGCCAAGGCCGGCGAGCTCCTCGAACGGTTCGACACCGTGCACCTCGTGAGCGCCGGGCAGCTGGTCGACAGCGTGCCGTCCTACCGCGGTGAGGGAAGGAACTTCGGATGACCGGCTGGCGCAACTGGGGAGGCAACGTCGTGGCGTCCCCCGTGCAGGTTCGGCACGCGGGGACGACCCGGGCGGTCGTGGATGCCGTGCACGCGGCGGCCCGCGCCGGGCTGCGGATCCGGGTGGCCGGGTCCGGGCACTCCTTCACCCCGCTGGTCGCGACCGACGGGATGCTGCTGCGCGTCGATGGCCTGAGTGGGGTGATCGGCGTCGATCGGGAGCGCAACGGGTCAGGGTGCTGGCCGGCACACCGTTGCACGTCCTCAACCCGGCGCTCCAGCGGCTCGGACTGGCCCTGCCGAACCTCGGCGACATCGATCGCCAGACCATCTCCGGAGCCATCGCCACCGGGACCCACGGCACGGGCACCCGTCGACAGGGGATCGCGGCCGCCGTGACGGGGCTGACCCTCGTGCTGGCGGACGGGAGCACGCTGGAGTGCTCGCGCGACGTCGAGCCGGACGTCTTCGCCGCGGCGGCCGTGGGGCTGGGCGCCCTCGGCGTCGTCACCGAGGTCGAGCTCGCGTGTGTACCCGCGTACCGGCTGCACGCCAAGGAGTCGAGCGAGGCGCTCAGCGACCTGTTGCCCCGGCTCCAGGCCGAGGCAGACACCCACGACCACCTCGACCTGCACTGGTTCCCCCACACCGACCGCGTGCTGGTGAAGCGCAACGACGTCGTCGGCCCGCAGCAGGGCCCACCGCCGCTCGCCCCGTGGCGGGCCCGGCTCGACGACGACCTCCTCGCGAACCGGGTCTTCGAGGTGATCAACCGCGGGGCCGCCGCGCTCCCGGCATCCGTGCCGGTGATCAACCGGGCGACGGCGCGCGTGCTCGGGGCGCGCGAGTTCGCCGACGACTCCTGGAAGGTGTTCTGTTCCTCGCGGGAGGTGCGCTTCGTCGAGAGCGAGTACGCCGTCCCGCGCCACGCGGTCGAGGCGGTGCTGGCGGAGCTGCGGGCGTGGTTCGACCGCACCCGCGCCCCCGTGCCGTTCCCGGTGGAGGTGCGGTTCATCGGGGCCGACGACGTGTGGTTGTCGACGGCGCATGAACGGGACAACGCCTACGTGGCTGTGCACCAGTACCACCGGATGGACCCGCTGCCGCTGTTCGAGGCCTTCGAGGCGATCGTGGCCGAGCACGCCGGGCGGCCGCACTGGGGCAAGGTGCACACCCTCGGTGCCGACCGGCTGCGCGAGCTGTACCCGCGGTTCGACCACTTCCGAGCGGTCCGCGAGCGCCTCGATCCCGGGCGGCGCTTCACCAACGCCCACGTCCGCCACCTCCTCGGGGACTGAGCCACCATGCGGGTCACCGAACGTGAGATCACGGCCGAGGTCGAGGTCTGCCGGCCCGACGGCACCCTGAACCCGGACGCGGTCGGGTGGACCCGGCATCCGCTCCACGACACGAGCCGGATCGGCCGAGGCCGTCGGGGGTGGGGCCGCACCAAGCGGTGGGAGTACTGGGCGGTCACGACCCCGACCCACCTCGTCGGCGTCACCGTCTCGTCGCTGGACTACGCAGGCGTGTATGCCGTGTGGGTGCACGACCGGCGCTCGGGGGAGACGGTCAGCCACGACGTCATCGACCCCTTGGGCCGTGGAGCCAGCCTGCCGGCGCGGCTCGGTGACGACCCGGCGCGAGCATCAGCAGGGGGGCTGACGATCGCCATCGAGGCGGCATCCGGCGGCACCCGCCTGAGCGTGGACGGGCCACGGGTGCGACTCGACGTCCTGGCCGAGCGGCCCGCAGGCCACGAGGCCATGGGCGTCGTCGTGCCGTGGTCGGCCCGTAGGTTCCAGTACACGGTGAAGGACATCGCGCGCCCGGCGCTGGGGAGCCTGTGGGTCGACGGGGTCGAGCACCCCGTCGCCGCCGGTGACTCGTGGGCGGTGCTCGACCACGGCCGGGGTCGCTGGCCGTATGCCGTTCACTGGAACTGGGGTGCCGGGTCGGGTCTCGTCGATGGTCGGGTCATCGGGGTGCAGGTCGGTGGGCGCTGGACCGACGGCACCGGCTCGACCGAGAACGCGCTCGTGGTGGACGGTCGCGTCCACAAGATCAGCGAGGAGCTGTCGTGGTCCTACGACACCCGCGACTGGCTCGCGCCGTGGCGGGTGCGGGGTGACCTGGCCGACCTGACGTTCACGCCGTTCTGGAACCACTCCTCCGCGACGAACCTGGGCGTGCTCGCCCAGCGAGCCAACCAGTGTTTCGGTCACTGGAGCGGCTGGATGCGCGATGATGCGGGGGAGCGGGTCAGTGTCGACGGCGTGCTCGGCTGGGCCGAGGACGTCCACAACCGCTGGTGATGCGACCAGGCGGAAAGGGCGATGACATGAGCCACGCGGGACACCGGTCGGTGGAGCTGAAGGACCCCGGCTACGAGCTGTTCATCGGGGCGGTCTCGCTGCTGTCGATCGTCAACGTCGTGCTGCTCTACGTCGTCGAGGACCTCTCGCTCGACACCGTGCTGCTCGTGATGAATGCCCTCATCAGCGTGATCCTGTTCGCCGACTTCGTCTACCGGCTCGTCACCGCGCCGTCCAGGAGCGAGTACCTGTTCCGCCACTACGGGTGGGCCGACCTGCTGTCGAGCCTGCCGCTGGCCGTGGTCAAGGTCTTCCGGCTGTTCCGCCTCGTGCGGGTGACGATGCTGCTTCGCGAACACGGTGCAGCCCGGCTTCGCGGCAGCCTGCTGCGCAACCGTGCGGGCAGCGCGCTGCTCAGCCTGTTGCTGCTCGGCATCCTCGTCCTGCAGTTCGGGAGCCTGTGGGTTCTCGCCCTGGAACAGGATGCCCCCGACGCCACGATCACCTCGGCCCCGGATGCCCTCTGGTACGTCCTCGTGACGATCTCGACCGTCGGTTACGGCGACGAGTACCCCGTCACCACGGGCGGGCGCGCGCTCGGGTCCATCGTCATCCTCATCGGGGTCGGCATCTTCGGCACCTTCACCGGCTACCTCGCCAACCGCTTCCTCGCGCCCAAGGCGCCACTGGTCGAGGATGCCGACAGCACCCGCGCCCGGATCGAGCAGCTGCGCGTCCTCATGGCCCAGCAGCAGGCCGCGATCGACGAGCTCGACGCCATCCTGCGCCACCGCCGCCGCGACCCGTGACGTAGCCGGACCCTGCGTCGGACGAGGGCGTCAGGGGCAGGGTTCGACCGGCGGCTCGCGACGCCCCGCGCGCGCTGCCCGGGCCGCACGCAGCGAGTCGAAGGTCAGCAGCGCCAGTGCCACCCAGACGATCCCGAAGCCGAACCACAGGCGGCCGCTCACGTGCTCACCGAGCAGGGTCACCCCGACGAGCAGCTGGAGCATCGGGGTGATGAACTGGATGAGGCCGACGGTGACCAGGGGGATCCGCCGGGCAGCCGCGGCGAACAGCAGCAGCGGCACGGCCGTGACCACCCCGGCGAGCACGAGCAGCGTCGTGTGCGCGACGCCGTGCCCGGCGAAGGTCGTCGCACCCTGCAGCGACAGCACGACGATGACGCCGACGGCCACCGGTGCGAGCACCGCGGTCTCCGCGGCCAACGAGTGCAGCGCCTCGAGGCTCGCGCCGACCCGCTTCTTCACCAGCCCGTAGAGACCGAACGAGAACGCCAGGCTGAGGCTGATCCACGGCAGCACCCCGCCGGCCACCGTGAGGTAGACCGCCGCCACCGCGCCCACGGCCACCGCCGCCCACTGCAGGCGCCTGAGCCGTTCGCCGAGCACGAGCACGCCGAGGCCGACGGTGACGATGGGGTTGAGGAAGTAGCCGAGGGCAGCCTCGTACGTGCGACCGGTGAGCACGGCGAGCACGTAGACGACCCAGTTCCCGGCGATGAGCAGGGCCGCCAGCGTGATGCCGGCGACGAGACGAGGTCGTGACAGGAACGGCCGGATCCACGCGAGGTCGCGCCGCACGAGCAGCACGAGGGCGACGACGGCCAACGTCCACAGGATGCGGTGGGCCAGGATCTCCCAGGCTCCGGAGGGTTCGAGGGCCGCGAAGTACAGGGGGAACATCCCCCAGATGCCGTAGGCGAGGAAGGCGTATGCCGTGCCACGCCGTAGCTCGGCCTCCCCACCTCCCGTCGGGGCCGCGCCCGACGGAGGCGGGGTCACCCCACGGTCCAGGTGTCGCGTCCGAGCAGCAGGTCGGTGAGGTCGGCGTCCGTGGCGGGGCCCCCCGCGGTGCTGACCGCGGCGTCGACCTGGGCACGCACGAGGTCGTCGTAGGTGGGCCGGTCGACCTGGCGGAAGATGCCCATGGGCACGTGCGTCATCTCGGGGGAGTCCAGCCGGGAGAGCTGGAAGGCCTGCGACGGGTCGTCGAGCGCCGGGTCGTGGACGACGACGGCACCCTTCTCGCCGGACGCGGCCTCTGCCTCGGCGATGAACTTCATGACGCCCGAGCCCTGCCGGACGAGCACCTTGCGCTCACCCTCGGCGCCGACGGTGACGGCCTCGCCGGCGCGCAGCCGCACGATGCGCGCCTCCTGCTGGGTGCGGTCCTTGAGCACCTCGAAGGCGCCGTCGTTGAAGATCGGGCAGTTCTGGTAGATCTCGACCAGGGCGGTGCCCCGGTGCTCGGCGGCCGCCTTGAGGATGGTGGTGAGCTCGGCGCGGTCGGACTCCATCGCCCGCGCGACGAACGTCGCCTCGGCGCCGAGCGCCAGCGACACGGGGTTGAACGGGCTGTCGACCGACCCGACCGGGCTGGACTTGGTGACCTGACCGACCTTCGACGTGGGGGAGTACTGCCCCTTGGTCAGGCCGTAGATCTGGTTGTTGAACAGCAGGATCGTCATGTTGACGTTGCGGCGCAGTGCGTGGATGAGGTGGTTGCCGCCGATCGACAGGGCGTCGCCGTCGCCGGTGACGACCCACACCGACAGGTCCGAACGGCTCGTGGCCAGGCCGGTGGCGATCGCCGGGGCACGCCCGTGGATCGAGTGCATGCCGTAGGTGTCGAGGTAGTACGGGAAGCGGCTCGAGCAGCCGATGCCGGAGACGAACACGATGTTCTCGCGCTTCAGGCCCAGTTCGGGCAGGAAGGACTGCACCGCGGCGAGGATGACGTAGTCACCGCACCCGGGGCACCAACGCACCTCCTGGTCGGAGGTGAAGTCGCGCTTGGTCTGCTTGTCAGCGTCGTCCGGGAGGTGGGGGACCGAACGAAGGCCGCTGACCGGCATCCCCAAATCGGTGGTGGTGCTCACGAGAGCTCCTCGAGGGTGGTGGAGATGACGTCGGCGAGTTCGACGGTGGAGAACGGAAGCCCACGCACCGAGGTGTGCGAGCGGATGTCGACGAGGTACTTCGCGCGCAGCAGCATCGAGAGCTGGCCGAGGTTCATCTCGGGGACGATGACCCGGTCGTACGACTTCAGCACCTCGCCGAGGTTTGCAGGGAAGGGGTTGAGGTGCGTCAGGTGGGCCTGCGCAACGGGGTGCCCGGCGTTGCGGACGACCCGGGTCGCGGCCGCGATCGGGCCGAAGGTCGATCCCCAGCCGAGCACGAGCACGCGAGCCTGGCCGCTCGGGTCGTCGACGACGAGATCGGGCACGGTGATGCCGTCGACCTTGGCCTGGCGCAGCCGGGTCATCAGGTCGTGGTTGTCGGGGTCGTAGGAGATGTTGCCGGTGACGTCGGCCTTCTCGATGCCGCCGATCCGGTGCTCCAGACCCGCAGTGCCGGGCACGGCCCACGGCCGGGCCAGCGTCTGCTCGTCGCGCAGGAACGGGTGGAACGTGGGCTCGCCCTTGGGGTCGACCCCGTTGGGTTCGCTCGCGAACTCGACGGTGAGGTCGGGCAGGGAGTCGACCGACGGGACCGACCACGGCTCGGAGCCGTTGGCGAGGTAGCCGTCGGACAGCAGGAACACGGGGGTGCGGTACGTCGTCGCGATGCGAACGGCATCCATCGCGGCGGTGAAGCAGTCGGCCGGGGTCTTCGGCGCGACGATCGGCACCGGGGACTCGCCGTTGCGGCCGAACATCGCCTGCAGCAGGTCGGCCTGCTCGGTCTTGGTCGGCAGTCCGGTGGACGGGCCACCACGCTGGACGTCGACGATGATGAGCGGCAGCTCGAGGGAGACGGCCAGGCCGATCGCCTCGGACTTCAGCGCCACCCCCGGCCCCGACGTCGTCGTGACACCGATGGCGCCACCGAAGCTGGCCCCGAGGGCGATGCCGATGCCGGCGATCTCGTCCTCGGCCTGCATCGTCGTGACGCCGTGGCGCTTCAGCGCAGCGAGCGCGTGGAGGATGTCGGATGCCGGGGTGATGGGGTAGGAGCCGAGCACCAGGGGGATGCCGGCGCGGTGCGCAGCGGCGACCAGGCCCAGGGAGAGGGCGGTGTTGCCGGTGATGTTGCGGTAGGTGCCGGCCGGCATCGTCGCGGCGGGGACGATGAAGGAGGAGGCGAAGTCCTCGGTGGTCTCGCCGTAGTTCCAGCCGGCGGTGAGAGCGGCGAGGTTCGCCGCGAGGATCTCGGGGCGGGCGCCGAACTTGCTCTTGAGGAAGGCCTCGGTGCCGGTCGTCGGCCGGGTGTACATCCACGAGAGCAGGCCGAGCGCGAACATGTTCTTCGCGCGCTCCTTCTCCTTGCGGGTGAGCGTCGGGAACTCGGCCAGGGCCTCCACGGTGATGCTCGTGAGGGCCACCGCGTGCACGTGGAAGGAGTCGAGGGTGCCGTCGTCGACGGGGTTGTCGCTGTAGCCGACCTTGGCGAGGTTGCGCTTGGTGAACTCGTCGGTGTTGACGATGATCGTCGCCCCGCGGGGCAGGTCGCCGAGGTTGGCCTTGAGGGCGGCCGGGTTCATCGCGACGAGTACGTCGGGGGCGTCACCGGGGGTGAGCACGTCGTGGTCGGCGAAGTGCAGCTGGAAGCTGGAGACGCCGGGCAGCGTGCCCTGGGGGGCGCGGATCTCGGCCGGGAAGTTGGGCAGCGTCGACAGGTCGTTGCCCAGGGCAGCGGTGTCGCTGGTGAACCGGTCACCGGTCAGCTGCATGCCGTCGCCGGAGTCCCCGGCGAAGCGGATGACGACGCGGTCGAGCGTCTGGACGGTCTTGCTGCTCACGGGGCACCCTGTGGTCAAGTCGGCGACGGAAACTCACGTGCTGTGCCGCCGGTTCTGCCGCGGGCGCAGCGTTCTCCATGGTACGTCGCGATGAGGGTAGCCTCACCGCTGTCCACGAGGTGTCGGCCCGCGTACCCCGAGTGACCTATTGGTCGGTGGAGGTACGGATGCCGGGTGGGGGGCGGCGGCTGGCGTCCCCCGAGTGACCTATTGGTCGGTGCAGGTACGGGCGCACGAGGCTCGCTCACCATGGAGGGGGCGCACTAGGCTCGCTCACCATGGAGGGCTACGCGGCAGCAGCGGCAGTGGTGCTCGCCGGCGTGCTGCTCGTCACCGCCGCCATGGTGGCCCGCCGCCTGCTCGCGCCTCGTGCCGTCACCGAGGCGGGGCTGCGCACCTACGAGAGCGGGGTCGACCCCGTCGGCACGGGCTGGGCGCAGAGCCAGATCCGCTACATCGCCTTCGCGTTCCTCTACGTCATCTTCGCCGTGGATGCCGTGTACCTCTTCCCGTGGGCCCTGGTGCTGCGTGATCCCGAGCTCGGGGTCGCCTCGCTGGCCGAGGTGCTGATCTTCGTCGGTGTCATCCTCGTCGGGCTGCTCCACGCTGGTCGGCGAGGACTGCTGCGGTGGGTCTGAAGCGGCATACGCTCTCCCCATGAGCGTCGATCTGCCCATGCCGCGCGTCGGTCCGCTCGCCGAGCACGCGCCGAAGCCGATCCGCGTGGTGCTGAACTGGGGGCGCCGCTACTCGCTGTGGGTGTTCAACTTCGGGTTGGCGTGCTGCGCGATCGAGTTCATCGCGACCTCGATGGGCCGCCACGACTTCATCCGCCTCGGCGTCATCCCCTTCGCGCCGGGCCCGCGCCAGGCCGACCTCATGGTCGTCTCGGGCACGGTCACCGACAAGATGGCACCGGCCATCCGCCGGCTCTACGACCAGATGCCCGAGCCGAAGTACGTCATCTCGTTCGGGGCGTGCTCCAACTCCGGTGGGCCGTACTGGGACTCGTACTCCGTGACCAAGGGCGTCGACCAGCTCATCCCGGTCGACGTCTACGTGCCGGGATGCCCACCCCGACCGGAGGCCTTGCTCCAGGGCATCATCCGCCTCCAGGAGAAGATCGCCGACGAACGGGTGAGCGGTGCCGCGATCGCAGCCCGCCAGCCCGGCAGGTCGTCAGGGGCCCCACGGTTCGCCGGGCACCGCACCGCCGAGGCAGGCGAGGTCACCCGCGGCCTCGTGACCAAGCCATGAGCGCCGACGGCCGGCCCCGACCGACCCCCGGCCACGGGCCCGAACTGTTCTCGACCCCGAGCCTGCTCGCCCTCGCGGTCGTCGCCTTCGTCGTCGAGCTGGCCCTGTTCGGCGGCGCCGGGGCGATCGCGCACCGCGCGGTCGGTGGTGGCCTGGTCGGGTGGGTGGCTGCGGTGGTGGCAGTTGCGGCGGTACTCGTCCTGTGGGGGTTGTTCATGGCCCCCAAGGGCCGGTTCCGGTTGCAGCCCGGCGCACGAGTCGTCGTGGCCGCCCTGTTGTGCCTGGCCACGGCCTACGGCCTCGTGGATGCCGGGTGGTCGGCCTGGGGATGGTTCGTCGGCATCGCGGGCATCGCCGTCGTCGCAGCGCAGCTCGTTCTGCCCACCGCCGAACCAGCCGGGCGCTGACGCGCCTCGCTAGGCTGCCGACGTGGCTGATCAGACGCGGGTGGTTCAGGCCGGGCAGTGGCGTGACGCCCTGGCCGCAGCCCGCGACGAGGGCTTCACCTTCTTCGACTGGCTGAGCGCCGTCGACCGTACGTACGACGAGGCCGCACCGGGCTTCGACGTCACCGCCCACCTGCTCGACGTGCGCACCCCCGGCGCGCTTCCCGGCATCCTCGTCGTGGCCCGGGTCGCCGACGGCGAGCCCATCGACTCGGCCACCGACCTCTTCGCCGGCGCTGCCTGGCACGAGCGCGAGACCCACGAGATGTTCGGCATCGAGTTCACCGGGTTCGACGACGGCAGTGGTGAGGGCCTGCGTCCGCTGCTGCTGCCCGACGGCTTCGAGGGCACGCCGTTGCGCAAGTCCTTCCAGCTCGCCGCCCGGGCCAGCAAGCCCTGGCCCGGCGGCAAGGAACCGGGCGAGGGGCACGACTCCGCCAAGTCGCCGAGCCGCCGCCGCGTCCAGGCGCCAGGGGTGCCGCCGCCCGAGTGGGGTCCGCGGTGAGCCTGCTCGAGGCGACCTTGCGCGCGGCATCCGTGCTCGCCGCGTTCCTCGTGCTGCCGCTGCTCGTCGGGCAGGCCGAGCACAAGGTCATGGCCCACATGCAGGGCCGGCTCGGGCCGATGTACGCCGGCGGCTTCCACGGGTGGGCCCAGCTCGTCGCCGACGGGGTGAAGTTCGTCCAGAAGGAGGACATCACCCCGCGCGCCGCCGACCGGTGGGTGTTCCGCCTGGCCCCGGCCGTCGCGCTCATCCCGTACCTGCTCGCGATGGCAACCATCCCGATCCATCCGGGGGTTGCTGCAGTCGACGTGCCAGGCTCCCTCGTGCTCGTGCTCGCCGCCACGTCGGTCGGCGCGCTCGGCACCCTCATGGCCGGGTGGGCGAGCGCCAACAAGTACGCCCTGCTCGGGGGTCTGCGCGCCGCCGCGCAGCTCGTCTCCTACGAGCTGCCGATCGTGCTCGCGCTCGCGTCGATCGCCATGGCCGGCGGGTCGCTCTCGCTCATGGCGCTCACGCAGGCCTGGTCGCCGTGGTGGCTGCTGTGGCAGCTGCCGGGCGGCTTGGTCTTCCTCGTCGCGGCGTGCGCCGAGCTGCAGCGACCCCCCTTCGACATGCCGGTCGCCGACGCCGAGCTCGTCATGGGTGCCTGGACGGAGTACACCGGGCTGCGCTTCGCCTTCTTCCTGCTCGCCGAGTACGCCGGCATCGTCGTCATGTCCCTGCTGTTCGCCGTGTTGTGGCTCGGCGGCTGGCACGGGCCGTTCGAGGACACCCTCGGGTGGCTGTGGACCCTGCTGAAGGGATTCGGTGTGTCCGTGCTCGTCATCTGGGTGCGGGTCGCCTGGCCGCGACTGCGCGAGGACCAGCTCCAGCGCCTCGCGTGGCTCTGGCTCGTCCCGATCGCGCTCGCTCAGCTGCTGCTGACCGGCGCCGGGGTGGTGATGGGCTGGTGAGCCCGCTGCCCGGCATCCTCAAGGGTCTGATCACGACGGCCCGCACGGCGCTGCGTCCGACGCACACCGCCGAGTACCCCGACGTCGCCCCCGAGCTGCCCCCGCGCAGTCGTGGCGTCATCGCGCTGCTCGAGGAGAACTGCACCTCGTGCATGCTCTGCGCGCGCGAGTGCCCCGACTGGTGCATCTACATCGACTCGCACAAGGAGACCATCCCCGCGACGACCGAGGGCGGGCGCGACCGGCAGCGCAACGTCCTCGACCGGTTCGCCATCGACTTCTCGCTGTGCATGTACTGCGGCATCTGCATCGAGGTCTGCCCGTTCGACGCGCTGCACTGGAGCCCGCAGTTCGAGTACGCCGAGGTCGACCTGCTCGACCTGCTCCACGAGAAGGACCGCCTGGCCGGGTGGATGGCGAGCGTGCCACCCCCGCCGGCCTTGGACGAGAAGGCGGCCGAGCCGGCGGAGATCGCGGCGGCCAACCGGCCCGCTCGAGGTGCCGGCCCCGCGGGTGGGGCCGGTGGCGCCGGGGGGAGCGGGCCCCGGATGCCGCGCACCGTGCGTCCGCGCGCGGCGGGTTCACCGCGCCCGGATGCCGGTGGGTCGAGCCCCGCTGCGCCGTCTCCGCCGGATGCCGGCGAGGCCTCCCCGTGACGGCCCTGGACACGGCGTTCGCCGCGACAGCCCTCCTCGCCGTCATCGGTGGCCTGTTCGCCGTCACCACCCGCCACGTCGTGCACGCGGCCCTCTGGCTGGTCGTGGCCCTGCTCGGCGTCGCCGGGTCGCTGCTCGTCCTCGGGGCAGAGCTCGTCGCCCTGGTGCTCGTGCTGGTCTACGTGGGCGCCGTCGTCGTGCTCGTGCTCTTCGCGCTGATGCTCACGCGGGCGCCGATCGGACCCGACCTCGCCCACCGCGTCGGCCCGGCGCGCACCGCCGGGGCCGCGCTGCTCGGCGGCGCCGTCGCGGTGCTGCTCGGCTCGGTGCTGCTGCCCCTGGCCACCGAGCCGGTCGAGCGGGCCGACGTCACGAGCACCCAGGTCGCCGGGCAGCTCTTCGGCACGTGGGTCTGGCCCTTCGAACTGCTCTCCGTGCTGCTGCTCATCGCGCTCGTCGCGGCCCTGGCCGTCTCGCGCATCCCGCGTGAGGGACGGCCGTCGTGATCCACCTCGCCGGGCCCTACCTGCTCGCCAGCGCCCTCGTCGGGCTCGGCGTCTTCGGCATCGCCGTGCGCCGCAACGCCGTGCTCGTGCTCGTCGGGGTCGAGCTGGTGCTCAGCGGCTCGCTCGTCCTGCTCGTCACGACCCAGGCAGCCGCGGCCGACCGGTGGGCGGCGGGCAGCATCCTGCCGCTGTTCGTCATCACCATCGCGGCGGCGGAGGTCGTCGTCGCCCTCGCGGTCATCCTCGCGGCGTTCCGGCAGCGTGAGCGCATCGACCTCGACGAGCCGAGCGGGGAGGCCCCGTGAACCCGTGGCCGGTGGTGGCGCTGCCCGCCCTCGCGTCGCTGATCGGGCTGTTCGCCGGTCAGGACCTTCGCGACCAGCGGCTGGCCAAGGGGCTCGCCGTGGGTGCGAGCGCGGCATCCCTCGTGCTCGTCGTCCTGGCCTGGGTCTCGGGTGCCGAGCCCCTCGAGGCAGCCGGCCCGGGGGTCGCCGCCGGTGAGCTGAGCGTGCCGCTGAGTCTGCTGAGCGACTCGACCCGCCTGGCCGTCGGGGCCGTCGTCGCGCTCGTCGCACTGTGCGTGCAGGCCTACTCGGCGGTCTACCTGCGCACCGACGACCGCTACGCCCGGTTCGCCGCCACCGTGTCGCTGTTCACCGCGGCCATGCTCCTCGTCGTGTTCTCCGGCGACCTCGTGCTGACGGTGCTCGGGTGGGAGGTCATGGGCTGGTGCTCCTACCTGCTCATCGGGCACTGGTCGCGTCGACACAGCGCGCGCCGGGCTGCTCACAAGGTGTTCCTGGTCACCCGCGTCGCCGACATCGGGTTCGTCCTCGGCATGGTCGGCCTCGCCGCCGGAGCCGGCACGACCAGCCTTACCGGCGTCGTCGACGCCTGGTCCGGCGAGGGTGCCGATGTCGCCGCGCGCGCCGTCGCCATGACGCTCATCGTCATCGGCGTGCTCGGCAAGTCGGCGCAGGTGCCCTTCCAGGACTGGCTCGCCGATGCCATGGAGGGCCCGACCCCGGCCAGTGCACTCATCCACGCGGCGACGATGGTGGCCGCCGGCACCGTGGTGCTCGCCGGGCTCTTCCCGGTCCTCGTCCTCAGCCACCCGGCCCGCTGGGTGCTCGGCATCTCGGTCGCCGTGACGATGGTGCTCGCTGCGGTCCTCGCCTTCGCCCAGAGTGACCTCAAACGCCTGCTCGCGTGGTCGACGGTCAGCCAGGTGGGAGTCATGCTCTCGGCCCTGGCCGTCGCGCCGTTGGCCGAGGGGCCGGATGCCGGGCTGTTCCACCTGTGGGCGCACGCCATCTTCAAGGCGCTGCTGTTCCTCGCGATCGGGTGGGCGTCGGTCATCGCCGGCGGCACGGCGGCCCCCACCCTGCGCGGCAGCGCCACCGCGATCCCGATCCTGCGGGTCTCGTTCCTCTTCGGGCTGTTGTCGCTCGCCGGAGTGCCCGTCGTCGTCGGGGGCCTGTCCAAGGAGCACGTCATCGCCGCGGCGTGGCACGGTGCCGTCGAACCCGGGCCGGGTCTGGTCGTCCTCGTCGCCCTGCTGCTCACGGTGGCCGTCACCGCCGCCTACTGCACCCGTGCCTACCTCCTTCTCACCGCACACGTCCGCAGCGGCGACGAGGGGGGCCGGGCGGTGGAGCAGGCTGGAGTGGCTGCGGTGCCACCCGTGGTCCAGGTGGTGCTCGGTGGCCTCGTCGTCCTCAGCGCGATCGGCGGCCTCGTCCTGTTCACCGATGCCTTCGACGTCGGGTCGGCCTCGCTCGCCTGGATCGCGATCACCCTGCTCATCATCGCCGTCGGTGTCGCCGCGGCCCTGCGTGGCGGCCTCGACAAGGACCCGGCGCAGGTGCTCGCGGCCCGCCTGGTTCCCCACGCGGATGCCGGGCTGGGCGCCGACGCGCTCTACCGCGCCGTCGCCGTCACGCCGGTCCTCGCGCTCGCCCGCGTCGTCGCGTTCCTCGACACCGAGGTGGTCGACCTCTACGTGCGCGGCACGGCCGTCGTCACCCGGGCCGCGGGGTGGGCCGGGGCCCGGGCTCACCACGGGGAGCGGCCGAGTTCGGCCATCGGGCTCGTCCTCGGGGCCGTCGTCGTGCTCGCGCTGGTGGGGGTGCTCGCCTCATGATCAGTCTGCTCCTCGCCCTGCCCGCCGCCGTCGGGTTGTGGCTCGTGACCGCGGGCCGCGACGTGTCGGTGGCCGTGGCCCGGCTCGTCACGGCAGTGGCCGCAGTGCTCACGCTGGGGGTGGCGGTCGTCGTCAGCGCTGCCGGGTCAAGCGTCGACCGCTCGTGGCTGCCAGACCTCGGGGTGCGCTGGTCGTTCGGGGTCGACGGCATCGCCGTCCCGCTCGTACTCCTCACCGCCGCCATCGGGGTGCTCGTGGCGGCCCACGCCTGGGTCGACCTGCCGGCCGGGGGCAGCCCGGCGGCGTTCCTCGGGTGCCTCCTGCTCGTCGAGGCCGGGGCGCTCGCGACGTTCACCGCCCGTGATGCCGTGCTGTTCTTCGTCGCCTTCGAACTCGTCCTCGTGCCGATGTGGGTGCTCATCAGCCGGTACGGCGACCCGCACGACGCCGGTGCCCGCACC
This sequence comes from Dermatophilaceae bacterium, assembly GCA_017989115.1. Classification (GTDB taxonomy): domain Bacteria; phylum Actinomycetota; class Actinomycetes; order Actinomycetales; family Dermatophilaceae; genus Fodinibacter. The sequence continues at coordinate 1,021 of JAGNQK010000017.1, read as the reverse complement.
GAGGCGGGCTACCGGTTCGTGCTCTACACGGCCGTCGGCTCCACCCTGATGCTCGTCGGCATCCTCACGCTCGTGACCTCGGCCGGCACCTCCGACCTGTGGGCCCTCGCCGACGGTGCGGGCCGGGCACTCACGCCGGATCGCCAGCTCCTCGTCGCCGCCCTCCTCGTCGCCGGTCTCGCCGTCAAGGTGCCCGTCTTCCCCCTGCACACCTGGCTGCCGTCGGCGCACACCACCGCCCCCACCGCCGGGTCGGTGCTGCTGGCCGCCGTGCTGCTGAAGATGGGCACCTACGGCCTGGTCCGCCTCCCGGTGGCCACCGTGCCCGACGGGTTCGCCCGGCTCGCGCCGGTGCTCGCGGTCCTCGGTGTCGTCGGGATCATCTGGGGTGGCCTGATCTGCCTCGTCGAGCGCGACCTCAAACGCCTCATCGCCTACTCCTCGGTCGCGCACATGGGCTTCGTCGTGCTGGCCCTCGCGGCCGGGTCCGAGACCGGCCTGCAGGCGGCCCTGTTCGCGAACATCGCCCACGGCGTCATCTCGGCCCTGCTGTTCTTCCTCGTCGGCGGTCTGAAGGCGCGGTGGGGCAGCGTCGACCTCACGCTGCCGCGACCGGCCCTTCGGGAGTCCTCGCCGCGGCTGGGGTTCCTGCTCGTGCTCGGCCTCGCCGCGAGCCTGGGCCTGCCCGGTCTCGCCGGGTTCTGGGGTGAGTTCTTCGCCGTGTATGCCGCGTGGTCGCCGGCGGACGGTCGCCCCCGCGCCCTGTTCATCGCCTGCGCGGCCGTCGCGGCCGTGGGTGCCGCGCTCGCTGCCGCCTATGCGCTTCGGGTGGCCCGCAACGTCTGGGTCGGTGACGCCCTCCAGGAGGGGGAGCGGGTGACCCCCGACGCCGACGGAACCGAACTCGGCATCCTCGGGGTGCTCGCGGCATCCGTCATCCTCCTCGGCGTCTTCCCGGGGATCGTGCTCGACCGCACGGCCGATGCCGTCAGCCAGCTGATCGGGACGTGGCCATGACCGC
>JAGNQK010000114.1 GCA_017989115.1 Dermatophilaceae bacterium | reverse complement strand
TGCATCTCGACAACAATCAGAAGCCGCCGTCACGCGCCATGTTGTTGAACCGGCTGTAGTGACCCTGGAACGCCAGGACGATGTCCTTGGTCGGGCCGTTTCGGTGCTTGGCCACGATCACGTCGGCCTCACCGTCGCGCTCGGGGTCGGAGCGGTCGCGGTGCAGCAGGATCACCATGTCAGCGTCCTGCTCGATCGAGTTGTGTACGGCGATGCCGTTGGCGATGAAGTTGTGACAGTCGAGCACCGTCGCGTCGAAGACCTCCTCGACACCATCGACCTCGACTGAGACGACCTCGTCCCAGAAGACATCGTTGGTCGCCGTCATCTCGAGGTCCGCATCCCCTAGGACCTCCGCAACCCGAGAAAGGCGCGATCGGGAGGGAGCAGACGCATAGAGGGCGGAACCGCAGTACTGCATGCCGAGCCCCGCCTGGAACTCTCGGGTCGTCATACCGCGCGCCGCCATCGACTCCCGAACGTCGTCCCAGACCGCCTTCGGCACGGTGTCCACATTGGTGTTCGCCGTTGTCGCACGCACGATGTCGAGAAGGCGCGCCGCCGAAACACCACGCTCCCCGTGGACGCCAATCTCCTGCAGGAAGCGCCGTTGGCTGTCCACTCCGGAAATATCGATGGTGTAGCCGGGGCGATACCCGGCCTTCTTCGTCGTCCGCAGACGCGTCTGGATACCGAAGCGCAGGAGCAGACGAGTCAGGTCATCGACGAGGCGGCGTGACGTAGAGGCGTAGTAGATCCGGCCGCCACGCTCGTCCTTGCGAACCGTCACAGAGCCATCCGTCGCCCACAGGTGGCGGATGAAGAGTGAGATCTGCTGCTTCGGCAGGCTGAACAGTTCGCGCGGGAGGAACTTCTCGTGTGACCGAGCGCCGAAGAGGCCAAGTTCGTCGAGCCACTCCGCGATCGGGTTGCGGACGCCATGAGTGAGCTTGAACGGGGCACGAAGCCGCAACGTGGTGCAGCCCGCCTGCGGGTAGTCGTCGCGGACGGCAGCGACCCCGAAGACCATGGCCGCCTTGGTCACGGCCTCCAGGTTGTGCTCGTCGATGCTGGCGTAGCGGATCGGCTGGCGGCGCACAAAGGAACCGTCACCGATCAGGTGCGCCAGCAGGATGACTCGACTGTCATCCCAGTGCGCCACCTCGAGCGGAGACGGCACGTGCCGGGGAACCGCGATGCGATCACCGGTCCGCAGCGCCGCGAGCGGCTCCCAGCCGTCGTAGGTGAGGAAGGGGTGGTTCTCGGTGGCGCGCACCGTCTTGCCGCTGGCAAGGGTGAGCCGCAGAACGGGCGCCATGCCGGTGGAGAACGCGTGCGTCATGGTGCGCTTGGTGTACCGCAGCCCGTCATCCAAGGCCCACACGGTGATGTCTCGTTCACCGCTGGCGTGCAGTTCACCGATCGTGGTCTCGGCGCCGGTGTCAGCCCGCAGGATGCGTGCATCACCCGGCAGACATCCCGATTCACGAAGGTCGGACATCTGCGGCCGCTTGTCGGTTCGCTGCTCCGGGCCACGGTTCAGCTGGCTGATCGCGATGACCGGGACCTCGAGTTCCTTGGCGAGCAGCTTGAGCGCTCGCGAGAACTCGGCGACCTCTTGCTGTCGTGACTCGACCTTCTTGCCCGAGCTCATCAGCTGGAGGTAGTCGATGATGACCATCTTGAGGTTGTGCTGCTGCTTGAGCCGGCGGCACTTGGCCCGGATCTCCATCAGCGACATGTTCGGGCTGTCGTCGATGAACAGCGGGCTGTCGGAGATCTTGCCCATGATCCGCGCGAGCTTGTTCCACTGGTCCTGGCTCTTCAGACCCTTGCGCAGGTCCTGGAGCTGGATCGTCGCCTCGGCGGACAGGATGCGCATCGTGATCTCGGTGCGGCTCATTTCGAGCGAGAACACCGCGGTCGCCATGTTGTGCTTGATCGCGGCCGCCCGGGCGATGTCGATTCCGAGCGTTGACTTGCCGACGGCAGGCCTCGCCGCGATGACGATCATCTGCCCGGCGTGCAACCCGTTGGTCAGCTCGTCGAGTTCGAGGAACCCGGTCGGCACGCCGATGAACTCATCGGTGCGCCCCGCCGCCGCCTCGATCTCCTCCATCGTCTCGTTGAGCAGCTCACCCAGCGCGTGGTAGTCCTCGCCGCCGCGCTTCTCGGCCACCGAGTACACCTCGGCCTGGGCGCGGTTGACGATCTCGTCGATGTCCCCTTCGCCCTGCCCGTAGCCCATCTGCACGATGCGGGTGCCGGCCTCGACGAGCCGCCGCAGCACCGCCCGCTCGTGGACGATCTCGGCGTAGTACCCGGCGTTGGCCGCCGTCGGCACCGACTGGATCAGCTGGTGCAGGTACGCCTGCCCCCCGACTCGGGTGAGGTCACCGCGCTTCCCCAGCTCATCGGCGACGGTGATCGCATCGGCAGGCTCGCCACGACCGAAGAGGTCGAGGACGGCATCAAAGATCAGTTCGTGTGCCGGGCGGTAGAAGTCGTGCGACTTCACGGCTTCGAGGCAGTCGGCGATCGCGTCCTTGTTGAGCAGCATCGACCCGAGCACCGACTGCTCGGCGTTGAGGTCCTGCGGGGGAAGTCGGTCGTCGGGCGGCCCGTCGGAGGGGGCGCCGTACGACGCGTTCAACTCCGCAATGGACACTGCACACCTCTTCCGAACTAGCCCTGATGATGATCGGTTCGAGCGGCCCGCTCACCGGCCCGACGCCCTGTGAACAGCACATCAGAGGCCACCGACACTCCACCGACGAGCCACGGTAAGCGCTGCCACGAGGTGCCCGACACCACCCGTGTGCACAACCTGTGGACAAGGTGTGCAAAACGCCGAGCCTCGATGTGCACACTCGGTGGACAACCCTGTGGATGGCGCGGTGCAGATCCGAAACACAGGCGGCTGACCTGCGCAAACGCCACCCACGTCATGTGGAGTGAAGAAACTTTCGGGCGTGTCTCATCCACATGGCGTGCGTCACCCCGCGGCCAGGAAATCATCCTTACCAGTCGGTAGCAGTCGGTGCGGAGCCGCCCCTGTGGATGATCGGGATGCGGTGTCGGCGAACATCCGTGGCCCTGGTGGGCAGCACGTCGGACGCCCCCGGGGATCAGCCGGTGCGGCCGTACCGCCCCGCCGCCCGAGCCCGCGCCTTGGCCGCCTCGACCTCGCGGTCCTTGGGCGGCGCCGTCGTCACGAGGTCCCCGAGCAGGTGCGCGGTGATGTGCGCGATCTCCTCGACGGCCCGGTCGAAGGCCTCCTGGTTCGCCTGCGACGGCTTGGTCGTCCCACTCACCTTGCGCACGTACTGCAGCGCCGCGGCGCGCACCTCGTCCGTGGTCGCCGGGGGCTCGAAGTTGTTCAACGGTCGGATGTTGCGGCACATGCACCCACGGTAGGCCGACCACGGCACCAAACGCACGGCATCCACGCACGGCGACGGCACGGCATCCGGCCGCACCACCGCCCACCCAAGGCGTGCCAAACCTCACCTGAAATGCCCGCGAAACAGGGCCAAGATGGTGACCATGAGGATCATCAGCGTCGATGAACTGGGCCGACTGTTCGCTTCCCTGCAGGGCAAGCCGCGGGTGGTGGTCTCCGGGAACGTCGCCGTCCCCTGGCCGGCCGTGCGCATCCTCGACGCGAACAAGGACGAGTACACGATTCACGCACTGAACGCGCCGCCCGGCATCCCGGATCGCGAGGGCGTGACGGCCGAGACGTGCTTCGTCGGCGCCGGCATGCGCCGCCACTCGAACCTGTCGTACGTGCCCAGCCGGCTCTCGCTCGTGCCCGTGCTGCTCCAGCGACGCATCCCCGCAGACGTCGTCATCATCCACTGCGCCCCGCCCCGCGACGGCCAGCTCAGCCTGGGCATCGAGGTCAACATCCTGCCCGCGGCCATCGAGGGATGCCGGATGCGTTCGGGTCGCGTCGTCGCCGTCATCAACGACCAGATGCCGTACACCTACGGCGACGCACTCGTCCCCGTGGAATGGGTCGACGTCGCCATCGAGGTGTCCGAGCCGCTGCCCGCGCACGACCCCGCAACCCCCGACGACGACAGCCGCGCCATCGGCGAGCGCGTCGCCAGCCGGGTCAGCGACGGCTCCACCCTGCAGATGGGCATCGGCGGCGTCCCCGACGCCACGCTCAACGCGCTCACCGGCCGGCGCGGGCTGCGGATCTGGACCGAGATGTTCTCCGACGGAGTGCTCGCCCTCGACCGGGTCGGCGCCCTCGAACCGCACCACCCGCTCACCGCCTCGTTCCTGTTCGGGTCGCGCGAGCTCTACGACTGGCTCGACGGCAACCACCGGGTGCGGATGATGCGCACCGAACACACCAACGACCCCGGCCTCATCGCCCAGCAACGCAAGATGACCTCGGTCAACACCGCTCTCGAGGTCGACCTGTTCGGCCAGGCCAACGCGTCGCGGATCAACGCGCGCATCTACTCAGGCTTCGGCGGCCAGACCGACTTCATCGTCGGGGCGCTGCACTCGGCCGGCGGGCAGTCGTTCATCGCGCTGCGCTCGTGGCACCCCAAGGCCGACGTGTCGACCGTCGTGCCGCTCGTCGACGAGCCGGTGACGAGCTTCCAACAGAGCGCCATCGTCACCGAGCACGGGGTCGCGGAGCTGTGGGGGTACGACCAGCAGGCCCAGTGCCGGCACATCATCCGCGACGCCGCCCACCCCCAGGTGCGCGAAGAGCTCTGGGAGGAGGCCGCCCACCTCGGCCTCGCGTGAGGGCACCCCTGCTCGACGTGAGTGCGGAAGTGGTGGCCCTGACCGCCACTTCCGCACTCAAGGCAGGATGGGTGAGGTGATCAGTCACCCGAACCCGGGTCTGGTGTCGGCGATCCGGGCCGCCCTGGCCGACCCCGCTGTCGGCGACCCCGAGCGGGCCGTCAGCCAGCGGGCCTACATGAAGTCGCCGATGCCGTTTCGAGGGCTCAGCAAACCTGAGCTGACCGTCCTGCTCCGGCCGCTGCTGCGTGATCGCGCCCTCGCGCCGCACACGCGCGAGGAATGGTCGGATGCCGTTCGCGACCTCGTCGACCACGCCACCCACCGCGAGGAGTGGTACGCGGCGTTGGCCGTCGCCGGTCACCGCGCGGCCCGCCCGTGGCAGGACCCGGAGGCGCTGGCCCTGTACCGCCACGTCGTCACGACCACGTGCTGGTGGGACATCGTCGACCCGGTCGCCGCGGACTTCATCGGGCCGATCCTTCTGGCGCACCGGCCGGTCGTCACCCCCCTGATCAGGGCGGATGCCGTGGACCCGCACCTCTGGGTGCGCCGCACCGCGATCCTGGCGCAGCTCAAGCACCGTGCAGACACCGACGTCGACCTGCTCTCAGACGTGCTCGACGCCAACCTCGAAGGGTCGCTGCACGGCAAGGACTTCTTCATCCGCAAGGCGGTCGGGTGGGCGCTGCGCCAGCACGCTCGGGTCGATCCCGACTGGGTGCGGGCCTACGTCGACAGCAGAGGCGACCACCTGTCCGGGTTGAGCAGGCGCGAGGCCCTCAGGCACCTCTGACCCCACCTGACGGTCCGCGAGCGTCGACCGTCGGAGCCCGGGGGCAGCCCGCCGCAGATCCTTGCTCCGGTCGCAGATCCTTCCTCCCGTGGTGCGTCCTTGCAGCAGCGCACATCGGGAGTAGGGACTCACATCCGGAGCAAGGATCTGCGTCAAGCCGGAAGGACGCCGGAACCCCATTCGTCAGACGGCTCCCCGTGAGCCCTGGCCCACGTCGAACCACGACACCCGTGGATCCGGGCGCACGCCCTTCGCGGCGAGCAGTGCACCCAGCCGATCCCGGTCGAGCGCAATGTCCCAGGTCCAGCGCACCACCTCGCTGTGTGCCCGCAATCGGTCTTCGCGCTTCTTCTCCCGCCACACGATCTCCGCGGCCTCGCTCGGGTCCGCATCCGCTGGGACCCGGTACTTCAGCTTGCCGTCGAACTCACCGATGACGCCGTCCCAGTCGAAGTCGACGTACCCGATCAGCCCTTGCTCGTCCTCGTGTTTGGCCTGCAGCCGCGGCCGGGGCAGACCCAGGCGGAACATCTGGACGCGGGACAGGCTCTCCCCCGCCGACATCGAGTCGCCGTCGGCCAGGTCGATGACGAGCGCCACCTGCGGGCGACCTCGAAGGCGAGCCGGCACGGCATTCGCCTCACGAACGAGGTCATCACGGGTGCACAACCCGTGCCGAAGCGCATGGTCGGCAGCCGCGACGGCCGTGGGGAGAGATGCGCTGCGTGCCATGTCGACGACCGTGCGAGCCACCGGCGTCACCCGGATGCCGTGGACCACCACCGCGTCCGCGGCAGGTCCCCGGATCGGACGAACACCCGGGGAGCCGCGAAGGCGAGTGCCGACGACGAGGGTGCGCACGGCATCCGGCCAGCTCTCGATGCGCGGAAGACCCCAGACTGCGGCGGCCGTCTCGTGCGCGAAGATCCACGACCGATCGGGGTCGCACACGAGTGACACGGCATGGGCTTGCGCGGCATGGCGCTGCTCGGGGGTCAATGCTGCCCAGCACGTCGACTCAGCCCAGACGCCACGGCGCACCCTGACCCAGCCGTGCTCTCGCTGGGGATCGATCCCCTGGTGGCGCAGCGCCGAGTAGAGCCGCAGGACCTGGGGGTCGAACGGCCTCGGGGCTGACTGACCGGACACGGCTCCACGATCGCAGGGCGGTGCAGATCTCCCGCGGCGTTATCCACAGGTGGGGTGCCGCAGGGTACGAGGGATGGCGCGGCGGAGCATTGCCGACGCAGATCCTTGCTCCGGTCGCAGGTCCTTACTCCGGTGGTGCGTCCATGCAGCAGCGCACATCGGGAGTACGGACTCCCATCCGGAGCAAGGATCTGCGACGGCATCCGTCGGTTTCACGTGGAACAGTGCAGGCGTGAGCGATCGCCCCGACCTCGATGCCCAAGGCAGCAACCAGCCAGGCAACAACAACCCGGGTAGCGACCAGCCGGTCGGCAACCAGCCAAGCAGCGACCCGCTCGGCCCCCGACCCAGCCACGGCGGGCAGCACCGCGAGGTGCTGCGCCTGGCCATCCCGGCCTTCCTCGCCCTGGTCGCCGAGCCGCTGTTCCTGCTCACCGACGCCGCCATCGT
>JAGNQK010000113.1 GCA_017989115.1 Dermatophilaceae bacterium | reverse complement strand
GTGACGGTCGACGGGGTGTAGGCCACGAGCTCACCGAGCATGCGGGTCAGTTCGGTGCCGTCGAGTTCGCTGACGAGGACCTTGCCGTTGCTCGACGCGTGGATCGGGATGTGCTGGCCGACCCAGTTGTACGAGGACAGGGTCGAGGTGCCCGAGACCTGGTCGACGTAGAGAACCGCACCACCCGACAGGACGGCCAGGTTGACCGTCTCACCGGTGTCGGCCGCGAGGCGGCGGCACACGGGGCGGGCTTCCTGGGCCAGGTCGAGACGGGCCGTCGTGGCGCCTGCGAGCTTGAGCACCCCGACCCCGAGGCGGTAGTGGCCGCGGTCCTCGACCTGTTCGACGAGGCGCCGCCGCTCGAGGGCGGCGACCAGCCGACTCGCCGTCGACTTGTGGACCCCGAGTTCGCGGGCGAGCTGTGTCACGCCTGCAGTGCCGTGGACGGCGAGCAGCTCGAGGATGGTCACCGCGCGGTCGACGGACTGCACCGTGCCCGACGCCGGTCGGTTTGTGGTGCGCATGGCGGAACAGTATCGGGTGGTTCGGCTCGGCCGTCTAGCGTGGGGGTATGACCAGCACCCCCGCGACCACCCCGACCACGGATGCCGTTCTCGTCCTGTCCTGCCCCGATCAGCGCGGCATCGTCGCCGCGGTGTCGGCGCTGCTGTTCGACCACGGTGCGAACATCGAGGAGTCGCAGCAGTTCGACGACGTGCGCACCGACCAGTTCTTCATGCGGATCCGCTTCTCGGTCTCCGCCGGGGGCCCGGACGTCGGGCGCTGGCGCGAGCTCTTCGCCGACGTCGCCGCGCGCTTCGACATGCAGTGGCAGATTCGCGGCGTCGCCGACCCCTACCGTGCCCTGATCATGGTCAGCCGTTTCGGGCACTGCCTCAACGACCTGCTCTTCCGCTGGCGTTCCGGTGCGCTGACGATGGACATCCCGGCGGTGGTGTCCAACCACCGCGACCTCGAACCACTCGTGACGTCGTACGGCATCCCGTTCCACCACGTCCCGGTCACGGCGGACACCAAGTCGCAGGCGGAGGCCCGCCTGCGCGAGATCGTCGCCGAGCACGACGTCGACCTCGTCGTGCTGGCCCGCTACATGCAGGTGCTCTCCGACGACCTGTCACGTGACCTGTCCGGCCGGGTCATCAACATCCACCACTCGTTCCTGCCCTCGTTCAAGGGCGCCAAGCCCTACCACCAGGCGTTCGCGCGGGGCGTCAAACTCGTCGGGGCGACGGCTCACTACGTGACGGCGGACCTCGACGAGGGGCCGATCATCGACCAGGACGTCGTGCGCGTGGACCACCGGATGGCCGCCGAGGACCTCGTTCGTGCCGGCGAGGAGGTCGAGTCGCGGGTGCTGGCGCGAGCGGTGCGCTGGCACTGCGAGTCGCGGGTGCTGCTCAACGGCGACCGGACGGTCGTCTTCAGCTGACGCGCACGCCGTCGGGCCGGTGCCCGACTCCTCGACCGGGGCCGGGAGGTCTCAGGCGTGGCGGTGCGGCAGGTGCAGGTGCGGCAGGTGCAGCCGCACGTGCGGTAGGTGGCGACGCCGTCGCGGCCGCGGGGCGACCGGGGTGCGCTCGACGGACGTGGGGGTCAGGGATGCGGCGATGCCGGGCGTGATCATGTGCATGTCCCTCAGGAGGTCCCGGCGGCGCCCCTGATACCGGTGCCCGGCGTGGTCTCGTGGCGACGGTCACCGAACCGGCCTGTGGACAACTCGGAGAGGCCCGCCGGGACGGGCAGGGTGGGGCCATGAGCTTCCACGACCTCCCCGAGAACTGGTCCGACCTCCCGCTCGACACGCCCGGCCTGGCGGCAGACGTCGCCGACCTGGTCGTGGGGGACGAGGATCGAGCCAACGGCTGCGTCGGCCTGATCCTGGTGGGCCCCGACCGCCGGATGGCGCAACCCTGCCTGGTCAACGAGGTCGACGACACAGTCGATCCTCAGGAGTTCGCGCCGTTCCTCGCGCAACTGTGCGGCATGGTCGCGGACACCGACGGGTCGATGATCTTCGTGCGCGGGCGCTCGGGTCCCGCCCTGCTCACCGACGTCGATCGACGCTGGCACCAGATCGCCACCGACGCCTGCAGGAATGGCGGCGTCACGCTCCTTGGTGCCTTCCTCGCCGCCGACTCAGGGGTGCGGGCATTTCCGCAGGCGTGGACCGACGTGCGCGCATCGTGATGGGGTCGGCCCCCGCGCTCAGCACTCGATGACGTTGACGGCGAGCCCGCCGCGCGAGGTCTCCTTGTACTTGACCTTCATGTCGCGACCGGTGTCGCGCATCGTCTTGATCGCCTTGTCCAGTGAGACGACCTGACGCCCGGTGCCCCGCAGCGCGATCCGGGCGGCGGTGATCGCCTTGACCGACGCCACCGCGTTGCGCTCGATGCACGGGATCTGCACGAGCCCACCCACGGGGTCGCAGGTGAGCCCGAGGTTGTGCTCGATGCCGATCTCGGCCGCGTTCTCGACCTGGTCGGGGGTCCCGCCGAGCACCTCGGCCAGGGCACCGGCCGCCATCGAGCAGGCCGAGCCGACCTCGCCCTGGCAGCCGACCTCCGCGCCGGAGATCGACGCGTTCTCCTTGTAGAGGCTCCCGATCGCGGCGGCGGTGAGCAGGAAGCTCACGACGCCGTCGTCGTCGGCACCGGGCACGAAGCGGGTGTAGTAGTGCAGGACCGCGGGGATGATGCCCGCCGCTCCGTTGGTCGGGGCGGTCACGATGCGCCCGCCGGACGCGTTCTCCTCGTTGACGGCCAGGGCGTACAGCGTGACCCAGTCCATGGCCGCGAGCGGGTCCCCGGGGTGCTCGGTGCGCAGCTGGCGCGCGAGCCGCGGGGCCCGGCGCTGCACCTTGAGACCGCCGGGGAGCACACCCTCGGCGCGGCACCCGTTGTCGACGCACTCCTGCATGACCTGCCACAGGTGCAGCAGGCCCTCGCGGACCTCGGCCTCGGTGCGCCACGAGAGCTCGTTGGCGAGCATCACGCCGCTGATCGGCAGGCCGGTCTCGGCGCACCGGGCGAGCAGCTGGTCCCCGGTGGTGAACGGGTACCGCACGGGGGTGTGGTCGGGAACGATCTTGTTCTCGCCCACCTCGTCCTCGTCCAGCACGAATCCGCCCCCGACGGAGTAGTACTCGCGCTGGCGCAGCGGTGCCTCATCCTCGGCGGGCTCGGCGCTCGCGTACGCCGCGAACCGCATGCCGTTGGCGTGGAAGGGCAACGTGGCGCGGCGGTGCAGCACCACGTCGTCGGCGACGTCGCAGCGGATGCCGTGCTCGCCCGCCAGCTGCAGGATGCCGTCGCGCACCACCGCGTCCAGGCGCGCGTCGGCGCCCCGTGGGTCGGTGTGTTCGGGCTGCTCGCCCTCCAGGCCCAGGACCACGGCCTTGACCGACCCGTGGCCGTGGCCGGTGGCGCCCAGGGAGCCGAAAAGCTCGGCGCGCACCCGGCCGACGCGGGGGAGGAGGCCGTCGGTGCGCAGGCCTTCGGCGAAGGTGTGCGCGGCCCGCATCGGGCCCACCGTGTGGGAGCTGGACGGGCCGATGCCCACCGAGAAGAGGTCGAACGCGCTGATGGCCATGGCCCAGAGCCTGCCTCAGTCGCCGAGCTCCCGGCGGCGCCGGGTCACGAAGGCCTCGAGCTCGGACCGGATGCCGTCGTCGAGCGTCGGCTCCTCGTACTCCTCGAGGCGCTTGCGCCAGATGCCGGCGGCGCGGGTCGCGGTGTCCTGGGCACCATTGCGCATCCAGCGCTCGTAGTTGTCCGAGGAGTTGAGGAAGGGGCGGTAGAAGCAGGTGCGGAAGCGCTCCATCGTGTGCATCGAGCCCAGGAAGTGGCCACCGTGGCCCACTTCCTGGTGGGCGTCGAACGCCAGCGAACCCGGGTCGATCTCCAGCGGGGTGAACTCGTGCTGGAGCATCTCGACGATCTGGCAGTCGATGACGAACTTCTCGAAGCCGGCGACCAGACCACCTTCGAGCCAGCCCGCGGTGTGCATGACCCAGTTGGTGCCCGCGAGGAACGTCGGCATGAGTGTCATCAGCGCCTCGTAACCGGCCTGCGCGTCAGGGACCTGGGACGAGGTGAGCCCGCCACCGGAACGGAACGGCAGGTTGAAGTGGCGGGCGATCTGCCCGGTGCACAGCAGCCCGATGCCGGACTCCGGGGTGCCGAACGTCGGCGAGCCCGACTGCATGTCGATGTTGGACAGGAACGAGCCGAAGATCACCGGGCACCCGGGACGGATGAGCTGCGCCAGGGCGATGCCGGAGAGCGCCTCGGCCATCTGCTGCACCAGGGCGGCGGGGATCGTCACGGGAGACATCGCACCCATGAGGATGAACGGGGTGAGGACCACCGGCTGCGCGGCGGCGCAGTACTCGAACAGGGCGTCGAGCATGCGGTCGTCCCAGCGCAGGGGCGAGTTGCAGTTGATCAGGCTGATGGAGGCCGGGCGGGCCTCGATCGCCTCGCGGCCGCCGAAGAGGATCTCGGACATCGCGATGACGTCGCGGGCGTTCTCGCCGGAGACGACGTTGCCCATGAACACCTTGTCGGTGAGTGTCATGAGCGACAGCGTCATGTCGAGGTGGCGCGAGTCCAGGGGGGCGTCATTCGGCTCGCAGACCACGCCGCCCGCTGAGTCGAGCACCGAGAAGGACTGGGAGAGCTTCGCGAAGTTGCGGTAGTCCTCCAGCGTGCCGTCGCGCCGGACGTCCCCCTCGCGCACGAAGGGCGGACCGTAGACCGCACCGAAGGCCATCGAGTCGCCGCCGATGTGGATGCTGCGCTCGGCGTTGCGGGCGTGCACGTCGAACTCGCGCGGGGCCTTGGCGACCTGCTCGAGCACGAACTCGGGGTCGAGGAAGACGGTGTTGTCCTCGACCCGCTGGCCCGCGGCCCGGAACAGGTCCAGGGCCCGGTCGCTCATGAACTCGACGCCGATCTCGGTCACGAGTCGACGCCACCCGGCATCCAACTGGGCGAGGGCATCGGCCGAGAGGATCTCGTAACGCGGCATGCGGTTGGTGAACATCGGGCGTGCCTTTCGGTGGCGATCGACATTGACGGTGAGCCGGCTCACATCCTAGCCTCATCATGTGGGACTCTAGTTCCACATCGTGAGGCAGTTTCGTCCGGGCGTGCCCGGACCGGAGCAGGAGAGGACGTCGCGTGACCACACCAACCGTGGGTACTGGAACCCAGTCGATCGACCGTGCCGCCGACCTGCTCGCCCGAGTGGTCCGCGCACCCTCACCGGTCACCTTCACCGAGCTCGCCGAGGTCACCGGCCTCGCACGATCGACGACCTCCCGGCTGCTGTCCGCGCTCGAGCGAGCCGACCTGCTGGCGCGCGACGAGCAGGCACGCTGGATCCCGGGTGCCCTCTTCGACCACTACGCCGCCCGACGTTCCGACGACGCGCACCTCGTCGAGGCCGCGGATTCCACGATGCGGGCCCTGGGGGACCTGACGGGCGAGACCGTCAACCTCGGTGTGCCTCGTCGCGGCACGGTCGTCCAGGTCGCCCAGGTCGACTCCTCGTACTACCTGGGCTCGCGGGACTGGGTCGGCACCGACGTCCCCGCCCACTGCTCCGCCCTGGGCCTGGTGCTGTACGCGTACGGCGCCCTGCCCGCGCCCTCCGGGAAGCTCGAGGCCCTGACTCCCGCGTCCCTCTCGACCGGGGCTGCCCTCAAGGCGCTACTCCCCGGCATCCGGCACGACGGCTTCTCGAGCACCGTCGACGAGCTCGAACCGGGGCTGACCGGGGTGGCGGCGCCGGTCCGGCTCGGTGGCACGGTCGTCGCGGCGCTCGGCATCTCCGGGCCCACCTCTCGTCTCGCGGCGGACCTCAGGTCCACCGGAACCCTCGTCGCGGCACATGCCAAGGCGCTCTCGAACCGTCTCGATCACCACCACCAGGAAGGCGCAGCATGACTCCCGACGAAATCCTCCAAGGGCTCTATGACCAGACCCTCGTCGGCAACGGCCCTGCCGTGCTCGACCTCACCCACCAGGCGCTCGACGGGGGCATGGAGCCTGGCACGATGCTCTTCGACGCCCTGATCCCCGCGCTGGAAGAGGTCGGTGCGCGCTTCGAGCGCGGCGACTTCTTCGTGCCCGAGATGCTCATCGCCGGGCGTGCGATGGCCGGGTCGATGGAGGTGCTGCGGCCGCTGCTCGCCGAGACCGGCGTCGAGACCATCGGCAAGTTCCTCATGGGCACCGTCAAGGGGGACGTGCACGACATCGGCAAGAACCTCGTCAACATCATGCTCGAGGGCGCCGGCTTCGAGGTCATCGACCTCGGCGTGCAGGTGGCCCCGGAGAAGTTCGTCTCCGCGATCGAGGAGCACCAGCCCGACATCGTCGGCTTCTCCGCCTTCCTCACCACGACCATGCCGATGTTCAAGGCGAACATCAACGCCCTCCAGAAGGCGGGGCTGCGCGACTCGGTCATCGTCATGGTCGGCGGCGCCCCGGTCACCCAGGAGTACGCGGATGCCGTCGGTGCCGACGGCTACGCCTCCGACGCCTCCGCGACCGTCAAGCGCGCGAAGGCCCTGCTCGAGGCCCGTCGGACGAAGGTGCCCGCATGAGCGCGCCCCTGCGCCGGACCGTGCTGCGCTCGGCCAGCAAGGAGGTGGTCATCGCCGCCGACCAGCCGTTCTGCGTCATCGGCGAGCGGATCAACCCCACGGGCCGCCCGGTGTTCCAGAAGGCGCTGCGCGAGGGCGACCTGTCGATCATCGAGAAGGACGTCGCCGCCCAGGTGGCCGGGGGCGCCAACGTCCTCGACATCAACATGGGGGTGCCCCTCACCGACGAGGCCGACCTGCTCGTGCGGGCCATCCAGCTCGTCCAGCAGGTCACCGACCTGCCGATCTGCATCGACTCCTCGGTCGTCGAAGCCCTCGAGGCCGGGCTGGCCGCCTACCAGGGCCGTGCCCTGGTCAACTCGGTGACCGCCGAGGACGAGCGACTCGAGGCCATCCTCCCGCTGGTCAAGAAGTACGACGCCGCGATCGTCGCGCTGCCCAACGACGAGCACGAGATCCCGATGGAGCACCAGCGGCGCCTCGAGCTCACCGAGAAGATCGTCCGGGTCGCCACGCAGGAGTACGGGATCGCCATCGACGACATCGTCATCGACCC
>JAGNQK010000016.1 GCA_017989115.1 Dermatophilaceae bacterium | reverse complement strand
ACGAGCAGGCCGGCCAGCAGCGGCCCGACCATCATCGCCGTCGACATGGCGAACACCCCGAGCGCGTTCGCGGCGGGCAGCTGCTCGCGCGGCAGGATCCGCGGGTAGATGCTCGAGCGGGCCGGCGAGCTGACCCCGAAGGCCCCGTTCCACACCGCGACGATGCCGTACAGCACCCAGACGTTGTCGTTGCCGAGCCAGGCCTGCGCCGCGCACGCGATGGAGGTCAGCCACGCGACGATGTTGGCCGCCAGCGCCACGGTGCGCCGGTCGTGGTGGTCCGACAGGGACCCGCCGTACAGGCCCATGACGACGAGCGGAACGAGCGCGAACAGCCCCACGAGCCCGACCGAGGCCGTTGACCCGGTGATGTCGTACACCTGCAGCCCGATCGCCACGACCGCCATCTGCGACCCGACGTTGGACAGCGTGAACCCCGCGTACAGGCGCCGATACGCGGCGTTCTCGCGCAACGGCGTCAGGTCCGGCAGGTGGGAGCGCAGCACCGGCCGATCATGCCTGACCCGTCGCCACCTGCCACCTCGGGCATAAGGTCCGGGCATGGACAAGCCCGACCAGATCGCCCTGCTCATCGACGCTGACAACGCGACGGCGGCCCGCATCGACGTCATCCTCGACGAGCTCTCCCGCCACGGCGAGACCAACATCCGACGGGCGTACGGCAACTGGACCAAGACCGGCCTGAAGTCGTGGCAGGAGGTGCTGCACGACAACGCGATCCGCCCCGTGCAGCAGTTCGACCCCAGCAAGGGCAAGAACGCCAGCGACATCGCCCTGGCCGTCGACGCGGTCGAGATCCTGCACACCCAGCGGCCCGACTGGTTCGCCATCGCCTCCTCCGACGCCGACTTCACCCCGCTCGTCATGCACCTGCGCGAGCACGGCGCCAAGGTCTACGGGTTCGGGGACGCCAAGACGCCACAGCCCTTCCAGAGCGCCTGCACGCGCTTCCTCGTGCTCAACCGCCTCGCAGCCACGAGCCCATTGCCGGATGCCGTGGCACCGGTCGCTCCCGAGTCGGCACCCGTGGCGCCGCCGCGCCGACGCGCCTCCGCACGGGCGGCGACGGTGGAGGGCGCCACGACGAACGCCGCCGACACGGCATCCGCCCTCGACACGGCATCCGCCGCGCCGCCCGCGAAGAAGACGACGGCGCGCAAGAAGGCAGCCACCCTCGCAGCCGCGGAGAAGGCCGCTGAAGCGGCCGCGGAGAAGGCGACCGAACGGGCCGCCACCCCTGAGACCCCCGCCCGACTCACGCGCAACCAGCTGCGCAGCGACGCCAAGCTCGTCGCCCTCCTGCGCCGCACCGTCGAAGGTGCTGCCGACGACGCCGGCTGGGCCCGGGTCAGCACGGTCGGGCAGCGCATCTCCAACCAGAGCTCGTTCGACCCGCGCAACTACGGCTACGCCAAGCTGAGCAAGTTGCTCGAAGCGACTGACCTGTTCGAGCTGCGCGACGTCGGCGCTCCAGCCATGGCCGTCAGGGACCGACGGATGTCCACCCACGGGACGGCCGGTGGGGCCAACTGACGCGCGGCGTGCACAATGGGGCCGCCCGACAACGGCGACCGGCACACGATTGGGGATCCCCATGAGCACTGCAGCAACGACCGACCCTGACTTCCGTCCCGGGCTCGAAGGCGTCATCGCGTTCGAGTCCGAGATCGCCGAGCCCGACAAGGAGGGCGGGGCGCTGCGCTACCGCGGCGTCGACCTCAAGGACCTCGTCGGCCGGGTCTCCTTCGGCCAGGTCTGGGGGCTGCTCGTCGACAACGAGTTCGACCCGGGGCTGCCGCCCGCCGAGCCGTTCCCGCTGCCGGTGCACTCCGGCGACATCCGGGTCGACGTGCAGTCGGCGCTGGCCCAGCTGGCTCCGGTGTGGGGGTTCAAGCCGCTCCTGGACATCGATGACGCCGAGGTGCGCGACAACCTGGCCCGGGCCTCGGTCATGGCCATCTCGTTCATCGGCCAGTCGGCCCACGGCCAGAGCAGCCCGATGGTGCCGCAGAGCGAGGTCGACAAGGGCCGCACCATCGCCGAGCGCTTCATGATCCGCTGGCGCGGCGAGCCAGACCCCAAGCACGTCGAGGCCATCGACGCGTACTTCATCTCCGCGGCCGAGCACGGCATGAACGCCTCGACGTTCACCGCCCGCGTCATCGCCTCGACCGGCGCGGATGCCGCGGCGTGCCTCTCGGGCGCGATCGGCGCCCTCTCGGGACCCCTCCACGGCGGCGCCCCCAGTCGGGCCCAGCACATGATCGAGGGCGTCGAGCAGATGGGCGACGCGCGCCGCTACGTCAAGGAGGTGCTCGACCGCAAGGAGCGCCTCATGGGCTTCGGGCACCGGGTCTACCGGGCGTACGACCCGCGGGCCGCGGTGCTGCGCGACACCTGTCAGCGCCTGGGCGCCCCCCGCTATGAGGTGGCCCTCGAGCTCGAGAAGGCCGCCATCGCCGAGCTGGCCGAGCGCTACCCCGAGCGGCGCATGGAGACCAACGTCGACTACTGGGCCGCGGTGCTGCTCGACTTCGCCGACGTCCCCGGCACGATGATGACCCCGCTCTTCGCGGCAGCCCGCACGGCCGGCTGGTCGGCCCACGTGCTCGAGCAGAAGCGCACCGGGCGGCTCATCCGGCCGAGCGCACGCTACGTCGGCCCGGGCCCGCGCCCGCTCGAGGACGTCGCCGGGTTCGACCCCGCCCGCTGAGCGGCAGCACCCGCTGACCCGCACCGAACCCCGGTCGGCGTGGGGGTCAGCCCGGGAGGTCCGACCACTGCCGCAGCCGTTGGCCCGCCGCCACGACCTCGGACGTCGTCGTGAGGGCCAGCCGCGGGTCGAGCGCGACGGCCTCGAGCACCTCGAGCGGGACGTGAAGCGCGAGCGTGCGCGGGTCACCGGTCACCCCGGCGCCGCGTCCCCACCCGCGGAGCACGCCGGCGTCGCGAGGACCGCGACGAGCGCGAAGACCCCCGTGCTCCACCGTCGCGTCGCGCCGACGCGACGCCCTCCCCCGAACCTGTCCATGGGCCCATCATCGCGGCCGGCGGCGCGTGGGGCGACAGGGAACTGCGAGTGTTCGCAGGAACGCCGGCCACCGGCGGTCAGGTTCCACGTGCTGGAACTCACGTCCGGCATCCGGGCATCGTGGGTGAAGATGGATGCCGGTCACGGGTCGCCGACGACGTCGGCCCGCAGTCATCGTGTCCCGCTCCCTCACAGGAGTGGACGACCGCAACCACGACTCAACCCCACGCCGACCCTGGAGAACCATCGTGAGCGACGCCCCGATCACCATCCCCGCTGACCTGCTGCCGGCCGACGGCCGATTCGGTTCGGGCCCCTCGAAGGTCCGCCCGGCCCAGATCGAGGCCCTCAGCGCGATCGCCACCACGGTCATGGGCACCTCGCACCGCCAGAAGCCGGTCCGCGACATCGTCGCCCAGGTTCGCTCGGGCCTGGCCGAGTTCTTCTCGCTGCCCGAGGGCTACGAGGTGGTCCTGGGCAACGGCGGTGCGACCGCGTTCTGGGACATCGCCGCGTTCGGCCTCGTGCGCGACCGCGCCCAGCACCTCACCTTCGGTGAGTTCTCGAGCAAGTTCGCCACCGTGACGAAGAACGCGCCGTTCCTCGGTGAGCCGACGGTGATCTCCAGCGAGCCGGGCACCCGCCCGCAGCCGCGCGCCGAGGCCGGCATCGACGTCTACGCGTGGGCGCACAACGAGACCAGCACGGGTGTCATGGCCCCCGTGCACCGGGTCGAGGGTGCGGATGCCGACGCCCTCGTCCTCATCGACGCCACCTCAGGTGCCGGCGGGCTCCCCGTCGACGTGGCCCAGAGCGACGTCTACTACTTCGCCCCGCAGAAGTCGTTCGGCTCCGACGGTGGCCTCTGGATCGCGCTGTTCTCGCCGGCCGCACTGGCGCGCGTGGAGGAGATCACGGCATCCGGCAGGTGGGTGCCCGACTTCTTCAGCCTGCCGACGGCGATCAGCAACAGCCGCCTCGAGCAGACCTACAACACCCCGGCGCTCGCGACCCTCGCCATGCTCGCCAACCAGGTGCAGTGGCTCAACGGGCAGGGCGGTCTGGAGTGGGCGAGCGCCCGCACCAAGGACAGCTCGGGCCGGCTCTACGACTGGGCCGACGCGAGCAGCTACGCCACGCCGTACGTCACCGACCCCGCGAACCGCTCGCAGGTCGTCGCGACGATCGACTTCGACGACGCGATCGACGCCTCCGCCATCGCGAAGACGCTGCGCGCCAACGGGGTCGTCGACGTCGAGCCGTACCGCAAGCTCGGCCGCAACCAGCTGCGGGTGGCCTGCTTCCCGGCGGTCGAGCCCGACGACGTCAGCAAGCTCATCGGCTGCATCGAGCACGTCGTCGAGCACCTGGCCTGACACCCCCCCCAATCCCGACTTCGTGCGACTTGAGTGCGGCTGCGGGCCGCGATTGGCCCGAATCCGGTAGCAAAGTCGCACGAAGTCGGGGGCAGCGTGGGTCAGCGGGTGAGGGCGTAGACGGCCGCCACCGCGATCAGCACGCCGAGCACACCGAGGGTCATCCGCCGCCGGAACAGCGGGGTCATCGAGCCGGCTCCGGTACCGGGGCGATCGCCGTTGCCGGGGTCGGCAGGCTGGTGACGGCGACGCGCACCCTCGGGCGTCGTTGCGACTCATAGCTCACGCGGACATTCTGCGACCTCGCGAGCCACACGGACACACCGACCAGCGTGATCCCCATCGCCACGGCACCGATACCGATCGTCCAGCGGGGCCCGAACGTCTCGGAGATCCACCCGATGAGCGGGGCACCGGCGGGGGTGCCGCCCATGAAGATCGCCATGTACAACGCCATGACACGCCCCCGCATCTCCGGCGCGACCCGGGTCTGGACCATGGCGTTCGCCGTCGTCAGCGCCGTGAGCGCCGAGAACCCGACGGGCACCAGGGCCAGGGCGAACGTCCAGTAGGTGGGGGCCATCGCCGCCACCGTCGCGACCACGGTGAACGCCGCGAGGGAGATGAGCAGCACCCGCAGCCGCGGCACCTTGCGGCGGGCGGAGAACAGTGCGGCGGACAGGGAGCCGATGGCCATGATCGAGCCGAGCAGCCCGAACTCGCCAGCGCCCTTGTCGAACACCTTGGTCGCCATGAGCGCCATCGTGATCTGGAAGTTCATCCCGAACGTGCCGAGCACGAAGACGAGCAGCATGACGAGCTGCAGGTCGCCCCGGTTGCGGACGTAGGAGAAACCCTCCCGGATGCCGCCACGCGCCTTCGCGAGCGGCGCGGGCTTGAGCTCGTTGGCCCGGAGCAGGAGCAGGGCCGCGATGACGAACACGAAGGTCACGGTGTTGAGCAGCAGCGCCTGGCCGGTGCCCCACGCCGCGATGACGAGCCCGGCGACGCCCGGCCCGATGAGGCGACCGAGGTTGAAGGATGCCGAGTTGAGCGACACGGCATTCGCGAGCTTGTCGTTCGGCACCATCTCGGACACGAAGGCCTGACGGGCGGGGTTGTCGATGGCCGTCGTCACGCCCTGGAGCAGGGCGATCACGTAGACGTGCCAGAGCTGGGCCAGACCGGTGACGGCGAGCACCCCGAGCAGCAGACTCGAGACGGCCAGCATGGTCTGGGTCAGCAAGAGGGTGCGACGCTTGGGGAAGCGGTCGGCGATCAGCCCGGCCCACGGGGCGAGCAGCAGGAACGGCAGGAACTGCAGCCCGGTGACGACGCCGAGGGCGGTCGCCGAGCCCGCGGTGAGCACCGTGAGCACGAGCCAGTCCTGGCCGACCCGGCCCATCCACGTGCCGACGTTCGACACGAGGGCACCGGCGAACCAGATGCGGTAGTTGCGGACCTCGAACGAGGTGAAGGTCGGGCTCATTCGGCGGCCACCCGTTCGAGTAGCGCGGTGGCCTGCACGAGCAGGGCGCGCTCGTCGTCGGTGAGCGTCTCGAGCTGGCTGGCGAACCACTGGTGGCGCCTGCGACGGGTCTCCTTGATCGTCTCGCGACCGGCCGGGGTCAGCGACAGGATGACCTGACGACCGTCGGTGGGGTCGTCGGCGCGGGCGACGAGCCCGAGGTCGACGAGGGCATTGACGGTGCGGGTCATGCTCGGGGCGCTGACCTTCTCGATGGTGGCGAGGTCCTTGGGGGTGCTGGGCCGCTCCTCGAGCCGGACGAGCACGGAGAACTGGTGCGGCGCCACGAGTGCGTCACTCTCGAGGCGCACGCGACGGGCGATCCGCATGCAGGCCATCCGCAGGTCACTGGTGAGCCGGTCGCGCTGGGCGCGGGTCATCGGCCGGGGTGCCGAGGGCGGGGTGGCCTGCGTCGACGAGGGCGCGACCGGAGCGGTGATGGGGCTCATGGTGGTCTCCTCGGGCAGGGCGGGCAGTTAATTACCCCAACTCATTACCTGTGCTAACCATTCCCACGTCCCGAGATCGACCAATAGGTCACTCCGGGGATGCCGCCGGCGTACCCACTCGACCACTAGGTCACTCGGGGTCCGCCGCCGAGTTCCGCGCCCCGCAGTTACAGTGGGCGCGTGACCCCGACGGACCCGGCTCCCGAGCAGCGCGCGACCCCTCTCGGGCAGTCCGCACCGGTCGACCCGCTCACCGTGCCGACCCGCACGATCGTCCTCGTCGGCACCGCGATCTGGGCGGTTGCCCTCGTCGTCACCCTGCTCGTCCCGGATCTGCACACGGGCGAGCGCTCATGGTGGCCGTGGGCGTGTGTCAGCGGGCTGGGGCTCGGCGCCTTTGCCTGGTGGTACGTCAACCGGACGCAGGGCGTCGACGACCCCACGTGACCAAGAGCGGATGCCGTGGCACGGCATCCGCTCGCCCCTCCCGTCGCGCTCACCCCTCCCGTCGAGAGTAAGCGAATCGCCGCGCGCCCCACAGGGCTCGCGGCGATTCGCCTACTCTCGACTGCCTGAGGGGCACTCAGGCGGGGTCGAGCTCGAAGTCGTCGAGGATCGGCGCGGTGACCCGCTCGGGTTCGGGGGCGTCCATGTCGACCTCGGAGTGCGCACCACAGCCGTGGTCCAGGCTGACGACGCGACCATCCGAGGGTGACCACTCGCTCGCGCAGACACCGAAGACCGAGCGCAGGGCGCCGGCCATGGGCACGAAGAACCCGCACGACGAACACGGTGCCGGTGCCTTGACGGCGATCGGCGCCGTCGGCCCCGACTCCCCCTCGTACCAGCGGCGGGCCGCCGCCTCACGCCCTTCCGCGGACAGCACGCGCGGGCGACCGAGACCGAGCTCCCACAGTGCGACCTGGTCGACGTCGTCGTCGCCCGTGGCCTCGAACCCGGCAACGAGCAACGGGTCGTCGACGACGAGCGGGGTGACGTCACCCGGGCCGACGTCACCCGGGGCCAACCGCTCGGCGTAGGGCAGCCACTGCGGTGAGAGCAGCGACTCCTCGCCGGGCACGAGGTTGGTCTCGCTGACCGTGACGGTCTTCGATCGCGGCACGCGGGCCACGGTGATCGCCCAGCGCCAGCCACGGTAGGCCAGCGCAGCACACTCGAAGTAGTGCGTGGCGACTCGGTCCTGGACCATCTCCACGCCGAGGTGGGCGCCGACGGCATCCGCCTCGGCAATCGACACGGCCGCCTCGCGCGCGGTCTCGACCGCTGCCGCCAGCGTCGCGTCGGTCTTGACGGCCGACTTCACCGCGGCGCTCACAGCTCGAGGTCGCCCGCCACCGCGTGCAGCACCTGGGCGATCTTGTTGCCGTGGGCCTTGTCGGGGTAGTGGCCGCGGCGCAGCCCCTCGGAGACCGAGTCGAGCAGCTTGATGACGTCCTCGACGATGACGACCATCTCGTCGGCGGGCTTGCGCCCGGCCACGCGACGGTTGACCGCCACCGAGGGCGTGGGGTCGAGCAGCCGGACCGACAGGGCCTGGGCCCCACGCCGGCCCTCCGCGATGCTGAACTCGATGCGCTGACCGCCCTTGAGGCCGGTCACGCCCTGCGGCAGGGCGCTCGAGGGGACGAACACGTCACCTTCGCCGGAGTCGCCGGCGACAAAGCCGAAACCCTTGTCGGCGTCGTAGAACTTCACCTTGCCAGTCGGCACGGTCCACCTCATTGTCGAGATCACTGGGGCACGCCCGGACGGGCGCAACCTCAAGGCTAACCGCTCGCCAGCCTCCCGCGCGCCCGCGTTGATCGAACGCGCGGATGCCGTGCGCGTTGCGTTGTCGCGGAGGAAACCGGCGCGCCGCTGTCGCCGCTTCGTGGCACGGTGTGCCCCATGGAGCCCAATGCCTCGCGTCTCACCCTGCGGGGCTTCTGGGAATCACTCCCCACGCCCGGTCGCTGGCTGCTCTCGACCACCGCGATCTCGACGCTCGGCCGGGGGATGACCCTGCCGTTCACGATCATCTACGTGCACGAGGTGCGCGGCATCGAGCTCGATGTGGCCGGGCTGCTGATGAGCCTCATCGCCGGCGTCGCGCTCGTGGTGACCGGCCCGGTCGGAGCGCTGATCGACCGCCTCGGCTCTCGCGTCATGCTCATCTGGGGCAACCTCAGCCAGCTGATCGGGGCGGTGATCCTGGCGTTCGCGACCTCGGTGCCGGCCTTCGTCGCCGCGTTCACCCTGATCGGCATCAGCTTCGGCATCGGGTGGCCCGGCTTCAACGCCCTGACCTCGAGCATCGTCTCGGGGCCGCTTCGCACCCAGTTCTTCGGCATCAACTTCGCCCTGGTCAACCTCGGGATCGGCATCGGTGGGGTGCTCAGCGGCTTCCTCACCGACGTCGACCGCCCTGCCACGTTCACGGCGATCTTCCTGGCCGACGCCGCCTGCATGCTGATCCCCATCGCCCTGCTCATCGGACCGTTGCGACGAACCGGGGGGCCACCGCAGGCCAGCGCGCCCAGCGGCCCGCAGGACACGGCATCCGCCGTGCCGGGCGTGAGCTACCTGACGATCCTGCGCAATCCGGCGGTCGTGTGGATCACCGCCCTGACGTTCCTGTCGAGCTTCGTCGGCTACGGCCAGATGGAGGCTGGTTTCCCGGCCTTCGCCCGCGAGGTCAGCCAGGTGTCGACGCGCACCATCGGCCTGGCGTTCGCGGCGAACACCGCGGTGATCGTGGGCATGCAGTTCCTCGTGCTGCGGCTCATCGACGGCCGCCGCCGAACGCGGGTCTTCCTGGGGTTGGTGGTGATGTGGGCGGTGGCGTGGCTGATCCTCGGCGCCACCGGGCTCGTCGCCGGCACGCTCGCAGCGGCTGCCGGGGTCATCGTGTTCCACATCTTCTTCGGCCTCGGCGAGACGATGCTGCAACCGACCGTGCCCGCCATCGTCAACGACCTCGCGAGCGACCGGGACCGGGGGCGGTTCAACGCGGTGTCATCGGGGGCGTTCCAGGGCGGGGCCATCACGGCGCCGATCGTCGCCGGGGTGCTGCTCGACCGCAATCTCGCCGGGGTGTTCATCGGCCTGATCATCGGCTGCCTGGCTGTTGTCGCCCTGCTCGCGCTGGCCCTGGAGCGCCGCATCACGCCCGAGGTCCTCGGCATCCGCTCGATCGAGTCGCCGGCCACCACCGCCTGAGTCGAGCCGCACCTGCACGGCCCGCATCGACGACGTCAGACACCAGCGAGGGCCCGCACCACGCGCGACGGCGACGGCCGGCCGAGGTGACCCGCCAGCCACCCGCTCGCGGCGACGAGCGCATCGAGGTCGACGCCCGTGCGCACCCCGGCACCATCGAGCGCCCACACGAGGTCCTCGGTCGCGAGGTTGCCGGTCGCGGACTTGGCGTAGGGGCACCCCCCGAGACCGCCGGCGGCAGCGTCGACGACGGTGACCCCGTCCCGAAGAGCCGCCATCGTGTTCGACAGCGCCTGACCGTAGGTGTCGTGGAAGTGCACCCCGACCCGGTCCGAGGTGATGCCCACGGCATCCAACCCCGCCAGCAGGCGGTGCACGTGCCCGACCGTGCCGACCCCGATCGTGTCGCCGAGCGAGAGCTGGTCGCAGCCCAGGTCCATCAGTCGCCGGCAGACGTCGACGACCTGCGCCACCGGCACGGGGCCCTCCCACGGGTCACCGAAACACATCGAGACGTAGCCGCGAACCCACAGCCCCTCGGCCCGGGCACGGTCGACGACCGGCGCGAACATCGCCAGCGACTCCTCGACGCTGCGGTTGAGGTTCTTGCGCGCGAACGTCTCCGTGGCGCTGCCGAACACCGCTATCGCTCCGACACCAGCAGCCAGCGCCCGGTCCAACCCACGCTGGTTGGGCACGAGCACGGGTCGCTGCGCCCCGCGCCCCTGCTCGTCGAGCAGCCCGAGCACCTCCTCGGCGTCGGCGAGCTGCGGCACCCACCGCGGGTCGACGAACGACGTGGTCTCGATCGTGCCCAGACCCGCGCTGGCCAGGCGCCTGACGAAGTCAGCCTTCACCGCGGCCGGCACCACCGCCGCCTCGTTCTGGAGGCCGTCTCGTGGCCCGACCTCGTAGATCGTCACGGATTCGGGCAGGGTTGCGTCGGGCTCGACCTGCGGCAGCGGAAGTCTCACCCGCCGATCCTGACACGCCGCACGCTTCATGGCGACGCCCGCACGCTCTACCCTCGTCTCGGCACGCCATCCGGCGTCGCCCGGGGGACGACGCAGGACACGAGGACAACGATGAGCGACAGCACCGATCGGCCGCAGGACACCCCGGTGGACCCGACGGCGCCATCGGATGCCGGGTGGCCGGCCTCCGCACCCGAGCCCTCTTCCAGCGCCCCGGCGCCCGATGCACCGGCACACCCGGAAGCACAGCCCTCGCCGTACGAGGCTCCGCCGGCGTCGTACCAGGCACCGCCCTCGCCGTCCGACACTCAGCAGCTCCCCGCTTACGGGCAGCCCCCGGCCTACGGGCAGCCCCCGGCCTACGGACAGCAGTCCGACCCGTACGCGCAGCCCCCCGCCTACGGCACGCAGGCCAACCCCTACGCCCAGCCCCCCGTCTACGGGAGCCAGCCCACGCCCTACAGCCAGCCCCCCGCCTACGGGAGCCAGCCCAACCCCTACGGCCAGCCGGCATCCTCGTACGGCCAGCAGCCGGCTCCGTACGGTGCTCCCCCGGTGTACGCGCAACCCCAGCCGGGTTATGGCCCGAGCCCCTACACGGCGGCCCCGTCGACCAACGGCAGTGCGTTGGCCCTGACGATCATCTCGGCGATCGGCGCCGTCTCCTGCTGCCTGTTCACCACGCCCTCCCTGATCTTCGGCATCGTCGCGCTGACCAAGCAGTCGAGCGACCCGGCGCAGTCGGCGAAGATGGCCAAGTACGGCTGGATCGCCTTCGGCATCAGCGTTGCGCTGGCCGTCGTGGCGGTGATCGGCCTCATCGCGGCGGGATCAGCAGGCTGGTTCGACGGCGGCGGCTACTCGGAGTACGACTACGACAACTCGTTCTGACGAGGAGCCCGGGTCTGAACACAGCACTCAGATCGCGCGCAGCAGTCACCGCTCGTGCCCTGAACTCCTGCGTCCCCGGCGTCACCTCGACCAGCGAGTTCAGGCGATGTCCAGCAAACTCACAGGGTCACCCGCCAGACTGACGCCGTGACCAGCACCCCGACGCCTGAGGCCCGCCTGCTCGTCGTCGAGGACGAGCCCAACATCCGCGAACTGCTCGCGACGTCGCTGCGCTACGCCGGGTTCGACGTCGCCACCGCGGCCAGCGGCGCCGAGGCGCTGCGCGTGGCTGATGCCCACGACCCCGACCTGTGCGTCCTCGACGTCATGCTCCCCGACATGGACGGGTTCACCGTCACCCGCCGCCTGCGGGAACAGGGCCGCCAGCTGCCCATCGTGTTCGTCACGGCCCGCGACTCCGTCGACGACAAGATCAAGGGCCTGACCGTCGGCGGCGACGACTACGTCACGAAGCCGTTCAGCCTCGAGGAGGTCGTCGCCCGCATCCGGGCCGTGCTGCGCCGCACCCGGGGCGACGCCGAGCAGGACAGCCTCGTGCTGACCTTCGAGGACCTCGAGCTCGACGAGGACTCGCACGAGGTTCGTCGTGCCGGTCGGGTGATCGAGACCAGCCCCACCGAGTTCAAGCTGCTGCGCTATCTCATGCTCAACCCGAACCGGGTCCTGTCGAAGTCGCAGATCCTCGACCACGTCTGGGACTACGACTTCCGCGGCGAGGCCGGGATCGTCGAGTCCTACATCTCCTACCTGCGTCGCAAGATCGACGCCGAGGGCCTGCCCCCGCTCATCCACACCAAGCGGGGGGTCGGCTACGTGCTGCGCCTGTCACCCCAGGCCTGACCGTGACGAGCGCCTCCCCGGCGACCACTCCCCCGGCATCCGACCCACCGGCAGCGAAGGACGACCCGGTCGCCCGTGTCGTGCGCCACCTCGAGGCAGTCCCGCTGCGGCGCCGCCTCGTGGCGATCGTCGGGACCCTCGTCGGGGCCGCGCTCATCCTCACGAGCCTCGCGACGGCCTACCTCATGCGCTCGGACCTGCTCGACCGGGTCGATTCGGAACTGCGCTCGGTCGCGCGACCCGTGGCCAACCAGGTGTTCGACGACCTGCGCAGCACCGGGTCGGCGCTGCCGACGGGGTACGCATTCCACCTCCAAGGTGCCCGAGGGGCGATCACCCGGCTGCCCACCGGGGAGACGGCGCGGCCGGTCCTTCCCGTCCTGACCGTCGACGACCCGCGCGTGACCAGTGGCGAGCCGTTCACCGTGCCGTCGGAGGGGGGCCGCCCGCAGTGGCGCTTCATCGCGGGCCGGGTCGTCGGCGAGGACTCCACCTTCGCCGTCGGCGTCCCCCTGGACACCGTCAACGACACCGTGACCCAGCTCGTCATCACGACGGGGCTCATCAGCACGCTCGTCCTGCTCGCCTCGCTGGCGATGGCTCGGTATGCCGTGCGGCGCGCCTTCCGGCCGCTCACCCGCATCGAGGACACCGCCGCGGCCATCGCAGCGGGCGACCTCACGCAACGCATCCCGGTCCGCCAGGCCGACGACGAGGTGACCTCGCTGTCGCGCAGCCTCAACACGATGCTCGCGCGCATCGAGTCCTCGTTCGCGGTGCGAGAGGCCAGCGAGGAGCGGATGCGCCAGTTCGTCGCCGACGCCTCCCACGAGCTGCGCACCCCGCTGGCGACGGTCCGCGGCTACGCCGAGCTCTACCGCCAGGGCGCCGTGCGCGACCCCGAAGCCGTCGGCGGCGCCATGGAACGGATCGAGGCCGAGTCCGAGCGGATGAGCGGCCTCGTCGAGGACCTCCTCATGCTCGCCCGCATCGACGACGCCCCCGAGGTCGAGCTGGCACCCGTCGACCTCACCGTCCTCGCGGCGGATGCCGTGGCCGACGCGCGCGTGCGCGCCCCCGAACGTCGGATCAGCCTCCTCGGTCTCGGTGGGCCGGTCGCACCGACGGTCGTCGTCGGCTCCGAGCCCAAGCTGCGCCAGGTCGTCACCAACCTCGTCGCCAACGCGCTGCGGCACACCCCGGCGGGCACCCCTGTCGAGGTCGCCGTCGGTCTCGACGCGCACGGTGCCACCCTCGAGGTGCGCGACCACGGGCCGGGGGTCCCCCCCGAGGTGGCGACCAAGGTCTTCGAACGGTTCTACCGGGCTGATCCCTCGCGCGGGCGAACGGCTGGTGGCGGAAGCGGCCTGGGCCTGGCGATCGTCGCCGCGATCGTGGCCCGTCACCAGGGCCAGGTCGGGGTCGCCCGCACCCCGGGCGGTGGGGCCACCTTCGTCGTCCGACTGCCCCAGCGGCCCTCACCTGCCGAGCGGCGCCCCGTCGCACAGCGCACTCCCAGCAACTGATCAGAGTGCTCGCAAGTCGGCGGGATTGACTGGGTGCAAGCCAGTCACCCCCGTCGAAGGAGCGTTCGCCATGACCGACCAGAACCCCACCCCCCAGTGGTACGCCCCCCGGGGCGGCACGACCACCGACCCCCGGCCCGTGGGGACGTTCGGCCAGCCGACCGAGCCCGTGCCGACGTGGCCCCCGGCGCCGCCAGCCCCTCCGGGTAACTCCATGATGCCGGCGATGACCACTCCTCCGGCACCCAGGCGCGGCCGCCGCCTGGCCGAGCTGACCGCCGTCGCGGTCATCACGGGCCTCATCGCCTCGGGCAGCACGCTCGCCATCACCGGCGCCTACAACGGCACCGACGCCGCGACCACCACGGGGACGTCGCAGTCCCTCGGCCGCAACGCCGATGCCGCGCCGGTCGTCCAGGCCGACGGTTCGGCACCGAACTGGACCGCGACCGCCAGCGCGGTCTCCCCGAGCGTCGTCGCCATCACCGCGACCTCCGCGCAGGGCGGCGGCCAGGGCTCCGGGGTCATCATCGACTCCTCCGGCCACGTGCTGACCAACAACCACGTGGTGGCCGGTGCCCAGGAGCTGACCGTGACGACCTCGGACGGTCGCACCTTCGCGGCCGAGATCCGCGGCACGGACCCCTCGACCGACCTGGCCGTCATCACCATCACGGGCAACCCCAGCAACCTCACGCCCATCGCCGTGGGTGACTCCGACGCCATCGCTGTCGGCGACCCGGTCATGGCCGTCGGCAACCCTCTCGGTCTCGCCGGCACCGTCACCACCGGCATCGTGAGCGCCCTGAACCGGCCCGTGACCACCCAGGGTGAGAGCAGCGGCCAGGACCAGTTCGGCCAGGCCCAGTCGCAGGCCGAGCCCGTCGTCACCAACGCCATCCAGACCTCTGCTGCGATCAACCCCGGCAACAGTGGTGGAGCGCTCGTCAACGCCGGCGGACAGCTCATCGGCATCAACTCCTCCATCGCCTCGCTCGGGTCGTCCTCGGGTCAGTCGGGCAACATCGGCATCGGCTTCGCGATCCCGGTCAACGAGGCCACCTCGATCGCCGAGCAGCTCATCGCCAAGGGCACGGCCGTGCACGCCTACCTCGGGGTGACCCCGCAGGACGGCTCGGCCTCCGACGGCTCGGCCACGCGCACCGGCGCCGAGATCACCTCGGTCGGTGCCGACACCCCCGCCTCCAAGGCCGGGCTCCAGGTCGGCGACGTCGTGACGGCCGTGGGTGGCGAGCGGGTCGAGTCGGCCCTCTCCCTCGTCGCCCACATCCGCGAGCGCAGCGCCGGCGACGAGGTCACCCTCACCGTCCTGCGCGACGGCAAGACGATCGACGTCAAGACCACCCTCGCCGCCAAGCCCACCACCACCTCTCCCTGACCCGACGTCAGGTGCACCCCGCCGGGTCAGGGCCGATCACGGCCCTGAGCGCGCGGGGTGCACCTGACGTCGCGGAATGAGTGGGAGTGCTCAGGTGAGCATGCCGCCCGGGCACGAGACTGTGCCCATGAGCACCCGCGCCCAGGTCCAGCAGCTCGAAGCAGAGTTCGCCGACGCGATGACCCGCATGTACACCGTCGGCAACGGCCTGGCGCGCCTGCGCAGCCAGCTCGAGCGCGAGGAGGGGTACGGCATCCCGGATGCCGCCCGCACGGCTCCCCTGCCCCCTCCCGTCGCCCGCCCCGCAGGTCCCCCGGCGGTACCCGCCGCGCCGCCCATCACCGCGCAGGTACCGGCGCCGCCGGCAACGCTGGGTCCGTGGCAGACCCCCACCCCGTCGGTGCCGTGGTACCGCCGCGAGGGTGCGGTGACGCGGGTGCTGGCCATCGCGGGTGCCGTCATCACCATGGCCGGGGTCGCGATGTTCCTCGTCCTGGCCGCCCAACGCGGCTGGTTCGGCCCGGAGGCGCGAGTCGCCGCCGGAGCCGTCCTGGCCGTGATCCTCATCGGGCTGGGCGTGCGCAGTGGTCGCGCCGATCTTCGTGGGCGCGACACCGTCGAGGGCGCACCCGCAGCGGCCGTGGGCGCACCCTCAGGGGTCGGAGCAGCGCCCGTCGCCCTGGTGGCCACCGGTGTCGCCACCGCCTACCTTGTCGTCGTCGCCGTGACCACGGGCTACGGCTGGGTGCCCACCGCACCGGGTCTGGCCCTCGCCGGTGCCGTCGCACTCGGCGGGTTGCACCTCGCCCGCAGCTGGCGCAGCGAGCTGCTCGCGGTGCTCGTCGTCCTCGGAGCGGCCGTGCTGGCTCCCGTGGTCGCCCAGGGCGGTGGCTGGGTGGTCACCGGCTACCTCGCCATCCTCTGCCTCGCCGGCTGGTGGGCGTCGGGCGACCGGACCACCCCGGTGCTCACGCTGGCCCGGGTGCTTCCGCTGACGTTGGCGCTGCTCGTGAGCTCGGTGGCCGGAGGTGGCACGGTGGACGACGTCGGCAACCTCGCGATCGCCGGCATCGCCCTCGCCGCGACCCTGTTCACCTCGACCCTGTCGGTGCGCCGCGATCCCGGCGACCTGGCCGCCTCCATCGCGGTCGCCCTGCTGGCGATCGGGCTGTTCGCCGCGACGACGACCTTCGACAACCCGGCGCGCACCCTTTCCCTCGCCACGGCATCCGCCGTGCTCCTCCTCACGGCAACCACGTTGGGTCGCGGCCCGGTCGGCCCGGTGGCCGGCCACCTGGTCGTCACCACGGGCGCGGCGGGCACCGCGTTCGCCGTGCTGGCGGTCGTCGCGGGGGCACCGACCCGGTTCATCACGACCGGGTTGCTGCTGCTCGCGATCGTGGGTCTGGCCGTCGCAGGAATCACGCGTTCGCGGGTGAACCTCGTGCTGGCGGCAGGCGTGACCCTCCTGGGCGTCGTCGGGTGGCTGCAGTACCCGCTGACCGTCGCGGCGTCTGCGCGCACCCTGCGCGGCGACATGGCGGCGGCGCTGCTGGACAGCATCGTGCTCGCCGGGGTGCTCGCCATGGTCGTCTGGGCGATGGGCCAGCAACGCGGTCTGGGGCGTGAGCTGCGCGTGATGGTGCGGATCGCCGTCTGGGTGCTGGGGCTGGCCGCCTCCGCGACGGCCCTGGCCGCGGCTGGCACGCTCGTCGGCGCGCGACTGGGCGACCCGACCCTGGGGTTCACCATCGGGCAGGCCGTCGCCACGATCACCTGGATGCTGGGAGCCGCATGGTTGCTGCTGCACGGCCTCGAGCGTTCGCCTGACGCCGACCTCACGCTACGCACGGGCCTCCTGCTCGCCGCCGTCAGCGTGGCGAAGCTGTTCCTCTACGACCTGTCGTCGCTGAGCGGCATCGTTCGCTCGGTCGCCTTCATCGCCGTGGGTCTGCTGCTCCTGGCGATGGGCAGCCGCTACGCCAAGGCGTACGAGCGGTCGCGGCCACCCTCGTGACGCGAGCCCGTGGTGGGTGGCACAGTGGCCCGATGCGCGCGCTCCAACGCCGGTGGGTGGCCGACTGCGCCGTCGCCGCTCCCCTGGCTGCGCGGGAGGTCGTCGACGACGTGGGGCACGACCTGCTCACTCGCTGGAGCGAGGAGCACCGGCGCTACCACGGCCTCACCCACCTCAGCGAGGTGCTCGCCGCGCTCGACCGGCTGTGCGCCACCCGTGCCGTGTCCGCCGAGGACGCAACGGTCGCCGTTTTGGCCGCGTGGTTCCACGACGCCGTCTACTCGGTCACCCCTGCGACGCCAGACCGTCCCGGCACGACGGGGGCAGCAGCGGCCGCAAGGACAGCCACCGTGAGCAACGAGGCGGCGAGCGCAGACCTGGCCGAACACCACCTGAGCGCGCTGGGGGTGGCGACGGCGACGCGACGGCGCGTCACGGCATCCGTGCTCGACACCGAGCACCACGATCTGGGCAGCACCGCCGGTGAGGACCCCGCCCGGGTGCTGCTGCATGACGCGGACCTG
Organism: Dermatophilaceae bacterium; assembly: GCA_017989115.1. Classification (GTDB taxonomy): domain Bacteria; phylum Actinomycetota; class Actinomycetes; order Actinomycetales; family Dermatophilaceae; genus Fodinibacter. The sequence goes on along the minus strand of JAGNQK010000016.1, from coordinate 9,433 downwards.
TGGATCCTCGCGGCTCCGGTGGTTCGGTTCGACGAGTACTGCGCCCAGGTGCGCGCCGAGTACGCGCACGTACCCGCGGCGGTCTACGCCCGTGAGCGCTCTGCCGTGCTGCGACCGTTCCTCGCGCGGGACAACGTGTACCGCACCGAGTACGCGCGGTCGACGTGGGGGTCGGCGGCGCGTGAGAACCTCGCCCGCGAACTCACCCGGCTGGCGGGCTGAGGGTCGCCTCGGCGAGCGCCCACCAGAACTGGCGGGAGCACAGGGCCTCGAGCTCGTCCCAGGTGACCCACTGATGGTGTGACGTGTCGTCGAGTTCAGGGGTGAGGGCGGGTCGGATGCCGGGGACGCTCACCTCGTAGACCTGGAGCAGGTCCTCCCCCTCGCGCCACAGGCCCCCCGAGGATCGGTGGTGGAACCGCTCGTAGCCGATCGGGGTGAGGTCGCGCGGGGGGACGTGCAGGCCGGTCTCCTCACGGACCTCACGAACTGCGTTCTCTCGCACCGACTCCCCCGGCTCGCGCCAGCCACCCGGTGCACCCCACTCGCTGCGGCGCACGGAGTGCACGAGCGCGAAGTCGCCGGTGTCGTCGCGGACGAAGGCCATCGCCGCGAACACCCGCCCCTCGTCGGCCTCGCGGGGCGAGGCGATGAGGTCGACGTCGGCACTCGTGCCGTCGACGAAGCGGATGCCGGTGATCTTGGCGACCCCGGTGTCGCCGCGGCGCTTCTGCAGGCGCAGGCCGCTTCGCTGCAGGGCTCGGAGCAGGTCTCGTGCCGGCGTGGGCTCCGCGCCAGCGGCGACGACGGCCGCGTAGCGCTCCTCGGGGATGTCGTAGTGATCGCCCTCGAACGCCCTGCGGGGGATGCCGGCCGCGCGGGCGAAGGCGTGCAGTTCCTCGGTGCTCGTGTCGCTGATCAGGTGCGACCACCGACGGCCGTGGGCCTCGGGCCGCGGCGGGTCGATGAGGATGGCCACGCCCTGATCGTAGGCGGGGCCCGGATCTGGTGCCCATCGTTCGCCGGCCGACCCGTTCGCGCTGGCCGAGGCGCACCTGGGCCCTGGTTGGGGTGCCGCGCGGACCTCGTGGCAGATCCTTGCTCCCGATGTGAGTCCCTGCTCCCGATGTGCGCTGCTGCAAGGGCTCACCGGCGGAGTAAGGATCTGCGACCGGAACAAGGACCTGCGACGACACCGCGCCGTCCCCCCACCTCGCCTGCCCCTCGCACCAGCCCTGTGGATAACTTTCGGGGCGGTGTCGGCGACGTCCTAGTGTCGTCAGCAGCGGGTGCGCCACTCAGGTGCAGCCCTGAACGAGGGGGATTCCCATGGCAGCACAGTTCACCGTCGACACCGAGCGCATCGCCGGGGCAGCGGGCGACATCGCCCGCATCTCAGCCGAGATCGAGGGCCAGGTCGCCACGATGATGGCCCGCCTGAACGGCCTTCAGGACGCGTGGACCGGCAGCGCATCGGCACAGTTCCAGGGCGTGGTGTCGCAGTGGCGGGGAACCCAGCAGCAGGTGCGCACCTCGCTGGACTCCATCGGCCAGGTACTCGGCGCCGCGGGCACCCAGTACGCCGACGCCGAGGCCGCAGCCACGCGGATGTTCACCCCCTGAGCCCCTCGTGCCCGGGCTGACTGAGGGGCAGCCCGGGCAGGAGGATCAGGGTCGTGCCGGGAGGGACCGGGCCGGGAGGGCCTGGTCAGTCGCTGGCGATGGCCCGCAGGATGTCGAGCTTGGCCGCGCGTCGGCCCGGCCACAGGGCGGCGAGCACCCCGACCGCGGCAGCCACCGCGACGAACAGCGCCAACTGCCCGACGGGGATGGCGAGCACGTCGATGCCGTCATCGATGAGCGAGCGCTGGAGCGCCAGGGCAAACGCGAGGCCGAGCACGATGCCGAGCACCGCCCCGAGCAGTGCGATCGCCACCGACTCCAACCGCAGCATCGTGCGCAACTGGGTGCGGCTGAGGCCCACCGCCCGCAGCAGCCCGATCTCACGCACCCGCTCGATGACCGACAGGGCCAGCGTGTTGACGATGCCGAGCACGGCGATGACCACGGCCAGGCCGAGCAGGGCGTAGACGATGAACAGCAGCTGGTCGATCGGCGCGCGCTGCTCCTCGGCGAAGGTCTCCTGGTCGTTGACCGTGACGGTCGGCAGGTCGACCACGACGTCCTTCAGCGCAGCTCCCAGCACAGCCCGGTCGACACCGGGGGCTGCCACGACGTAGACCGTGCGATCGGTTGGCGGCACCCCGATCGCGTCGAAGCCCTCCAGCGACATCGTGACGTCCGACTGCAGCACGGCACCCTCGACATAGGTCGCGACGACCGTGGCGTCCGTCGTCGCACCTGCGTACTCGATCTTGACGGTCGACCCGACCGCCCACCCCCGATCCGCAGCGAGCTCGCTGGAGATCGCCACCGAGGTCGCGTCGAGATCAGCCAGGGCGCCGGTGACGATCTCCGGCCGTGCCACGGCATCCACGGCCGCCGGGTCGACCGCCGACGCGAAGTCGCGGTCGCCGTCGACCTGGAGCACCGCACTGCGCACCCGCGCCACTGCGGCGACACCGTCGACCTGCTCGATCTCGTCAGCGACCGTCGAGGAGAAGGCCTGCCCCACGGCGTTGGACACGACGAAGTCGGCCACGATGTCCTCGGAGAGCGACTGGTCCAGGCTGGCCTTGGCGGAGGCGCCGAGCACGGACATCATCGTCACCAGGGCGACACCGATCATCAGGGCGGATGCCGTGGCCGCCGTGCGTCGCGGGTTGCGGCGGGCGTTCTGCTCGGCCATCAGCCCCACGGCTCCGAAGGAGCGGCGGTAGAACCACCCCAGGGCGGCCAGCACCGGCCGACCGAGCACGGGGCTCAGCAGCGCCGTGCCGACGAGGACACCGAACGCGCCCGCACCGAGGACGTACGTGGGCTGCGACCCGAGGTCGGCGAGCCCGGCCGCCATGGCCGCGATCCCGGCGGCGAGGAGCGCCGCACCCACGGCGAGGCGCCAGCGCAGCCCGCTCTCGGCGAGAGCGACGTCGTCCCGCATCGCCGCGACCGGGGGAACCCGGCCAGCCCGACGAGCCGGCAGGTACGCGGCGGCCAGGGTGACGAGGATGCCGACGACGAGTGCCACGACGACGGTGCGCGGCCGCAGCACGAGCTCGTTGGCGCTGAGGTCGAGCCCGATCCGACTGAAGAGCAACTTGATCCCGACGGCGAGCACGAAGCCCATCGCGATACCCACGGCGGATCCGACGAGGCCCACGACGCCGGCCTCCGCAAGCACCGACCGCGCCACCTGGCGTCGGCTGGCACCGATGGCCCGCAGCAGCGCCAGCTCACGGCTGCGCTGGGCGACGAGGATCGAGAAGGTGTTGACGATGAGGAAGGCGCCGACGGTCAGGGCGACCCCGGCGAAGACGAGGAGGAACGTCGTGACGAAGGACAGGGCCTCGTCGATTCGGGTCGAGGCGCGCTCGGAGGTCGCGTCGCCGGTCGCGGCCCGAAACCCCTCGGGCAGGACCTCCTTGACCGAGGCGAGCAACTGCTCCTGGCTCGTGCCCGGCGCCGCGGTCACCCACACGGCGGAGAAGGCGTCCTCACCGCCGAGGTAGACCTCCTGAGCCTTCGAGGTCTCGAGCATGACGACGCTGGCACCGACCAGAGCCGACGCGCCGAAGCTCGCGGTCCCCACATAGGTCACCTCGATACGGGGCACCTCGCTCGTGGTGACGAGCGGGATCCGCTCCCCCAGCAGGTAGCCGGCCTTGCGTGCCGTGGACGGGTCGAGCACGACCTCGTCGGGTGCCTCGGGCCAGCGTCCGCTCTCCAGCGTAGCCGAGGGGATGCCGTTCGCGGCCGGCCCCTCGGTGCGGTTGACGGCGATCCCGGGCGGGCCCTGGCCCCCGATGAGCTTGCCGTCCTTGCCGACGACGAACGTGCCGAAGTTCGACACGCGCCCGTCCGCGCGGGCCGCCCCGGGCACTGTTCCCAGCTCATCGACGAGGGAGGCCGGAACGGTGCGCGTTCCGAGGGCGCCCGGACCGGACGCCTCCTCGTCATCGCTCGACCCGGGCTGCACGATGACGTCCCCGACGGCCCCGCTCGTCAGACCGGTGAAGGCCCGGTCGAGGGTGTCGGTGAAGATGTAGGAGCCGGCGACGAACGCGACACCGAGGATGACGGCGAAGGCGCTGAGGAACAGCCGCAGCTTGTGCGCGAAGACATTGCGCCAGGTGGCCTTGAGCACGGGTCAGGCCCCGACCGGCCGACCGAGGGCGGCCATCTTCTCCAGGACCAGCTCGGGGGTCGGCTCACGCAGCTCGTCGACCACCTTGCCGTCGGCGAGGAAGACGACCCGGTCGGTCCAGCTGGCCGCACCGGGGTCGTGCGTCACCATGACCACGGTCTGGCCGTGGGTGTCGACGACCCGCCGCAGGAAGCCCAGCACCTCGGCGCCCGACGTGGAGTCGAGGTTGCCGGTCGGCTCGTCGGCGAAGACGATGTCGGGCCTCCCGACGAGCGCGCGGGCGCAGGCGACGCGCTGCTGCTGCCCCCCGGACATCTCGCTCGGGCGGTGCCCGAGTCGGTCGCGCAACCCGACGGTGTCGACGACCTCGTCGAACCACGCGGCATCCGGCTCGCGTCCGGCGATGGCCGCCGGGAGCACGATGTTCTCGCGGGCGGTGAGCGTGGGCACGAGGTTGAAGGCCTGGAAGACGAACCCGATGCGGTCGCGCCGCAGTTCGGTGAGCGCCCTCTCCTTGAGCGTGGTGAGGTCGACGTCCCCGACGAAGACGTGGCCAGCGCTGGCCTCGTCCAACCCAGCCGCACAGTGCATCAGCGTGGACTTCCCCGACCCGGACTTGCCCATGATCGCGGTGAACTCCCCCGCGTACAGGTCGAGGGTCACGTCGTCCAGGGCGACGACCCGGGTCTCCCCCGAGCCGTACACCTTGCTCAGCCCCTCGACCCGTGCGGCGGCCAGGCGCGGCGTCGTCTCGCGGGCGGTGGTTTCGGCGAGGGTCATGGGAATCCTTGTCAGCGTGGCCGGCATGAAACCCGGCAGGGGGTCAGGAGGGCACACACGCGCACCCACTGCCCGCCCAACGGTAGGCGAGCCCCGCCGTGTTCCGCGCAGGCTGTCAAACCTTAGACAGACCCTCGACCAACCGTGGTGACGACGCCAACGGCGTGATGTGTGCGGCATACACGGTCTGCAAGGCCGGGCGGTCGACGTCATCGACGACGACCCCCGTGACCCACGTCAGGTCGAGGGAACGCTCACCGACCGTGACGAGGGCGAGGTTGTTGTCGAACCACGGCCCGTCGGTCACCGTCCACGGGTACGCCGGGTCCGGCACGCGCCGCGACCTGGCGGCGATGAACCTCATCGGGCGCACGAGCGAGCGGGCGAAGAGCGACATGACGACCCGCACGGCGCGCGGCATGGGGTTGCGGATCGGGGAGCACACCGCCTGCACGATGCGCGACGAGGCACCGAGGCGTTCGGGGTCGCTCACCTGCGCCAGGTAGGAGTTGTGCACGTCCCCCGACAGGAACGTCACGGTCTGTGGCGCCGCGCCCCGCTCACCACGGGCGACCGCCATCACCATCTCGAACACCTCGTCGAAGCCCTCGTTGAACGCCGCCCAGTGCTCGAGGTCGATGCGGCGGCGAACCCGCTCGGCGCCCCTCGCCACCCGCCGCCCGTGCGACCCCTGCGCCATGGCCTCGTTCATCGCCTCGAAGTCGTGCAGACCGGGCGGGAGGAGGAACGGCAGCGAGGTGCCGATGAACAGGTGGCGCACCCCACCGCGCATCACCGCGTCGAGCCAGCGCATCTCGTCGGCGTCGAGCATCGAGCGGCCGTCGGGACGCAGTTCACGGGCCGCACGCGAGTCGACGACGACCAGGGCGCAGTCCCCGAGGGCGCGCGCGTAGCTCCAGCGGTACGTCGACGGTTCCTCGTCCGCCCGGGCGGCCACGGCATCCAGGACGTCCGAGAGGTCGAGCTCACCAGGCTCCCCGGATGCCGCGTGCGCGCTCACGTGGCGCCACACCTCCTCGTCGGCGAGCTCGGCCGGCGAGAGGTTGCCGATGTGCTGGTGTACCCAGTAGGCCCCGAGCCCGGAGACGACGCGCTCCTGCCACCACGTCGTGGCCCGGATCTCGCGCCGCCAGGACCACGACGTGTTCCAGTCGTCGCGGATGTCGTGGTCGTCGAACATCATCGCCGAGGGCACCGTCGACAGCACCCAGCGCACGACGTCGTCGCTCCACGCGAGCCGGTACAGCTCGGCGTACTCGACGAAGTCCTTGATCTCGTCACCGGGAGGCAGCGACAGGTCCCGCCGCGCCGCCATGAACTCCTCGAGCTCGGGGTGCGGCGTGGTGTCCGCGTAGACCTGGTCGCCGAGGAGGAGGAGCAGGTCGGGCCAGTCCGTCGCCGGGTCGTCCCTCAGGGCAATCGCGAAGGAGCGCAGCGCATCGACCCCGTGGGCCCGGTTGCCCTCCTCGTCGTGGCTCCCGGTCGTGCGGCAGGTGCCGAAGGCGAGTCGCGGTTCGCGGGTCGGGTCCAGCGTGCGAACCCGGCTCGGCGGCATCCCCTCACGAGGCCAGACGGGGGTGCCGTCCAGGCGGACCTCGTACGCGTCGTCGCTGCCGGGCTCGAGCCCGTCGAGGACGACGAGCGCGAAGTGCGACCCGTGCACCGCGAAGGTCGGGGCACTCCAGACGTGCCCGGCCCGCTCGACGGTGACCAGCGCGGGATCCGCCGTGCGAACCCAGATCGTCGCCGACGACTCGTCGACGTAGCGCAGCAGGGGTCCGAGGACGAGCGGGTCAGTGGCGGTGGCCGTGGTCATGGGTCGATCCTGCCTCGCCTTTCCCACCAGATGCTGGGCACCCCCTGAATGGTTGCTGAGCGCACGGCGTCTACGTGGCGGCTACCGTGTCCGCCATGGCAGGCGCGCGGACATGACGACCCCGAACCACCCGGCGGTCGACGAGTGGCTCGCCCGACTCGACACCGAGGCGTCGGCGCTGCCGGCGGAGCGGCGGGCCGAGCTGCGCACGAGCATCGACGAGTACCTCGCGGATGCCGTCGGCACCACCCCCCGCTCGGAGGCCGCGGTTCGCCAGGTGCTCGCCGACCTCGGGGATCCTGCCGACCTCGTCGCCGAGGCCAGCGGCCAGGCGGTGGCTCCCGAGATCGAGTACCTCGCGCCCGACCCGTTCGGCGCCCCGGTGACCGGGCCCCCGTGGCTGGAGGTCGTGACGATCACGCTGCTCGCGGCATCGGTCGTCCTGGCGCTCGTGCCGGCGACCTCGGCGTTCGCACCGCTGCCGTGGCTGATCGGCTGTGTGCTCGTGCTGCTCTCGCGGCGCTGGGGCGCCGCCGACAGGGCGCTGGCCGTGGTCGCCTTCGGTGTGCTGGGCGTGCCCCTGCTGCTGCTCGGCCGTGACGAGCTGCCGACGACCTCGAGCCTGGTGGTCGCGGTGGCCCTGGCCGCCCTGTGGCTGGGCACTGCGGTGCGGTTGCTGCTGCGGGCCCGGACCCCGGTCGACCAGGGCCGCGGCCTGCGCATGACCTGACGGACATGCCACGAGGGCGGCCCCCGGTGTGGGGACCGCCCTCATGCGGTGAGACCTGGGTGGCTCGGGTCAGAAACCCATGCCGCCCATGTCGTCGCCGCCGGGCATGGCCGGCGGGTTCTTCTCCGGCTTGTCGGCGATGACGGCCTCGGTGGTGAGGAACAGCGCGGCGATCGACGCAGCGTTCATCAGGGCCGAGCGCGTGACCTTGGCCGGGTCGATGATGCCCGCGGCGATGAGGTCGACGTACTCGCCGGTCGCGGCGTTCAGGCCCCAACCGGAGTCGAGGTTGCTGACCTTCTCCGCGACGACTCCACCCTCGAGACCGGCGTTGATCGCGATCTGCTTGAGCGGGGCCTCGATGGCGACGCGCACGATGTTCGCACCGGTCGCCTCCTCACCCTCGAGCGAGAGCTTGGCGAAGGCGGCCTTGCCGGCCTGGATGAGGGCGACGCCACCACCGGCGACGATGCCCTCCTCGACGGCGGCCTTGGCGTTGCGCACGGCATCCTCGATGCGGTGCTTGCGCTCCTTGAGCTCGACCTCGGTGGCCGCGCCCGCCTTGATGACGGCGACGCCGCCGGCGAGCTTGGCGAGGCGCTCCTGGAGCTTCTCGCGGTCGTAGTCGGAGTCCGACTTCTCGATCTCGGCACGGATCTGGTTGACCCGACCGGCGATCTGCTCCTCGTCACCGGCACCCTCGACGATGGTCGTCTCGTCCTTGGTGACGACGACCTTGCGGGCGCGACCGAGCAGGTCGAGCTCGGCGGTGTCGAGCTTGAGGCCGACCTCCTCGGAGATGACCTGGCCACCGGTGAGGATGGCGATGTCGCCGAGCATGGCCTTGCGGCGGTCACCGAAGCCGGGGGCCTTGACGGCGACCGACTTGAAGGTGCCACGGATCTTGTTCACGACGAGCGTGGACAGGGCCTCGCCCTCGACGTCCTCGGAGATGATGAGCAGCGGCTTGCCCGACTGCATGACCTTCTCCAGGAGCGGGAGCAGGTCCTTGATCGACCCGATCTTGGAGTTCGCGATGAGGACGTAGGGGTCCTCGAGCACGGCCTCCATGCGCTCGGTGTCGGTGACGAAGTAGTGGCTGATGTAGCCCTTGTCGAAGCGCATGCCCTCGGTGAGCTCGAGCTCGAGGCCGAAGGTGTTGCTCTCCTCGACGGTGATGACGCCTTCCTTGCCGACCTTGTCCATGGCCTCGGCGATCATCTCGCCGATCAGGGGGTCAGCGGCGCTGATCGACGCGGTCGCGGCGATCTGCTCCTTGGTCTCGACGTCCTTGGCGGCGGCGAGCAGCTCGTCGGAGACGGCCGCGACGGCCTTCTCGATGCCGCGCTTGAGCGCCATCGGGTTGGCCCCGGCGGCGACGTTGCGCAGGCCCTCGCGGACGAGCGCCTGGGCGAGGACGGTCGCCGTCGTCGTGCCGTCACCGGCGACGTCGTCGGTCTTCTTGGCGACCTCCTTGACGAGCTCGGCGCCGATCTTCTCGTACGGGTCGTCGAGCTCGATCTCCTTGGCGATCGAGACGCCGTCGTTGGTGATCGTGGGGGCGCCCCACTTCTTCTCGAGCACGACGTTGCGGCCCTTGGGCCCCAGGGTGACCCTGACGGCGTCGGCGAGCACGTTCATGCCCCGCTCGAGACCGCGGCGCGCCTCTTCATCAAAAGCGATGATCTTGGCCATTCGGGTGGTTCCTCCACGCGAATCGAAGGTGGAGACCGGGCGGCGCCCGCGACGGACGAGTCGGATGCCGTCAGCTCACGCGCCGGGGCACCCCACCCTCACCGGACCGGTCAGGATTGTCACTCTC
>JAGNQK010000112.1 GCA_017989115.1 Dermatophilaceae bacterium | reverse complement strand
CTAGTCGAGGATGACGTCCCGGCCTTCGTCCCGCAGGCGGGCGAGGTTGTCGAGCATGGTGGCCAGCGCCTCGGGCGGGTGAGCCTGCCAGTCGTCGAGTTCCGCGATCACCCGCAGGGCGGACCGTGTCCGGTACGACTGCGTGGGATTGCCCGGGAAACGCTTGTCGGTGACGTTGGGGTCGTCCTCGAAGGGGCCCAATGGCTCGACGACGTAGATGTGGCCTCGATCGTCCAGACCCGCGCGGGCCGCGGCCAGCTGGGCGCCCCACGCCGCCGTGGACTCCAGCGTCGTGAAGTAGATGTTGTTGGAGACCCGACCGTCCTGGAAGTTGGAGGCGTGGCCCGCGACCAGGTCGACCCCGGGCTCGAGCGTGGCCTTGGTGCCGTGCAGGAACGGACCGCTCACCTGATCACACGTGTCGTAGGTGACGGGTGTGCGGTCGTCGGCTGCGCCGTCCATGCGGTGCTCCGTTCAGCTCGCGGCGGGTGGCTGGGTCGGGGCCTGAGTGGCTCCGGCCGAACCGGCGGCAGCGGCGGCAGCGGGAACGAGGCCAGCGGCCGGCGCGGCGGCGGCGGAAACGGGGTCGGCGCCGGGTGCGCGGCGCCGGCGCAGCCACAGCACGACCGGCGCGATGACAAGCATCCCCGCCACCGCGAACGGCAGCAACGCGCCGAGCACGGTGAGCAGCACGGTCACCGAACCGGTGAAGGCCCGCCACCCCGCTGCCAGCCCGGCGAGGAACCCGGTGTCGTCCACGGCATCCGCGAGCACCTGCTCATCGGTGCTGAGGCGCACCTCCACGGGTGCCAGTGCGACCGAGTCCTGCAGGCGCGCGAGCTGTGACTGCAGCGCCTCGAGGTCTGCCTGGCGGCGTGAGAGCTCGGCCTCCAGCGTGACGATCTCACCGAGCTTCGTGGCTTGGAGCATCAGCGCCCGGACCCGATCGACACTGGCCTGCATCGTCTTCAGTCGCGACTGCGTGTCGACGACCTGGGCGGTGACGTCCTCCGTCGAGGTGTTGCGGGAGTGGACCTTGCCGATCGCGGCCACCTTGTCGAGGGTCGCATCGAGCTGGTCCGTCGGCACCGAGATCGTGATGCTGCTGAAGCCGCCCGTCGCTGCGATGTCCGACTCGCTCGCCACCGACTCGGCCAGGACGAGCCCCTGGGCAGCGCTCGCGATCGCGCGCACCTTGGTCGCTGCGGCATCAACGTCCTTGACGGTGACCGAGATGTCGGCACGGCGGGCGAGCTTTCGGTCGGCCACGCTCGCGGCCACGTCGCTCACGCCCACTGCACCGAGCTCTGGCGCGGCGCCACCGACCGTGTCCTGCTGCGACTGTTCCCCGGTCACCGCGGCACCGCCCTCCTCGGAACCCTTCGACGTCAGGTCCGCCCCCGACCCGGCCGCCGGGGCCGCTTCCGAGTCCGCCGACCCGGAATCACCCCAGCCGCTGGCGCCGCACCCGCTGACGGCGAGCACGGCGAGGGCGAGGACCGCTGCCGTGGCCCGGAACCGGCCAGCCGGTCGGGAAGGGAGCGTCGGGTGGACAGTGCGGGCTGGGGATCGCATGGTGACTCCTTCGTCAGGGATCTCGCCGTGGCTGCGTGTCGCGGCACCTTGTCGTGAGGCGCTGGCCCCGCCGCTCAGGTTCCCGGTTGCGAGTCTCGATCAGGTCACGACTGCGACGCGCTCGGGTCACATCCTGACGGCCCTCGCGACAGGGCCGTCAGGGCTGCGTGAGAGGCTGAGGACATGTCTTCGGCGGCCCTCTCGACCCGGCCCCGAGTCGTCGTGGTCGGGGGCGGCATCGCCGGACTGTCCGGCGCGCTCGCCGTGCTCGAGGCCCTGCCGTCAGCCCACGTCACGATCCTCGAGGGCAGCGCCGACCTCGGCGGCAAGCTGCGGCGGGATGCCGTGGGCGGCCACCTCGTCGACGTCGGCGCGGAGTCGATGTTGGCCGTTCGCCCGGAGGCCATCGACCTCGTCGCCCGCGTCGGTGCCGAGGGAGAGCTCGTGACCCCGGCGACCACGTCGGCGTCGATCTGGAGCCGGGGGAGCCTGCGCCCGATGCCGGCCGCCACCCTCATGGGCGTTCCCACCGACCCGGCCTCGGCGCTGGGAGTGCTCACCGCCGACGAGGTGGACCGACTGCGCGCCGAGCAGCCGTGGCCCGGTGGGACTCTCGAGTCCGACGTCTCGGTCGGTGACTACGTCAGTGCCCGCCTGGGATCGGCCGTCGTCGACCGGCTCGTCGAGCCGCTGCTCGGCGGGGTCTATGCGGGGCACGCCTCCCGGCTCTCCCTCCAGGCGACGATGCCCGTGCTCTGGGAACGGGCGACCCGCGGCGAGAGCCTGCTCACCCCACGAACCGGTGCCACGGCATCCGATGTCGGTGGTGCGACGGTCAGCGCGACCGCGCGGGCACCGCAGCCCCCGCGCCCGCCGTTCGCCGGCCTGCGTGGGGGAGTGGGGCGCCTTCCGGGCCTGGTCGCGCAGGAGCTGCGCTCTCGTGGTGCGGTGGTGCGCACCGGGGCGATGGTGCGCGCTCTCGAGCGGACGGCAGCCGGCTGGCGGCTGACCTTCGGATCGGCCGCCGACCCCCAGGTGATCGACGCGGATGCCGTGCTCCTCTGTCTGCCTCCGTCACCGGCCGCGCGACTGCTGGCCCCCCACGCAGCCGTGGCGGCACGCGTGCTCGGTGAGATCGAGACGGCATCCAGTGCCGTCGTGACGCTTGCCGTGGAGCGCCGTGACCTCGCGGAGGTCCCGGGATCGGGGTTCCTCGTCCCGCCCGTCGAGGGGCGCGCCATCAAGGCGAGCACGTTCAGCTTTCGCAAGTGGGCGTGGACCGGTGAGGTCTCCGACGACGTCGTGCACCTGCGGGCCTCGCTCGGCCGGGCGCGCGAGGAGGCCGTGGTGCAACGCGACGACGCCGACCTGGTCGCCGTCTCCGTGGCCGAGGTGGGGGAGGCGCTCGGTCGCCCGCTGCCCCGGGTCGTCGACGCGCACGTCCAGCGGTGGGGTGGCGGGCTGCCGCAGTACGCCGTCGGCCACGTGGATGCCGTGGTGTCGGTTCGCGCGGACGTCGCCCGTCTGCCCGGCCTGGAGGTGGCCGGTGCCGCCTACGACGGGGTCGGTATCCCGGCCGTCATCGCATCCGCCACACGCGCGGCCCGAGCCGCCCTGAGCCACCTGAGCACCATCCCGAGCACGCCGCACCAAGGAGAGCACCGAGCATGAGCGAGTCATCCCGACCCGTCCCGAGCAACCCCAACGCCGCCAGGATCCGCGAGATCAACGACACGATCCGCTACGCCATGTGGTCGGTGTTCGCCGTGGCCGAGCCGATCGGCGACGAGGACCGCGACGCCCTCGCGGCAGAGGTCGAGGAGTTGTTCACCGACCTCGCCGCGAAGGACGTCGTCGTGCGCGGCACCTATGACGTGGCCGGGCTGCGCGCCGACGCCGACGTCATGGTGTGGTGGCACGCCGAGACGATCGAGGCGCTCCAGGAGGCCTACCACGCGCTGCTCCGCACGGCATACGGCCAGCACCTCGACCCGGTGTGGTCGGTGGCAGCCCTGCACCGACCGGCGGAGTTCAACAAGAGCCACATCCCGGCGTTCATGTCCGACGAGGAGGCCCGCGACTACGTGTGCGTCTACCCGTTCGTGCGCTCCTACGAGTGGTACCTGCTCGAGGATGCCGAGCGGCGCGACCTGCTGCGTGAACACGGCCAGATGGCTCGCGACTACCCGGACGTGCGCGCCAACACCATCGCCTCGTTCGCCCTGAACGACTACGAGTGGATCCTCGCGTTCGAGGCCGACGAGCTGCACCGCATCGTCGACCTCATGCGAGAGCTGCGGGCCTCCCGGGCCCGGATGCACGTGCGCGAGGAGGTGCCGTTCTACACGGGGCCGCGCGTGGACGTGCGCACCCTGGTGGCCCGCCAGCGCTGACCCCCAGCCCTGTCCCGCGCCCCAACCCCGAATCCCTGCGCCTGACTTTTCCTCCCCATGGGGGAAGCCCGAGGTTCGCAAGGCAAGCCTTCCCCGGCGAACCTCGGGTTTCCCTTGTCAAGGCTCGGGCAGGTCAGGCCGCCTGGGCCATCGCGCGCCGAACCTTCGCAACGGCCGCTCCGGGGTGCTCGAGATCGGCCCAGGTGATCCGCACCACGAGGTAGCCCAGGGCGCGCAGCCGATCCTCGCGACGCTTCTCATCCCACAGCACCTGTTTGTCTCCTTCGGCGTACTTCACCCTCCCGTCGAACTCGACGACGACCTTGTACCCCTCGATGACGAAGTCCACCCGGGCGAACACGTTCCCGTCGCGGTCACGGATCGGCACCTGCGGCACCAGCGGGATGCCGTGCGTCACGAGTTCGATGCGGCACCGGGTCTCACCCACGGACTCCGACCGGCCGTCGACGAAGGCGAGCATGGACCGGACACGTGATGACCCGGGCCAGGACGCCACCAGGTCACCGGCAGTCGTCAGCGCGTCGATCGTCACCAGACCTCGGTGGACGGCGTTGTCCGCGCTGACGGTGCCGGCCACCGGACCATGATCCAGGGCCAACTGCACGACGGAGGTGGCCACCTCGTCGGCGCGGCCAAGCTCGGTGGTGACCGGCTCGGGTCGTAGGGGGTTCTTCGGTCGAGGCCGCACCCGAAACGCCTTGACACCGACGGCGCGGTCGACAGGCCGATGCAGGTCGGGTCTGCTCAGATCGACTCCCCACACGGGCAGGCCGTGGGCCAGTGCAGCGCTGGCGCTGGTCAGTGACGCGTCGCGATAGAGCAGGTGCGCCCCCACGCAGAGGTGCCGGTGCCATGGCTCAGGGGCTTGGTCGACATCCTCCGTGACGGCATACAGCCCGCGGCCGGGATGGAGCAGTCGGTTCTCGCGGACCAGACGCTCCAGGACCAAGGGGCTGACACCCAGCGTGCGCGCCTGGGCCAGCGTGAACATCCCGTGCTGCCCCGCGGCCAGAGCTCGCAGCGCGGGATCCACCGTCGTCGTCATCCCGTCACGATGGCCGAATCGGCAGGTGCTGGGCACGCCAGGTGAGGGGCCTGTGGATGACGAGCGAACGGCATCCGGCCTGTGGACAACGCGGCCGCTCCGTGCTGGACATGGGAAACCCGAGGTTCGCAAGGGATGCGATCCCTTGCGAACCTCGGGCTTGCCTCATGGGGAGGAAAAGTCGAGGCGGGTCAGCCAGCGGCGGGCTCGTCCTTCGGGTGCAGGGTCAGGCTGATCGAGTTGATGCAGTAGCGCTGGTCGGTCGGCGTGTCGTAGCCCTCGCCCTCGAACACGTGCCCGAGGTGGCTGCCGCAGGTCGCACAGCGCACCTCGGTGCGCGGGCGTCCAGGCAGCGACCGGTCCTCGAGCAGCTCGACCGACTCGCCCGCGAGCGGCGAGAAGAACGACGGCCAGCCGCAGTGGCTGTCGAACTTGGTCTCGGAGGTGAACAGCTCGGCACCGCACGCCCGGCAGGCGTACGTGCCGACGGTCTTGGCATCGGTGTACTCGCCGACGAAGGGCCGCTCGGTGCCGGCCTGACGCAGCACCTGGTACTCCGCGGGGGACAGGGCGGCCTTCCACTCCTCCTCGGTGCGCTCGACGGCGTAGGAACGGTCACTCGGTTTCATCGTCATGTCTGGACCAACAGCGAGCCACCTCGGATGGTTCCCACTGTCGAACGCCCGCTTCGGATCGTTCCCGCTGAGAAGGGCGCCCTTCGGATGTCGTGGCCCGCAGGCCCACCTCGGTGCCGTGGCTAGGCTTCCCGGGCCCGTGTGTCGGTGCCGCTGGTTAGGCTCGCGCCATGGTTGATGCCCAGGTGCTGGAGATCGAGGGCCCGAACGGGCCCCGTCAGGTGCGCCTGAGCAGCCCGGACCGGCTCATGTGGCCTGATGCCGGCATCACCAAGGGTGATCTCGCGGCCTACGTCATGGCCGTCGGTGACTCACTGGTCCACCACATCGGCGACCGCCCGGTGACCCTCCAGCGCTTTCCGGACGGCATCGAGGGCGAGGAGTTCTACCAGAAGAACCCTCCCAAGGGTCTTCCCGAGTGGGTCCGCACCGTCTCGTGCCGCTACCCCAGCGGTCGACGCCACGCGCAGATCGTGATCGACGAGGTGGCCAGCGCCGTCTGGGCGGTGCAGATGAACACCGTCACCTACCACCCGTGGCCGGTGCGCACGGCGAACAACGACAACCCCGACGAGCTGCGCATCGACCTCGATCCCCAGCCTGGGCGCACGTTCGCGGATGCCGTGGAGGCTGCGGTCGCGCTGCGTGAACTGCTCACCGAGGTGGGGCTCACCGGCTGGGCCAAGACCAGCGGCAACCGGGGGGTGCACGTCTACGCCCGCATCGGCCCGACGCACGAGTTCCTCGACGTGCGGCACGGCGTCATCGGGATCGCGCGCGAGCTCGAGCGCCGGCTTCCCGACCTCGTGACCTCCTCGTGGTGGAAGGAGGAACGCGGCGAACGGGTCTTCGTCGACTTCAACCAGGCCTGCCGTGACCGCACCATCGCCTCGCCCTACAGCCCGCGGCCGCTGCCCGGAGCCCCGGTGTCGATGCCGGTGACGTGGGCAGAGCTCGAGACGGTCAGCCCGGGCGACTTCACCGTGCTGACCGTGCCCGACGTCCTCGAGGACCGCGGCGATGCCTGGGCCGACATCGACGGCGCCGTCGGGGACGTGTCCGGGGCACTCGCGCTCTGGCAGCGCGACGTCGACGAGCGGGGCCTCGGCGAGCTCAACTTCCCGCCCGACTACCCGAAGATGCCGGGCGAGCCGCCGCGGGTGCAGCCCAGCAAGCGGCGCACCGACAAGGCCGACGACGAGTACATGCCGCCCAAGGCCGAACGCGACGCGGCCGAGCGCGAGCGCTGGGGGATGCCGGTGGTCCCGCCCGTGCCGCCGATGCTCGCCAAGGCGGTCAAGGGCATCGCCGCGCTGGACGGCAAGGACGTCAGCTTCGAGCCCAAGTGGGACGGCTTCCGCTCGATCATCTTCCGCTCGGGCGACCTCGTCGAGATCGGCAGCCGCAACGAGAAGCCGATGACGCGCTACTTCCCCGAGGTCGTCGAGGCCGCTCTGGCCAACCTGCCCGAACGCTGCGTCGTCGACGGCGAGATCATCGTCGTGCGACCGGGGGAGGACCGTCTCGACTTCGACCTGCTGAGCCAGCGCATCCACCCGGCTGCCAGCAGGGTCGCCAAGC
>JAGNQK010000015.1:17289-27712 GCA_017989115.1 Dermatophilaceae bacterium | reverse complement strand
GCTCACCGCCCACTGACCTTTCTCCCCCCGAGGGTGACGGGTCGGCTACGTTCGGGGCGTGCAGGAGATCGAGGACCTCGACGGCCTGGATGCCGTGCTGAGCACTCCGCGCCCGCTCGCCGGGTTGCGCTTCCAGGACCTCGACCTGACCGGCCACGAGGCTCCGCTGCTGGAACGCACCGACCTCGAGGGGCTCGTCGTCCTCGGTGGACGGGTCAGCGCCGACCTCGCTCGACACCTGCGCCAGCACGGGGCTCTGGTCTTCCCGACCGACCCCGGGGTGCCGATCAACCCCTACCGGGCGACGCTCTACCAACCGCACGAGCTCTACACGGGGCTCAGCGAGCACGGGTACGACGCCACGCCCGACGCCCTGGCCTACCACTGGTCACGGGACGGTGACTCGCACCACGACGCCTTCGTCACCCTGCTGCGGGCCATCCACGACGACTCGATGAGCGACGCGCTGAGCGAGGTCATCGGCAGCTCAGCGTCGTCGGGGTCATGGGTGGGCACGCGCTCGAACGGGGAACGGCGGGCTACACCGGGGCCGCCCACCTCGGCCATGCCCTGGCCGAGGCCGGGTGCGTCGTGGCCACGGGGGGCGGACCGGGCGCGATGGAGGCTGCCAACCTCGGCGCGTACGCGGCATCCGCGAGGTCGCTCGACGAGGCGCTGACTCGACTGGCTGGCATCCCGTCGTTCGTGCCCGAGATCGAGCCGTGGGCGCAGGTCGCGCTCGACGTGCACGACGACCTGCTCGAGGCGCGCGGTGAGCTGGGCGCGGTGACGAGCCTCGGCATCCCGACGTGGTTCTACGGGCACGAACCGCCCAACGTCTTCTGCGACGGCATCGCCAAGTACTTCTCGAACGCGATCCGCGAGGACGGCCTGCTCGCGCGCTGCGATGCCGGGATCGTCGTGCTCCCCGGCGCGGCCGGCACCGTGCAGGAGGTCTTCCAGGCGGCGACGCGGCTCTTCTACGCCACGCCGGATGCCGTGCTCCCCCTCCTCGTGCTCGTCGGCCGGGATCACTGGACGAACACGATCCCCGTGTGGCCGGCGCTGCAGGCCCTGGCCGTGGGGCGCCCGATGGAGCAGCGGCTGCACCTCGTCGACTCCCCCGCCGAGGCCGCCGCCCTGGTCACCGGCAACTCGGCCACGCTGTGACATGCAGAACGGGCAGCATGCTGCCCGTTCTGCATGTCACAGCCCACGACGAACGTTTCAGCCAGGCCGGGATGAGATCGGGGTGCTCAACTCCTCAGCAGTGTCGGGGTCCTGGCCGGCGAGACGACGCCTTGACCGTGCCGCCATGGTCATTGCCACGATCACCCCATCGAGTGCGAGCAGGGCCACGAGCGACGCATTCGCAGCGAGCCACAGAAGAGTCGCGTTGGGCAACAGGACAGTCGGGTCGACCGAGGTGGCCGTCTCCATCCGATTGATGGCGTCCGAGTCGGCGATGAACCACAGCACATAGAAGGACACGACCGCGACGTTGAGGCCGGCAGCCACGACGAGTCCAATGATGTTGAGGGCCCGCTGGTAACCATGCTGCATGATTGCTCCTTAGTTGCAGCTGTTATTGACGAAGCCCCAATACCCGCGGTTAGGAATCTTCGAGTCCAAGCCCCAGTATTCCTTGTTCGGTGCGCGAAGTCGGACGACGTCGAAGTGACAGTAGAACTGATTCTTCATCGACGCGGTGTCTGGGTTGGGCCAACCCGAGCGCGGGGTCTTGTTCAGCGTTTCGCTCCACGCGGCCCAGCGCGCAGCCGCGGGACCATACCGGCCGTACCACGTCGGGTACACCTTGAGCGTGGGGCTGTACTGCCACAGGTCCCGGGCCCACACCGCCTTGGAGATGAGAGAGATCCCCAGGTACGGGTCCGCCACAATCGGGTAGGTGGCCGAGGCCGTGGGTTCGACAACCTGCGTGAATGAGTGTTCGTCGATCTCAAAGTGCGTCGCGACATCGCGACCGGCGGCATCCACTGCCCACGGTGCCGCGACGCCGCCGATGTGCCGACCACCCCTCATGATGATGATGGAACCGTCCCCCAACAGTTCCAACGAGGCCGCGCCGGGAAGGCTCAGCTTGTAGGTGAAAGCGTGTGGTGCCGACGACTCGTTGACGACGGTGCTGATGCGAACCGAACCGTCCTCCACGGGCTGGACGACGACATCCACCCGGTCGCTATCGCCGCTGTAGACAACAGCCCCAGATTCGGTGACGGTGCCGTGGCCGGCGGCTGCCTCAGCCGGGAGCGCGACACCGATCCTGGACCCAGGCTGCCGGGGCGTATCGGGTGCCTCAAGCACAATGAGCCCTTCGTCAGACTCCGGCACCGAAACGCGCCCGTTCGAGGTGACGGCTGGCACAGCTGTCGTCCCCTCGTCGAACTCTTGTACGGAAAGGACCGGAACTCGTATCGGCGCGGCGTCCTCTACCAACCTGACAACGGCCTCGTCCCCGAGTTCCTGCGAATGGGCCGCCGATACAGGCAGCAGAGCCGCCAGGATCGTCGCCCCCACCACAGCACGGAACAAGCTGTGCACGCTCATTGATATCCCCCCTGGGACCAACCCCCTGTTGGTCCGGCGCCAACCGTAGCGCAGCGAATCGGCCGCATCCATTGGAGCGCAATCTACTCTCGCAGTCGGGCTTCCGCATCCGAGAGGACGGGCTGCCGCGCGCTGAGGCGCCAGGATCGTCGTGCTGCCCGGCACGGCAGGCCGCACCACCCGTGTGGCGGGCGCTCCAAGCGTTGGCCGCTGGGCGCTGGGCGGAGCAGCGGCTGCACCTCGTCGACTTCCCCGCCGACGCCGCCGCCCTCTTCGCTCGGTAGGACCGCGGCGCCCATGGGTCACCGACTGTTCTGGGGCGTCGCCACCTCCTCGATCGCCTTTCCGGGCATCACCATGAGGGTCAGCAGGACGACGAACCCCATCGGCACGATCGCGAAGAGCAGCCACCAGGGGCTCTGACCTGCGTCCCGCAACCGGCGGGTCCCGGCCGCGGCGAGGGGCACGAGGCACAGCACGAGGGCGGCAGCCCCGAGCCGGTCGTCCAGCGCAGCGAGGGCACCGACGACGACGGACACGGCGAGGAAGAAGAACCAGAACTCCGAGCGACTGGCCCGGCCGTCGAAGTCGCCCCACCGGCGGACCCCCTGACGCACGGCCTCGACGAAGGTCAGCGCCGGCGCCGGCTCGAGGGCGTCAGCGCGTTCACCGTCGGCGGGCTCGGTGTTCGGTTCGCCAAAGGACCCGGGATCGACATCGAGTGCCACCGCGAGGGCGGAGGCCGTGAAGGGGCTCGGTGGTTGGCCACCCTCGATTCGCTGGATGGTGCGCACGCTCACGCCGCTGGCCTCGGCCAGGTGTTCCTGGCTCCAGCCGCGCCGGAGCCGGAGGTCTCGAAGACTCACGTCACCAGTGTCGCCCCACCACGGGCGCCACCACCACGACGACAACCCGCCATCCTGCCGCCATCCTCCCGCCATCGGCCCCTGCACGGGCGTCGGCAGTCATCAGCAGGAGCGTCAGCGCTCGGTCATGAGGACGATTCCCAGGCACATCTCGTCGGTCGTGCCCTCGCCCCACGCGACGTAGCGGTCCTCGGTGCCCTCGAACGCGGGGAGCAGGTCGCGCAGCTCCTGGTCGTGGGTACAGGTCACCGTGATCTCGTCGCCGGGGCCGACGTCGAGGGGTGTGTCGAGCGGGATGCTGCCCTGGTCGTCGAAGTTCCACACCGGGATGTCGAGAACCCGCTGGGCCTGCGGCGTGCCCTTGTTGACGTCGACGGTGATCGCCCGGCCGAGCAGGTGCATGTGCCCGGAGACTGCGCGGATCGTGCCCTCCTCGCGGATCGGGCGCGTGCAGCTCTGCACGGGGCCGGGCGTCAGGGGACCACAGAGCAGGTGGAGCAGGTCGGCGGTTGCCGGATCCTCGGCGAACCGCTTCTTGAGGTCGGCGATCGCGAGTGCGCGGCTGCACATCCTCTTGGTGCGGTTGTCGCGACACGGCAGCTCGACCGGCGCTGGGAGCAACATCGTCTGCAAGGCCTGCTTGTCGCTTCCAGCCGCCTCGGACAGGCGCAGCAGCACCGCGCTGCGGTCCGAGCCGCTGCCCCCGAGCAGGTTGTAGTGCATCTGCACCACGAGCTGGGAGCCAGCCGCGAGCGGGATGCCGATGTCCTCGGCCATGACCCGCTCTCCCCCGCCGGGTGCCCACGCGCCGACCCAGTCGGCCTTGTCGAGGTTGCCACCGGCGATGCCCGAGATTCCGGCGCCGCCGAAGCACGTCCAGCCCTCGCCGGGGGTCTGTGCATCGAGCTTCTCGGCCTTGGTGACGTCGGTCGGCTCGACCTTGGACACGACGACGTGATGGACCAGTGGTGCGTTGTCCAGCAGCACCTGCACGCCACTCACCAGCTGGTCGGTGTCGAACCCGGGGTCGACGAGGAAGCACCGGTAGTCGTCGGTGCCGGTGCCCTCAGGCGCCTTCGGGGTGTACTTCGCCGGGAGGCGGATCTCCTGGAAGCGCTCGCCCTTGCGCAGAGGCGTCTCCTTGACCGGCTCGACCGTGGCGCTCGGCGCGGGGGCGTGGGCGCTCGCATGCGTGTCGGCGGACTTCAGGTTCGCCGGCAGGTCGGCCTCGCTGCCGCACCCGGCGAGCAGCAGGGCAAGGGCAGCCAGGAGTGCCGGGGCGCGACGATGCATCGGCCAAGCGTACCCGCGGGTACGAGGGTGCAGGGCGCTTGTCGAGCCCCGGCATCCGACCAGGGTGGACGTTGCGCGGGCACCGTCGAACCTGTGAGCCCGGGTACCAGTGCTGTCAGGGGTCCTTGCGCCCGACAAGGAATCCCTTGCGCGCCGCAAGGACGCCTGACAGCACCCCCCGACGCCCTCTCAGCACCGAGCACCGAGCACCGAGCACCGCGATGCCACGGGCTCCCGTCAGAACCGCGCGCGGCGACACTCAGCCGCGTTCGGGGGCTCCCGAGGTCGCGGCAGCCAGCTGACCGCAGGCGCCGTCGATGTCGGACCCGCGCGTGTCACGAACGGTCGTCGGGATGCCGTGCGCCCGCAGCCGCTCGACGAACTGCTGCTCGACGCCTCGTCGGGATGCCGTCCACTTCGACCCGGGGGTCGGGTTCAGCGGGATGGGGTTGACGTGGACCCAGCCCCGGCCGCGTTGGCGCAGCTTCTGGCCGAGCAGGTCCGCCCGCCACGCCTGGTCGTTGATGTCGCGGATGAGGGCGTACTCGATGCTGACCCGGCGCCCGGTGGCCTCGTGGTAGCGGTAGGCCGCATCGAGCGCCTCGTCGACCTTCCAGCGGGTGTTGATCGGGACGAGTTCGTCGCGCAGCTCGTCGTCGGGTGCGTGCAGCGACAGGGCGAGGGTCACCGGGATGCCCTCAGCGGTGAGCCGGTCGATGCCGGGGACGAGCCCGACCGTCGACATCGTGATGCCCCGGGCCGAGATGCCCAGGCCCGAGGGCGCCGGCTCGGTGAGTCGCCGGATCGCTCCGATGGCCGCCTTGTAGTTGGCCAGCGCCTCGCCCATGCCCATGAAGACGACGTTGCTCACCCGGCTGGGACCGGCGGCTGCGGCATCGGAGGCCACGGCATCCGCACCGTCCTCGGACTCGTCGCCGAGCCCGGCGCCGTCGAGGGCGTCACCGATCTCGGGCAGCTCGCCGCGCCGCAGCAAGCGGGCCGCGGCCACGACCTGCTCGACGATCTCCCCCGCCGACATGTTGCGCGTGAGCCCCTCCTGACCGGTGGCGCAGAACGGGCAGTTCATGCCGCAGCCGGCCTGGCTGGAGATGCAGACGGTGACCCGCTTCGGGTAGCGCATGAGCACCGACTCGACCAGCGCCCCGTCGAACAGCCGCCAGACCTGCTTTATCGTGGCACCCCGGTCGGCGGTGAGGCTGCGCACCGAAGTCAGCAGCGGGGGCAGGAGGTCGGCGACGAGGTCGTCGCGCACGGCCTTGGGCAGATCGGTCATGTCCTCGGGCCGGTCGACCAGCCGCTCGAAGTAGTGCGTCGAGAGCTGCGTCGCCCGGTAGGCCGGGTGGCCGAGGGCGGCGGCCACCTCGCGACGCTCCTCGAGGCTGAGGTCGGCCAGGTGTCGCGGCGGCTTGCCCCGCCGTGGCGCGGTGAACGTCAGCTGGCCGGGTGCCGGGCGGGGTGCGGGGGCCTGCGAGGGCGTGGGGGAATCGGACATGGTGCGTTGATTCTCGCAGGTGCTGCGACCTGGCCGCGGCGTGGATGCCGTCGGTCAGGCGACCGGGACGAACAGCAGCAGCAGCGCCCAGGCGACCGGGGCCACGACGACGAGCGAATCGAGGCGATCCATCAGGCCGCCGTGCCCGGGCAGGATCGTGCTCATGTCCTTGATGCCGAGGTCGCGCTTGATGCTGGACTCGATGAGGTCACCGAGGGTGGCAGCGGCCGCGGCGACGACGCCGAGCACGGCGCCAGCCCACCAGACGCCGTCCAGGAGCAGGGGCAGCGAGATGGCACCGACGAGTGCGCACGACAGCACCGAACCGGCGAACCCTTCCCACGACTTCTTGGGGCTGAGCGACGGCGCCATCGGGTGCTTGCCGAACTTGACCCCCACCGCGTAGCCACCGATGTCGGAGAATACGGTGACGAGGATGAACACGACGATGCGCTGGCGACCGTCAGGAGCCGCGAGCATGAGGGCGGCGAACCCGGCGAGGAACACGGGGTAGAACGTCACGAGGGCTGATGCGCTCAGGTCACGAGCCGCCCCGGCAACCCCGTCGGCCACCCGCCAGATGAGGATGCCGATGATCGTCAGGCCGAACGTCACGACCAACGCCTCGGCCCCGCGCGCGTAGGCGGAGACCAGCATGCCGGCAACCCCGAGGAGCAGCGGCACGAGGGGGATGGTGATGCCCTTGGTGGCGATGGCGCGACGCAGTTCCCAGGCCCCCACGCAGATCGCGGCGATCACGACGACGAGAAAGGCCCGCGCATCGACGATGAGCGTGCCGATGACCAGCCCGGCGAGCAGCAGCCCCACCCCGACTGCTGCCCGAAGGTCGCGCCCGGCCTTCGGGGTGGCCGGCGCCGCCGGAGCATCAGGAGCGTCAGGGACGTCCGGGGCGTCGGTCGCAGTGAGGTCGGGGGCGTCGGTCATCGTCGTGGTGCGAGGTCAGACCTCGAGCAGCTCGGCTTCCTTGTGCTTGAGCAGCTCGTCGATCTGGTCGACGTGGCGCTTGGTGACGGCCTCGAGCTCCTTCTCGGCGCGCGCCCCCTCGTCCTCACCGACCTCGCCGTCCTTGACGAGCTTCTCCAGGGTCGTCTTGGCGCTGCGTCGCACATTGCGCACCGACACCTTGGCGTCCTCGGCCTGCGAGTGAGCCATCTTCACGTACTCACGACGCCGCTCCTCGGTGAGCACCGGCATGACGCAACGGATGATGTTGCCGTCGTTGCTGGGGTTGACGCCCAGGTCAGCCACCTGGATCGCCTTCTCGATGGCGTGCATCGAGCTCTTGTCGAACGGGCTGATGATGATGGTGCGCGCCTCGGGGTTCTGGAACGACGCGAGCTGCTGGAGCGGGGTCGGCGCACCGTAGTAGTCCACGAGCACCTTCTGGAACATGCCGGGGTGCGCGCGACCGGTGCGGATGCCGGCGAAAGCCTCCTTGGCGGCCTCGACGGTCTTCTCCATCTTCTCCTCGGCCTCGAACAAGGTCTCGTCGATCATCTGCGGTGGTTCTCCTTCGGTATGCCGCGCTACCGGCGCGGCGGGTCTGGTCCCAGTGTGTCAAAGTCGCGGGCCGCCCGGTGACCGCCGCGCGAGGAGTGCCTCAGCCCGCGGAGACCAGGGTCCCGATGCGCTCGCCCCGCAGGGCACGGGTGATGTTGCCGTCGCCCTCCATCCCGAACACGACCATGGGCAGCTTGTTGTCCATGCAGAGGCTGAACGCGGCAGCATCGACGACCTTCAGACCGGTGCGCAGCGCCTCCTCGAAGGTCACGTGCTCGAGCTTGCGGGCGTCAGGATTGGTGCGAGGGTCTGCGTCGTACACGCCGTCGACGCCGCTCTTGCTCATGAGCACCATGTCGCAGCGGCACTCCAGTGCTCGCTGGGCGCTCACGGTGTCCGTGGAGAAGTACGGCATCCCCGCCCCGGCGCCGAAGATGACGACCCGCCCCTTCTCGAGGTGGCGGATCGCGCGACGCGGGATGTAGGGCTCGGCGACCTGGCCCATCGTGATGGCGGTCTGCACCCGGGTGTCGATGCCCTCCTTCTCGAGGAAGTCCTGGAGAGCGAGGCAGTTCATCACGGTGCCGAGCATGCCGATGTAGTCGGCGCGCGAGCGGTCCATGCCCTTCTGCTGGAGCTCGGCACCGCGGAAGAAGTTGCCCCCACCCACGACGACGGCGACCTCGATGCCCTCACGGACGGCATCCGCGATCTGGCGGGCGATGCCGCGCACGACGTCGGGGTCGACCCCGACCTTGCCTCCGCCGAACACCTCACCGGAGAGCTTGAGCAGCACCCGTCGCGGAGAGGCTGCGCCCGACGCATTCGGTGCGGCCTGGGTCTGGGCGTGCGTGGTCACGGTGCCTCCTCGGCAGTGGTTCGCGGTCGCTCGATCCTGCCACAGCGCCGGTGTTCCACCCGGACGGGGACCGGGTCGGATGCCGTTTTCGTCCCCGTCGTGGATGGTCCTGGCTCGACCTCGGGCGGTGCGCCCACTCCACACCCGTGGCAGGCTGACGCCGTGTGGCCTGTCACTGAGTCCCGGACCGTGTACGCCAACGCGTGGATCGAGGTCGTCGAGGATGCCGTGGTGCGCCCCGACGGGAGCGACGGCATCTACGGCGTCGTGCACCTGCGGCATCCGGCGGTGTTCGTCGTGGCGGTGACCGACGACGACGAGGTGGTGCTCGTGACGGTCGACCGGCACACGACCGGGCCTTCCGTCGAGGTGCCCGCCGGTGGGTCCGACGGCCCGGACACCCTCGCGGGGGCGCAGCGGGAACTCGCCGAGGAGACCGGCCTCCAGGCGGCGACCTGGCGCGAGATCGGCCGGATGAACGCCCTCAACGGCGTCTGCGTGGCCCCCGAGGTCGTGTACCTGGCGACGGGCCTGTCCCCCGTGGACGGTGCCGAGCAGGAGGTCGAGGGCATCAGCGAGGTGCGGCGGGTGCCGTGGGGTGAGGTGCTCGCCATGCTCGCTCGCGGTGACATCACCGACGGTGAGACCGTGGCCACCCTCATGTATGCAGCTCTGGCCCGGGGCCGCGTCACCTGACGCCGCGCCGTCGATCCCTCGACGCGAACCTGCCGACAACGCACGGATGCCGTCCGCTCAGGTGAGCGGACGGCATCCGGTGATGCTGGTGGTGCGGTGCCTCGTCAGCTACCGACCCGGAAGCGCGCGAAGCCCTTGGCGTCGGCGCCGGCCTCGGACAGCACCTTGGCGACGGTCTTCTTGGCGTCCTTGGCGAACGGCTGCTCGAGCAGGACGTTCTCCTTGAAGAAGCCATTCACGCGGCCCTCGACGATCTTCGGAAGGGCGGCCTCGGGCTTGCCCTCCTCCTTCGCGGTGGCCTCGGCGACGCGACGCTCGTTCTCGACCGTCGCGGCGTCGATCTCCTCACGGGTGAGCACGCTCGGGCTGAACGCGGCGATGTGCATCGCCACGTCCTTGGCCGTCTGCTCGTCGCCACCGGCGGTGGAGACGAGGACACCGATCTGCGCGGGCAGGTCGGGGCTCGTCTTGTGCAGGTAGGACACGACGTGCTCGCCCTCGAGGCGGGCAACGCGCTTGACCTCGATCTTCTCGCCGATGGTGGCGTTGGCCTCGTCGAGGAGCTCCTTGACGGTGCGGCCGTCCTCGAGCGTCGAGGCCAACAGGGCCTCGGCGTCAGCGGACTTGGTGGCAACGGCCTGGTCGAGGACCTGCGCGGCCAGGGCGCCGAAACGCTCACCCTTGGCCACGAAGTCGGTCTCGCACAGAACCTCGACGAGGGTGCCCTCGCCGGCGCCGGCGTTGGCGGTGACCAGCCCGTTGGAGGCCGTACGGCCCTCGCGCTTGGTCACACCCTTCAGGCCCTTGACGCGAAGGATCTCCTCGGCCTTGGCCATGTCGCCATCGGCCTCGTCGAGGGCCTTCTTGACGTCCATCATTCCGGCGGCGGTCTTCTCGCGGAGCGCCTTGATGTCAGCGGCGGTGTAATTCGCCATGAGTGGTATCGCTCTTTCAGCTAGCAGTTCGGACAGGGACGAGGGGGCAGGCTCAGGCCTGGTCCGCGTCGGCGGCCGGGGCGGCCTCGTCGGCGGGAGCCTCGGCAACCTCGGCCTCGGCGGCGGGAGCCTCGGCAACCTCCGCCTCAGCGGCGGGAGCCTCGGCAACCTC